>NZ_JBWKZF010000023.1:0-80783 GCF_059424195.1 Caulobacter sp. GW456-12-1-14-TSB4
TCCCCGACCCTTCCCCCATCAAGGGGGAAGGGAGTTTGCCTCAGCCGACCTTCACGCCCGTCATGGAAATCGCCGCGAACACATCATCGGTGAAGAAGCTCACCGGTTCGCCAGCCGCCTGCGCGCCGAGCACATACAATAGCGGCAGATAATGCTCGGCGCTGTTGATCGAGATCTCCGCATCCGGGCCCAGGCTCCGCCAGTCGATCAGCGGATCATGATCCCCCGCCGCGATCAGCGCCTTGGCATTCTCATTGAACCGATCCGCCCACTCCGGCGCCTCGGGCCGGCGGAAATCGGCGGCCCGCAGGTTATGGACGATGTCGCCGCTGCCCATGATCAGCACGCCCTCGTCCCGCAGAGCCGCGAGACGACGGCCGGCCTCGTAGTGCCAGCGGTTGTCCCGCCCACGATCGATGCTGAGCTGCACCACCGGCACGTCGGCGTCCGGATACATCGGCTTCAGCACGCCCCAGGCGCCGTGGTCCAGGCCCCGCGTCGGGTGCTGCACGACCACGTCCGGCGACAAGAGCTCCGCCACGCGCCCAGCCAGCGCCGGATCGCCCGGCGCGCGGTACTGGACGTCGAACAGCGCCTGCGGGAAGCCGCCGAAATCGTGGATGGTCTCGGGCGCCGCCGAACTGCTCACCGCCGAGGCGCCGCGCGTCTCCCAGTGGGCGCTGACCATCAGCACGGCCTTGGGACGCGGCAGGGTGTCGCCCAGCCGGCGCCAGTCGCGGCTCCAGGCGTTGTCGTCGATGGCGTTCATCGGCGAGCCGTGGCCGACGAACAGGACGGGCATGCGGGACATGGCGGAACCTATTGGAAACAGTAGAAGTTGCAGATAGTGGCCGTGACGCCATACCGCAAGACGACCTTCCGGAGACGGCTTTTCCGGGCGCGACGCCTTTGTTATGGCGGGACCCGTGACCGCTCCGCTTTCCCCCGATCCAGTCCCGGACGCCGACGAACCGCAAGCCGCGGTCGTCCTGGAACGCCCCGACAAAGAGGCCGTGCGGGGCGGCGCGCTGGATTTCCTGCGCTTCCTCGCCTCGCTGCTGATCGTCGTCTACCACTACGGCGCCGAGAGCCCGATGCGGATCGAGCGCTTCGGCCAGGTGTTCTCGCGCGGGTTCCTGGCCACCGACTTCTTCCTGATGCTGAGCGGCTATGTGCTGGGCCGGGCCTATGGCGGCTCGGTGCTGAGCGGGCGGGTCAGCCCCTTGCGCTTCTGGATGCGCCGGGCCGGGCGCGTGTGGCCGGGGCACCTGGTGGTGCTGGGCTTCCTGGCCGTGCTGGTCCTGATCCTCAACACCGTCGGCACCGACGCCCACAAGCCCAGCCGCTTCGCCTGGGATCAGCTGCCGGCCCAGGCCTTCCTGGTCCATGCCTGGGGCTTCACCAGCGACGGCTGGAACCTGCCCAGCTGGTCGCTGTCGGCGCTGATCGTCTGCTACGCCCTGTTCCCGGTCTTCTGGAAGACGGTCAGCAAGGTGCGCCACGCCTGGGTCCTGCCGCTGGGCGCGGCGGCGATCCTGGGGGTGTTCGAGGTGATCGCCCGCCACGTCTTCCACCACGCCTTGCCGGACCTGCAGTTCCAGTACGGCGTCGTGCGCGCCCTGCCGCTGTTCGTGCTGGGCGTCTGCCTGGCCCGCGCGGTCGACATGCGCTGGCCCTCGGAGACGGCGGCCAAGGCGCTGCTGTGGGGCGGCGTGGCCCTGCTGGTCATCACCCAGCCGCTGGACCGCTACGCCCTGCCCGACACCTGGATGTTCGACGCCCCGTCGCTGCTGGCCATCGCCATGATCGTGCTGGGCGCCGGCCGCCTGCCGGTCAGGCATCCCCGCCAGTGGATCGAGGAGGGCGCCAAGCTGTCCTTCGCCCTGTTCATCACCCACATCTTCGTCGGCGTGATCTACTGGAGCGCCGTCCACGCGCTGATCGACACCGTGCCGATCGGCATCGGCTGGCAGTGGCTGATGTGGCTGGCCGGCTTCCCGATCGCCTACGGCTTCGCCTGGCTGTTCCACACCTATGTCGACCAACCGCTGCAGGACCGCATCCAGCCGCTGCTGCGGCGATAGGGATCAGGCGCCGGCGCGGCCGAAACGCTGGCGGTAGACGCCCGGCGCCAGGCCGGTGATCCGCGCGAACACCCGCCGGAACGACGCCGGATCGCTGTAGCCGACATCCCAGGCCACCTTGTCGACATTCAGCGAGGCGCTCTCCAGCAGGGCCCGAGCCCGCTCGATCCGCAGGTGCTGCTGATAGGCGTTGGGCTTCAGGCCCGTGGCCTTGGCGAAGCGCCGCGTGAAGGTGCGCTCCTCCAGCCCGGCCAGGCGCGCCAGGGCCGTGACGGGCAGGCCTTGAGCCTCGGGCGTCCGGAGGTGTTGCTGGACCTTCAGGATGGGGTCGTCGCCATGATCCAGGCGGGGCGAGAAGGCGCTGTAGTAGCGCTGCTCGCGGCTGGGCGGGTCGATCATCATGAACCGCGCCGTCTCGACCATGGCGGCGGGCCCCAGCAGGCGCTCGACCAGGGTCAGGCCCAGGTCCATCCAGGCCATCATGCCGCCGGCGGTCAGCACGCGGCCATGGTCGATGACCAGCGGATCGGTATCGACCGTGACGGCGGGAAAGCGGTCGGCCAGGGCGTTGGCGAAGGCCCAGTGCGTCGTGGCTCGCCGCCCGTCCAGCAGGCCGGTCTCGGCCAGCAGGAACGTGCCGCCGCACACCGCCGCCAGCGTCGCGCCGGCCGCCTCGCGACCGCGCAGCCAGTCCGCCAGCCGCTCGGTCGAGGCGTCGCGGGTCGGCGGCGCGTGGCAGGGCGGCACGATGACGATCAGAGGCTCGCCGTCCGGGCCTGGCGCGCTGTCGAAGCCGCGCCGCACCCCGCCGTCCTCGGCCAGACTGTAGTGCGAGAGGCGGATCAAGGGTCCCGCCGCGCCGGGCGGCTTGCGGGCCAGGTCGTCGGCGAAGGCGAACAGGTCGGTCAGCCCGTGGACGGCCGCCATCTGCACCTGCGGGTGCAGCAGCAGGGCCACCTCGGCGGGCTGGTCCGGACGCGCCATTTGTCGCTTTCGCCTTGGTGATTGTCGGTTCCGCCGATCCATACCAGCGGGTCGGAGAACTATCTCCCCGAAAGAAGGCGAACGGCCTTCGGGCGGCAGGAGCCTCGCCATGTCCGACATCTCATCGCCGCGCTACGACGCGCTTCGCGGCCGCTTTCCCAACCTGCCCGAGACGCCGGTGATCGTCCGGGCGTTCGAGCATGTCCGCCAACTGATGCCGGCGGTGCTGTTCAACCACGTCGTCCGCTCGTGGGTGTTCGCCGTCCAGGTCGCCGAGCGCAGCGGCCTGGCCTATGACGCCGAGGTGCTGGCCGTGGCGACGCTGTTCCACGACCTGGGCCTGACGCCGCACGGCGAGGGTCCCCATCGGTTCGAGGTCAACGGGGCCAACCTGGCCATGAGCTTCGCCCGCGAGCAGGGCTTCGACGACCGCCGCGCGCAGCTGGTCTGGGACGGCGTCGCCCTGCACGCCACCCCGTCGATCGGGGTGTTCAAGGAGGCCGAGGTCTCGCTGTGCGCGCGCGGCATCGGCGTCGACTTCGGCGCGCCCGACCACGCCAGCTTCCCGCCCGCCGAGATCGACGCCATCGTCGAGGCCCTGCCGCGGCTGGACATGAAACAGGCCTTCAAGACCTGCGCCTGCCACCTGGCCCGCACGGCGCCCGAGGCCAACTACGACAACTTCGTCCGCGATTTCGGCGAGCGGTTCGTGCAGGGCTATGCGGCCACGTCCTGGGTCGAGCGGATCATGGAGGGGCCGTTCGCGGAATAGCCCAGCGGTCTCGCCAATGTCGCGCGGGAGCGCTAGACGCTCCTGCATGACCAGACACATCCCCCTCCAAGGCGTCGAGAACTTCCGCGATTTCGGCGACTATGCCGCGGGCGAGGGGCGCCTGAAGAGGGGCGTGCTGTTCCGCGCCGCCCACCAGGCCGAGGCGACGGACGCCGACCTGGAAACCCTGGCGGCGATGGGCATCGTCACCCTGGTCGACCTGCGCCGACCCAACGAGCGCGAGCGTTCGCCCTCGCGCCGCTGGACGGGTTTCGCGGCCCAGGTGATCGACAACGACCTGGGCGTCACCGGCGTCGATCCCTGGTTGGAGTTCATCACCAGCACCGACCTGACCGTCGAGACCGTCCATGACTACATGGACGAGTACTACCGTCGCCTGCCGTTCAAGGAACGGCACATCGACCTCTTCCGCCGCTACTTCCTGGCGCTGGCGGAAGGCAAGGGCCCGGCCCTGATCCACTGCGCGGCGGGCAAGGACCGCACCGGCGTGCTGGCCGCCCTGACCCACCACATCGCCGGGGTGAGCGACGACGATGTCATCGACGACTACCTGCTGACCAACGACCCCACCCGCTTCGACCGGCGCGGGGCGATGTTCATGGACCACATCCAGGGCATGACCGGCCGCCGCCCGGACGAAGCCGCCATGCGCGCGGCCATGGGCGTCGAGGCGCGGTACCTGGCGGCGGCGTTCGAGGTGATCAAGGCCGCGCACGGGGGGCTGGACGGGTATCTGGAGCAGGCGGTGGGGATCGATGCGGCGACGCGGGAAGCTGTCAGAGCTCATATTCTGCTCTAATCGCCACTCACGTTTGTCATCCCGGAAAGCCCGCAGGGCTTGTCCGGGACCCAGGGGCGGCGCGCGCAGCGCTTCGTCACCCCCTGGGTGCCGGCTCTACGCTTCGCTTCGGCCGGGATGACAAGGTGGGGAGGTGACAAACGCCCGTTTAAGGTCCAGCCTCACCCGACGGCCCCACCAGAGGGCCAGGCGTCATCAGGGTGCGGTATGAGCGAGTTGGCGGGCGCCCCTCCGGGCTTGAGCGAAGTCGTGGCCGAGGACGAACTGGTCCCCGCGCCCAAACAGAAGCTCTCCCGAAGCGCGCTCAGCTGGATCCTGCACCAGGGCTCGCGCGATCCGTACGTCATCCTGGTCACCATCTACGTCTTCTCGCCGTACTTCTCGCGGGTGCTGGTCGGCGATCCGGTCAAGGGCCAGGCGACCGTCGCCGACATCTCCACCGTCTATGGCCTGCTGACCGCCGCCCTGGCGCCGATCCTGGGCGCCTCGATCGAGCGGTACGGGCCGCGCAAGCCGTTCATGGCCGGGATCCTGGCGATCATGGCCCCGCTGCTGTTCGCCCTGTGGCTGGCCAAGCCCGGCGGCTTGCCGGTCGATCTGGTGGGCCTGGCTTTGATCGTCCTGGGCGTGGCCTATAACTGCGGCGACGTGCTCAACAATTCGCTGCTGGCGCGCTCGGCGGGGAAGGGCCAGGAGCCGGTGCTGTCGGGCCTGGGCTATGCGCTCGCCAACGGCCTGTCGGTGTCCCTGCTGATCTTCGTGATGTGGGCCTTCGTGCTCCCGGGCCTGGTGCCCTGGTCGTTCGTGCCCAGCGCCCCGCTGTTCGGCCTCAACCAGGCCGAGCACGAGCCCAGCCGCATCGTCGGCCCGCTGTCGGCGGCCGTCATGCTGCTGGGCGCGATCCCGTTCTTCCTGTGGACCCGCGACGCCCCCCGCACCGGCGTCTCGCTGGGCGCGTCGATCAAGGAGGGGATCCGGCTGATCCTCGACACCTTCGGCAACCTCAAGGGCCATGCCGACGTCGCCAAGTTCCTGGGCGCGCGGATGCTGTACTGCGACGGCATGACGGCGCTGCTGATCTTCGGCGGCCTGTTCGCGGCCGGCCTGATGAAGTGGGGCGAGCTGGAGATGCTGGCCTACGGCATCTCGCTGTCGATCTTCGGCGTGTTGGGCGGGCTGATCGCGCCGTGGCTGGACAAGACCCTGGGGCCGCGCCGGGCGATCCAGGTCGAGGTCGGGGTCTGCATCCTGGTGCTGCTGGGCACGCTGGGCATGGGCCGCGAGAAGATTCTCTATTTCTGGACCTGGGACGCGGCGACCCACCCGGCCGTCTGGAACGGTCCGCTGTTCCGCACCCTGCCGGAGATCATCTATCTAGGCCTGGGCCTGCTGATCGCGGTGTTCGTCACGGCGCAATACGCCTCGAGCCGCACACTCCTGGTGCGCCTGGCGCCGCCGGACCGGATGGCGGCGTTCTTTGGCCTGTTCTCGCTGTCGGGCACGGCGACCATGTGGCTGGGCTCGCTGCTGGTGGCCCTGGCGACCAAGGTGTTCGCCAGCCAGGTGGCGGGCTTCATCCCGATCGCGGGGCTGCTGGCCCTGGGGCTGGTGGGGTTGTTCACGGTGAAGGGCGGCGAGCGGGAGACTCAGCACTAGCCCCCACCTGACCTGCTCCGCAGGTCTGTCCGCCCCCAAGCGGGGCGGAGAGCTAAGCGCTGCCCGCCCGGGCCTTCCCTCTCCTCCCCCTCTTGGGGGAGGGGGACCGGCGAAGCCGGTGGAGGGGGCCGGCTCCGCCTGCTAAACCCCGCCCATGCGCCGCGTCGCCCTCATCACCGCCCCCTGGCGCGAGCCGGTGTGGGCGCTGGCCCCGTTCCGGGACGAGGCGTATGCCTGCGCGCTGGTCACCGGTGGGAGCGGGCGGTGGTCCTATCTGCTGCGGCAGCCGGATCAGACGTTCGACGTCGCCGCTGATCCGTTCGCCGCGCTGACCGACCTGCTCGGCCCCCGCTTGCCGGCCGTCCCCGAAGGTCCGCCATTCCAGGGCGGCGTCGTGGGCTTGGCGGCCTATGAACTGGGCGACCATGTCGAGGCGCTGGACCTTCCCCGCACCGCCTGGCCGGACCTGACCTGCGCCCGCTATCCGGCCCTGCTGGCCTTCGATCACCACGCGCGGCAGGTCGTCGCGGTCGGAAGGGGCGAGACCGACGCTCAGGCCCAAGGCCGCGCCCGCGACGCCCTGGCCTGGCTCGACGCCTCGGCCGACCAGCCAACCTTCGAAGGCCCGTTGTGCCCGAACCTCACGGCCTCCGACGGCGAAGCCTACGAGGCCGTCGTCGCCGAGGTGGTCACACGCATTCTGGCCGGCGAGATCTTCCAGGCCAACATCGCCCGCGCCTGGACCGGACGCCTGGCCGCCGGCGCTGACCCCTTCGACCTCTTCACCCGTCTGCGCGGTCAGAGCCCGGCGCCGTTCTCGGCCTATCTCCGCCTGCCGGGGCGGGCTCTGGTCTCCAACTCGCCCGAGCGCTTCCTGAAGGTGGATGCGACCGGCGCCATCGTCACCCAGCCGATCAAGGGCACGCGGCCTCGGGGTCGCGACGCCGTCGAGGACCACGCTCTCGCCGCCGAGCTCCTGGCCAGCGACAAGGACCGGGCCGAGAACCTGATGATCGTCGACCTGATGCGCAACGACCTGGCGCGCGTCAGCCCGCCGGGCAGCGTCAAGGCCCCGGAGCTCTTCAAGGTCGAGAGCTTCGCCAACGTCCATCACCTGGTCTCGACGGTGTCGGGCCAGCTGGCCCGCGGCCGCACCGTCGCCGACCTGCTGCGGGCCAGTTTCCCGCCGGGCTCGATCACCGGGGCGCCCAAGGTCCAGGCGATGAAGGTCATCGCTGGCCTGGAACCGCCGCGCGGACCCTATTGCGGCTCGCTTTTCTGGGCCGGCTTCGACGGGGCGTTCGACTCCAGCGTGCTGATCCGCACAGTCGGTCTGGTCGAGGACGGCCAAGGCTGGACGCTGGAGGCTCGCGCCGGAGCCGGGATCGTCGCCGACAGCGACCCGTATGGCGAGCGCCTGGAGACCGAGGCCAAGATCGCCGCGCTGAAGAGGGCCCTGACCGAATGATCCCACAGAACGACCGTGGCCTGCTGCTGGGCGAGGGCCTGTTCGAGACCCTGCTGGCGACGGACGGCGATCTGCCGCATCTGGCCGCCCACCTCGATCGCATGGCCGCCGGCTGCGCGCTGCTCGACCTGCCGTTTGTCCGCGCCGAGGCCGAGCGCCGGGTGCGCGACGCCACGCCGGGGGAGGGGCGGTTCGCGGTCCGCCTGACCCTGACCGCCGGCTCGGGCGGACGTGGGCTGGACCAGCCGGCCGTGCCGCTGCCACGCCTGTTCGCCACGGCCGCGCCGGCCGCGCCGGTCGTCGAGCCGGCAAGCGCGATCGTCGCGACCACGCGCCGCAACGAGGGCTCGCCGGCCTCGCGGCTCAAGACCCTGAGCTATCTCGACAACGTCCTGGCCCGAGCCGAGGCCAAGGCCGCCGGCGTCGACGAGGCGGTGATGCTGAACAATCGCGGCGAGATCGCCTGCGCGGCGGCGGCCAACATCTTCTGGGTCGAGGACGGGCGGCTGTTCACCCCGCGCTTGGACTGCGGCGTGCTGGCGGGGATCACCCGGGCGCGGCTGCTGGCGCTGGAGCCGGTCGAGGAGGTCGCGGCCGGGGTCGAGGCGCTGGACCGCGCGCAGGCCGTGTTCCTGACCAACAGCCTGATCGGCGTTCGGCCCGTCTCGACGCTGGGCGAGCGCGTCTTCGCGCCGCACCCGCTGGTGGAACGCTTGGCTAGAGCGTGGTGATCCAGGCCACCGCGTCGGTGCGGCGCGGGCGCAGATAGTAGGTGCGCTTGAAGGTCATGGTGGTCGGCATGACCAGCTTGATCGGCGAGGTGTAGTCGTAGCTGGCCTTGGCGACGATGATGCTCTGGCTGGCCGGCAGCGCGCCGACCGGGATGTCGGTGACGGTGATGCCCGACTTGGCGGGGCAGCCGGTCATGCCGGCACCGGCGGCGTTGGGCTGCACCCAGGCGACCGTGTCCTTGCCCTTGTCGTCCGAGGTGACGCTGTAGACGCACATCTTCAGCGTGGCCGTCGGGTAGGGCGCCATGATCAGGTTCCCGATGTTGAAGTTGTCGTTCATCTTCAACGGGCCGGTCTGGGTGCCCTGGGCCACCAGGTCCCCGATCTGCGAGGTCAGGTTCGACAGACGCCGCTGGGCCATCATGGCCTGGGTCGTCTCGGCGAAGCCGCAGTACATCAGGATCAGCACTGGGGCGATCAGGGCGAACTCGATGGCCGTGACGCCCCGGCGATCACGCCAGAACGTCTTCCACGAGGTCTTCTTCAGGGCGCGGGGCGGGCGAGCGGTCATGGGTCGTACGGCTCGTTGGTGAAGGCGGTGGCGGCGTAGATGATCCGCTTGCCGCCGGAACTTTGCAGACCGGTCTGCAGCAGCGGCGTGACCAGCGGCCAGGTGTAGTAGGCGCGGATCAGCACGATCGAGCCGGCCGTGCCGGGGCTGAACTGCATGGTGGTCGGCACCGTGCCGGTCGCGGCCGACGAGCTGTTGCTGGCCGAGTAGTCGGCATAGGTGCGCACGTCGAGCTGCAGCGCGCTGGCGCAGCTCATCGAGCCGATCACCCCGATCTTGTTGCAGACGGCGGTCTTGAAGGTGGCGGACGTGCCGCCGGTGGTCTGCACCTCGCCGGTGCGGATGGTGCGGCCCACGTCGATGATGGCGTTCTCGAGCAGCAGCGAGACCAGGAACGCCAGGCCCAGCTCGATCATCGCGAAGATGAGCATCAGGAACGGCATGAAGACCAGGGCGAACTCGACCGCCGTGGCCCCCTGCTCGGCGCGCGTGAAGCGGCCGGCCAGGCGGGCCAGCCGACGTCGGGCGCGAACGGGGATGAAGCTGTAGGCCATGCGGCGCGCGGACCCTGAATTGATCGTCCCGCAGGTTAGTCGAGCGATCCTACCAACTGGTTAGGCTGACTGGCCAACGGGAGTGAGAACGCGCGCCCGCGTATGTGAGGGCGTGTGTGAGGGCGCTTACGGCGTGCCCGAGGCGGTCGGGGCCGCGGCCGCGCCGCCCGGCGCCGCGGCGGCCGCCACGCGGGTGCAGCGGCTGGCGCAGGCATAGCCGGCGCCGGTGACGCCGCGATAGATGGTCACGCCGCTGTCGCCGGCTTCCGAGACCACCACCTGGCGCGCGGCCAGGGTGCGGCCGCCGGCCCCGAAGATCATCAGGGCGGTGACACCCGGGCGCTTGCCCATGACCAGCAGGGTGCGCTCGTTGACGATGCTGATGTCGGCGACCGCCGGATCGGCGACCACGACGTCGCGCACCGCGCCGCCCACGGTCACATAGGAGGTCTCGCCCTGGCCGATCGGCAGTTCGACGGAGGCCGGCGTGACCGGCAGGGCGCCCGTCTGGGCGTTGGCGGGGGCGCTCGCGAGAGGGCCCGAGAGGGTCAGCGCGGTGGCGATGGCGAGCGAAAAGCGACGCATGGGGTTTCCGATCTGGGATCCGAATGTTCCTCAGCATCACTTTGTTTGGTCAACAAAAGACTAAAGCTCGACTGCGTGCGTCCAAGCGCCGCTTGAGAAAGTCCTTGATTCAGAAGGGATTGGGCTCGTTTGTCGCGCCCATGGTTAAGAACAAATAACGGTAAATACAAATAAACCAAAAGAAAAATACGCGAAACTATTCGCTGTTTACTGGCCATTAAGTGAGGTGGGCGAAATTGATCGTGTTTTCGGGGGTGACCAAGTCGTTCGGCTTGAAGCCTCAAATCAACCAGCTTTGGTTTTTAGGAGATCAAGACATGACGAAGTTTGTCACTCGCTTCCTGAAGGATGAATCGGGCGCCACGGCCATCGAATACGGCCTGATCGCGGCTCTGATCGCCGTCGTCATCATCTCGGGCGTCACCCTGCTGGGTAACAACCTGAACGCCAAGTTCACCTCGATCGCCGGTAAGGTCTCGGCCGCTGGCGGCACCTGATCCGAGGCACTACGCGCTCGAAAAAAGAAGGGTCGAGGCTCACGCCTCGGCCCTTTTTTCTTTGCGTGGAGGCGGACGTCATCCCGTTGGCGGGAAACGATTACTTCACCCGTACGCCTCAAGATGGGGCGATCAGAACCGAGCCCAACCGAGCCTAAGAAGGCGCGAGACCATGCAAGCCATCCAGATCCCGCTGCTGCTGATCTTCCCGATCCTGGCCATCCTGGGCGGGCTCAAGGACTTGACCAGCTACACGATCCCCAACTGGATCTCGCTGGCCCTGATCGCGGCCTTCTTGCCGACCGCGCTCATCTGCGGCGCGCCTCTGGCCCAGATCGGCCTGTGCCTGGCCGTGGGCGTCGGCGCGCTCGTCCTCGGAATGGGGATGTTCGCCGCAGGCTGGATCGGCGGCGGCGACGGCAAGCTGTTCGCGGTCTGCGCCCTGTGGATGGGCTGGCCCGGCGCCTTCATGTTCCTCGTCTATACCGGTCTGGCGGGCGGCGTCCTGACCCTGGCCATCCTGACCCTGCGCTCGGGCTACCTGGCTCCGGCCGTGGCCGGCGGGCCGTCCTGGCTGCGCAAGCTGGGCTCGGAAGGCGGCGACCTGCCCTACGGCGTCGCCATCGCCATCGGCGCCCTCTGGGCCTTCCCGCAAGGCGCCCTGGCCGTCGCCGCCCTGGGTTGAGACTCCTTATAGTTGAGCCCGGCCGCGCACTGACTCATCCCGCGACACCCTGCCGCGTGTTCCGTTCCGCGAACGGCGAAAACTTTTAGCAGCCGTTAACCATGCACAGGCGAGCATGGGACGTGGCCAGAAAGGCTGACTGACGAATCGTGCGCCTCGCCGAATTGGCGGCCGCTCGGCTCCCCCTAGAGTTTCAGCCCGCGCCATGAGCCCCGTTCGTCTCCTGATCGTCCTGATCGCCGCCGTCTCGGCCATCGGCCTGGCCGTGGTCCTGCAGCGCGCGTTGGGCGGCAAGCCGGCCGCGCCGGCCGCCGCCGCGGCCCCGGCGGCGCCGGGCAAACCCATGACCCAGGTCCTGGTCGCCAAGCGCGACCTGCCGATCGGCACGCGCCTGGTGGCCGCCGACGTCGCCTGGCAGGCCTGGCCCTCCGACGCCATCAACAGCGCCTTCATCACCAACGGCGCGGCCCCGGCCGCTCCCGACGGCAAGGTCGAGGCCGCCAAGGCCGCCGTCAGCGGCGCCGCCGACCAGATGATCGGCGGCGATCCCGCCAAGGTCGTCGAGGGCGCGATCGTCCGCGACCCCGTCCTGACCGGCGAGCCGATCACCAACCGCAAGATCGTGCGCGGCGGCGAGGGCGGTTACCTGTCCGTCGTCCTGACCCCCGGCAAGCGCGCCATGGCCGTGCCGGTCACCTCCGAGACCGCGGTCGGCGGCTTCATCCTGCCCGGCGACCGCGTCGACGTGCTGACGACCCGCGAACTGCAGGACGCCAGCCCGACCGGCGGCGGCAACAAGACGATCCGCGCCGAGACGGTGCTGCAGAACATCCGCGTGCTGGCCCTGGACCAATCGACCTCCGCCGAAAAGGACGCCAAGTCCATCGTCGCGGCCACCGCCACCCTCGAGGTCGGCCCGGCCGACGCCGAGGCCCTGGCCCGCGCCAAGGCCAGCGGTCCGATCACCCTGGCCCTGCGCGCCTATACCGACCTGGGCGGCCCCTCGGGCATGACCGGCGCCAAGTCCGTCGCGCCCGCCGCCGCCGAAGAACCCGTCATCCGCATCAATCGCGGCGGTCAGACCACCAGCGTTCCGGTGCGTCCATGAGCCGTCCGGTGAAAGTCGCCATGCACCCCAAGCGCCGCATCCTGACGGCCAATCTGGCCGTCCTGCTGGGCCTGTCCTCGACCGCGCCGGCTTTCGCCGACGGTCCGGTGGGCGGCTCGCACGTCTATCGCCCCGCCGCCCGCGTCTCGCGTCCGGCCCCGGCTCCGGTCCTGCCGGCGATGCCGATGGCCCCGCCGCCGCCGGTCGGCGAGCAGGTGACCCGCATCGTCCTCAACGCCGACCAGAGCGCCGCGACGGTTGAGCTGGTCCGGGGCAAGTCGGCGATCATCGAGCTGCCCAGCGACGTCCGCGACCTCTTGGTCACCAACCCGCTGGTGGCCGACACCGTGCTGCGCGACAAGCGCCGCGTCTATGTGCTGGGCCTGACCGAGGGCGTCACCGACGCGGCCTTCTTCGACGCCGCCGGCCGCCGGATCGTGTCGCTGAACATCCGTGTGGTGCAGCCGGTCGAGCAGCTGGCCACCACCCTGTCGCGCGTGCTGCCCGACGCCAAGATCCACGTGCAGCCGATCCGCGACAGCGTCGTGCTGACCGGCACCGTCCGCAACGCCTCGGAATCCGACGCGGTCTCGCGCATCGCCGCCCAGTTCACCGGCAAGCCGGAGAACGTGCTGAACATGCTGACCATCGCCGGCAAGGACCAGGTGATGCTGCAGGTCCGCATCGTCGAGGTGCAGCGCAACGTCATCAAGCAGCTGGGCGTCGACCTGAACGCGGTGCTCGGCCAGCTGGGCGAGACCCAGTACAAGTTCGGCCTGACCCCGACCTTCGGCGTCAACGGCAGCCTGCTGGGCGGCGCGATCGGCGGCTACCAGAGCGACACCACCAAGCAGCCGCAGGTGCTGCACTACAACCCCCTGACCGGCAAGTACGACCTGCCGGCCGTGGACCGCGAGAGCGACATCGCCACGGTCCAGAACACCGCCGGCAGCGCGGGCCTGAACTCGGCCAAGGGCATGATCCAGGCGTTCGAGCGGGTGGGCCTGGTGCGCACCCTGGCCGAGCCGAACCTGGCCGCCGTGTCCGGCGAGGCCGGCCACTTCCTGGTCGGCGGCGAGTTCCCGGTCCCGACCGGCAACGACGACACCGGCAAGGTCTCGATCGAGTTCAAGCCGTACGGCGTGGGCCTGGGCTACACCCCGGTGGTGATGTCGGGCGGCCGCATCTCGCTGAAGATCTCGACCGAGGTCTCCGAGCTCTCCAACCTGGGCGCCTTCTCGCTCAGCAACGGCACCAGCGCGACGCTGGTGGTGCCGGGCCTGTCGGTCCGCCGCGCCGAGACGACGGTCGAACTGCCCTCGGGCGGCTCGTTCATGATCGCCGGCCTGCTGCAGCAGACCACCAAGCAGACCATCGACTCGGTGCCGGGCATGACCTCGATGCCGATCCTGGGCTCGCTGTTCCGGTCGCGCGACTTCCTGAACGGCCAGACCGAGCTGGTGATCATCGTCACCCCCTACATCGTCGACCCGACCCGTCCGCAGAACCTGCAGACGCCGGCCGACGGCCTGGAGTTCGCCAGCGACATGAGCACGGTCCTGCTGGGCCGGCTCAACAAGGTGGTCAAGGCGCCGGCCGGCGCCAACGCGGGGCGCGCGTACCAGGGCCCCGTCGGCTATGTGATCGAGTAGGACGCCGCCATGACGCACAAGCCTTTCGTCAAGACCGTCCTCGTGGCCCTGGCCATGTCGGGCCTCGCCGCCTGCGCCACGACGCCGCCCGACGAGGGCCCGTCGAAGACCGCCGCGACCGACACCCAGCAGTGGATGGACCGCATCAAGGTCACCTCCGCGCCGGACGAGATCGTGCTGGCTCCGCACGCCACGGGCCTGTCGGCCAACCAGTCGGCCGCGCTGGAGGCCCTGGTGAGCCGCTGGCTCGACGCCGAGGCGCGCGAGCTGGTCGTCACCACGCCCAACGACGCCGGCGCCATGGCCACCCAGATCCGCGATCGCCTGATCACCCTGGGCGCGGCGGGCTCGCGCGTGCGGGTCGTCGGCTTCACCCCGGCCGGTCCGGACGACGCCACCATCCGCGTCGGCTTCCTCCGCTACGAGGCCGAGAAGATCAGATGCGGCGAGCGGTGGGAGAACCTGACCGCCACCCGCAACAACACCGCCTATGACAATTTCGGCTGCGCCATCGCCGCCAACCTGGCGGCCCAGGTCGCCAATCCCGAGGACCTGGTCCGGCCGCGCGACATGACGCCGCCCGACACCGGCCGTCGCGGCAACGTGCTGGGCCTCTACCGCAAGGGCGATGTGACCAGTTCCAAGAAGGATGAGCAGGGCAACGCCACGCTCACGAAGGCGATCCCGTAATGCGGCCCTCCGACAACGACCCCTTCGATCTGGGCTTCGACGCCGCCGACGAGTTCACGACCGGCGCGTCCGATCCCTGGCGCGCGTCCGCGCCGCCGTCGCTGAACCCCGCCGTGGGCGGCTTCGACGACCCGTTCGCCGACTTCCCGCCGGCGCGCCCGGAGGCGCCCCAGGCTCAGGTCCAGCCCCAGGCCCCGCGTCCGGCCCAGCCCCAGATGCAACGCGCCCCCCAGCCGCAACAGCAGCCGCGGGCCGTCCAGCCCCAATCCCAGCCGCAGCGCGCGCCGCAGCCGGCCGTCGCCGCCGCCTATGAGGATCACGATCTGGACGTCGCCGAGGTCGCACCGGCCGCGCCGGTCTATCACGAGCCCATCGCCGACGGCGGCATGGGCGACGCGGCTATCCCGCGCATCACCATCCACGCCTTCTGCGCCCGTCCGGAAACGGCGGCCATGGTCGAGCACGCCGCCGCGGACCGCCGCATGGCCCGGGCCTCGACCATCGTCCGCGACGGCGGCCTGGAAGCGGCGGTCGAATACTACCAGAACCAGCCGACGCCCTCGCTGGTCATGGTCGAGACCAATGACAGCGCCCAGCGCCTGCTGCACCTGCTCGACAGCCTGGCCCAGGTCTGCGACCCGGGCACCAAGGTCGTCGTGCTGGGCCAGACCAACGACATCGCCCTCTATCGCGAGCTGATGCGTCGCGGGGTCAGCGAGTACCTGACCCAGCCGCTGGGTCCGTTGCAGGTGATCCGCGCCGTCGGCGGCCTCTATGCCGACCCGTCCGCGCCGTTCATCGGCCGCCAGATCGCCTTCGTCGGCGCCAAGGGCGGGGTGGGGGCCTCGACGCTCTCGCACAACTTCGCCTGGGCCATGGCCGAGAAGATGCAGACCGCCACCGTGCTGGTCGACCTCGACTTGGCCTTCGGCACCGCCGGCCTCGACTTCAACCAGGACCCGCTGCAGGGCGTGCTGGACGCGCTGAGCCAGCCCGACCGCCTGGACCCGGTGCTGATGGACCGGATGATGGTCCGCTGCGGCGACCGCCTGTCGCTGTTCGCCGCCCCGGCCTCGCTGGACGACGACTACGAGTTCGGCGCCGACGCCTATGAGGAAGTGACCCAGAAGATTCGCGGCGCCGCGCCCTTCGTGGTGCTGGACATCCCGCACGTCTGGAACGCGGCCTCGCGCCGGGTGCTGGTGGGCTCGGACGACCTGGTCGTGGTCGCCACGCCGGATCTCGCGTCCCTGCGCAACGCCAAGAACATCATCGACCTGGTCAAGGGCTCGCGCCCCAACGACGTGCCGCCGCGCCTGGTGCTGAACCAGGTCGGCGTGCCCGGCCGTCCGGAGATCCCGGTCAAGGACTTCGGCGAGGCCCTGGGCGTCCAGCCCTCGCTGGTGCTGCCGTTCGACCCCAAGCCCTACGGCATGGCCGCCAACAACGGCCAGATGTTGGCCGAGGTGGCGCCCAAGTCGAAGGCCGCCGAGGGGCTGGAGCACCTGGCCCGCCTGATCAGCCGCCGCGAGCCGCCGCCCTCGCAAAAGTCTTCCGTGCTCTCGGGCCTGTTCAAGAAGAAATAGATGTTCGGCAAGCGCGATCAGTCAGCCCCCGCCGAACAGAAGGCGCCGCCCCCCGCCCCGGCGGGCGGCGCGGCCATCGCCACGCGTCCGCAGCGGGTCGAGCCCGCCGCCGCCGCGCCCGCCCCGACCGCGCCGGCCCCCAAGGTCAACAGCCCGTCCGCCAAGGGCGCCGCCGCGCCCAAGGCCACGGTCGGTCTCGACCAGCTGCGCGCCGCGCAAGGCGTCGCCGCCGCCCAGACGACCAACATCGTCCGTGAGCAGAGCGACTACTACCACGCCACCAAGACCACGATCTTCAACGCCCTGCTGAACACCATCGACCTGAGCCAGCTGGCCCAGCTCGACCAGAAGCAGGCGGCCGAGGAAATCCGCGACATCGTCGCCGAACTGGTGGCGATCAAGAACGTCTCGATGTCGGTCTCCGAGCAGGAGCACCTGGTTCAGGACATCATCAACGACGTCCTCGGCTATGGCCCGCTGGAGCCGCTGCTGGCCCGCGACGACATCGCCGACATCATGGTCAACGGCGCGCACCGCGTGTTCATCGAAGTGGGCGGCAAGGTCCAGCTGACCAACGTGCGCTTCCGCGACAATCTGCAGCTGATGAACATCTGCCAGCGGATCGTCAGCCAGGTCGGCCGCCGCGTCGACGAAAGCTCGCCGATCTGCGACGCCCGCCTGCCCGACGGCTCGCGCGTCAACGTGATCGCGCCCCCCTTGGCTCTGGATGGTCCGACCTTGACCATCCGGAAGTTCAAGAAGGACAAGCTGACCATGAAGAACCTGGTGGAGTTCGCCTCCATCAGTCCGGAAGGGGCGCGGGTCCTGGGCGTCATCGGCGCCTGCCGCTGCAACATCGTCATCTCCGGCGGTACGGGCTCGGGCAAGACCACCTTGCTCAACACCATGACCGCCTTCATCGACCCCACCGAACGGGTCGTGACCTGCGAAGACGCCGCCGAACTGCAGCTGCAGCAGCCGCACGTGGTGCGCCTGGAAACCCGTCCGCCGAACCTGGAAGGCTCGGGCGCGATCACCATGCGCGACCTGGTCAAGAACTGTCTGCGGATGCGTCCCGAACGCATCATCGTCGGCGAAGTCCGTGGCCCGGAGGCGTTCGACCTCCTGCAGGCCATGAATACCGGCCACGACGGCTCGATGGGCACGCTGCACGCCAACAGCCCGCGCGAAGCCATCAGCCGTATCGAGTCGATGATCACCATGGGCGGCTACGGCCTGCCCTCCAAGACCATCAAGGAGATGATCGTCGGCTCGGTCGACGTCATCGTCCAGGCCGCGCGCCTGCGCGATGGTAGCCGTCGCATCACCCACATCACCGAGGTGGTCGGCCTGGAAGGCGACGTGATCGTCACCCAGGACCTCTTCGTCTACGAGATCACCGGCGAGGACGAGGCGGGCAAGGTCGTGGGCAAGCACCGCTCGACCGGCATCGCCCGCCCGCGCTTCTGGGATCGCGCCCGCTACTACGGCCTGGAGCGCGAGCTGGCCGAAGCCCTCGACGCGGCGGAGTAGGCGGCGATGCTGTTCATCCTGGCCGGGATCCTGGGCTTCATCACCATCGCCGGCCTCGGCTTCGCCTTCGCGGGTGGGGACAACAGCTCGGCCAAGGCCGCCAAGCGCGCCCAGCTGATCGCCGGGGGCGGCGAGCGCCAGGTCGCCGTGCGCGCCAAGGCCGCCGCCAACACCCCCGACGCCCGTCGCCAGAACATCCTCAAGGCGCTCAAGGAACAGGAGCGCAAGCAGAAGAAGGCCACGCTGAGCATCAGCGCGCGCATGCTGGCCGCGGGCCTGGGCCAGAACGTCAAGATGTTCTGGATCATCAGCGGCGTCCTGGCCGTGATCGTCGCCCTGATCGTCATCATCCTGGGCCAGAACCCGCTGTTCGCCCTGCTGGGTGGTTTCGCCGCGGGCCTGGGCCTGCCGCGCTGGGTGCTGGGCTTCCTGGCCAAGCGGCGGATCAAGAAGTTCACCGAGACCTTCTCCGACGCCATCGACATCATCGTGCGCGGCGTCAAGTCGGGCCTGCCGGTCCACGACTGCCTGAAGATCATCGGCAAGGAGAGCCCCGAGCCCCTGGGCGGCGAGTTCCGCACCCTGACCGAGAACATCGCCATGGGCGTGCCGATGGATGCGGCCCTGGAGAAGATGTACGAGCGCATGCCCACCAGCGAGCTGCGCTTCTTCTCGATCGTGCTGGGCATCCAGGCCAAGACCGGCGGCAACCTGGCCGAGGCGCTGGGCAACCTCTCCACCGTGCTGCGCGCGCGCAAGCTGATGAAGGAGAAGATCAAGGCGCTGTCGGCCGAAGCCATCGCCTCGGCCTCGATCATCGGCTGCCTGCCCCCGGGCGTCGTTGGCCTGATCAGCGTCACCTCGCCGGCCTACATGAAGCCGATGTTCAGCGACCCGCGCGGTCACCTGATGATCCTGTTCGGGGTCGTCTGGATGTCCATGGGCATCCTGGTGATGCGCAAGATGATCAACTTCAAGTTCTAGGGGGCCGCCGTGAGCATCGTCGAGACCCTGACCAATCCCTCGAACCTCCTGACGGCGTTCATCGCCCTGGTGACGTTCGCGACCATCATCACCCTGGCCTCGCCGGCGCTGCGCAACAACAGCCTCGAAGGCCGCCTGAAGTCGGTGGCCAACCGCCGCGAGGAACTGCGCCGCCGCTCGCGCCAGAACATCGCCACGCGCGGCGCGGCGCCCGGCGCCAGCACCCTGCGCCACCAGGACGAGGGCCTGTACAAGAACGTCGTGGACCGGCTGCAGCTGTCGCGGCTGCTGGAGGATCCCAAGGTCGTCGACAACCTGGCCCAGGCCGGTTTCCGTGGCCCGCGTCCGGTGACCACTTTCTACTTCTTTCGCTTCGTGGCGCCGTTCGTGTTCGCCGCGGTGGTGGGGTTCTATCTCAACGTCGTCAACGACTTCGGCTTCCTGCCGATCCAGAAGCTGTGCGCCTGCGTGGCCGCCCTGGCGGTCGGCTACTACGCGCCCAACGTCTACATCAGCAACGTCGCCCAGAAGCGCCGCGAGTCGATCGTGGCGGCCTTCCCGGACTCGCTGGACCTGCTGCTGATCTGCGTCGAAAGCGGCATGTCGATCGAGGCGGCCATCCAGAAGGTCGGCGCCGAGGTCGGCGGCCAGTCGATGGAGCTGGCCGAGGAACTGTCCTTGCTCACCGCCGAGCTGTCCTACCTGCCCGACCGTCGCCAGGCCTATGAGAACCTGGCCCGCCGGACCAACCATCCGGGCATCAAGTCGGTGGCCACGGCCATGATCCAGGCCGAGCGCTACGGCACGCCGCTGGGTACGGCCCTGCGCGTCATGGCCAAGGAAAACCGCGAACTGCGCCTCTCGGCCGCCGAGAAGAAGGCCGCGGCCCTGCCGGCCCAGCTGACCGTGCCGATGATCCTGTTCTTCCTGCCCGTGCTGTTCGTCATGATCCTGGGCCCGGCGATCATGAAGGTGCAGGACATCTACGGGAAGCACTAGGCTTCCTCCGCTCCGCCCCCTCCACTCCACCCCAAGTTGGCGCCCGCCTTGCGCGGGTCCCGCCGTTCAGTTTCGGTTTGGGACAGTGGGATGGATCACGGCTCGAGGAAGGGCTCTCGCCTGCGCGCGTTTGCGGCGGAGGAGAAGGGCGGCGCGACCCTGGAGACGGCGCTGATCGCCGCCTTGGGGGCGATCCTGGCGTTGACGATGAAGGAGCTGGTGGCGCTGCCGATGCTCAGCTTCTTCACCAAGGCGATGCGGACGCTCAGCGAGGCGCTGTCGGGCTGAGCGCGCCGCGCACGACGACGATCGACCACGGCGGCAGCAGCACGGGCTCCGTCCCGTCCTGGCGCAGCTTCAGGGGCGGCAGGTCGCGGACCGGCCGGCTCTTCTCGCCCGCGTCCTTCCAGGCATAACGCGAGCGATCGTAACGCCAGACCTCGACGGGGCCGGCGAAGCCTCGCGCGGGACCGCCCTGGAACGTGACCGAGGCCGCGTGGGCGACCTTGGGGTCGCGATTGACCAGCATCACGGACCAGCGGCCGTCGGGGCGATGGACGGCGTAGGAACTGATCGCCGGCCGCCCCTTGGCGTCGCGGACGCTGGCGGCGGCGGGCCAGACCTCATGCTCGCCGTGACCCGGCTGGCTCCAGGCGTTGGCCAACAGCCAGGCGGCGTGGAAGGTCGGGTTGCGCCACCGCGCCGCGCCGGTGGCGTCGGTCTGCCAGGTCATCATGTTGCCGTAGCCGGCGCAGGCCAGGTGCTGGTTGATCGGCTGGTTGGGCGTGAAGCCGAACAGGAAGGCTTGGCTCCCGCCGCTGGCCATGAAGCGTCCGACGATGTCGGCGTTTAGCAGCGCCGCCGGCATTTCCGACATCACCCGCCCGGAATAGGCCGAGAAGCCATACTCGCTGATCACCAGCGGCGTGCCGGCCGGCACATGGTCGTCGCGCAGGCGCTGCAGGTCGGCGTCCAGCAGGGCGTCGTGGTCCAGCAGCTTGCCGGCCGTGTCGCCGCAGACGTCGTCGAACGGATAGTGCTCGAACGAGACGAAGCCCAGGTCCTTCAGCCGGCCTTGCGCGGCCAGGGCGTCCACGAAGCGGCGGGTCCACGAGCGGTCCTCGCCGGCGTCCGGCCCCCACATGTCGGCGACGGCGTTCTGCAGGCTGGGACCGCCGGTGGTGATCTGCGGGTCCGCCGCGTGGACGGCGTCGGCCATCTGGCCGTAGAGCGCCGCATAGTCCTCGGGCGCGTTGTACTGGCCATCGGCCTCCTCGCCGATCTCGACCTGGTCAACGGGATAGCCGCGCCGCTTCAGCCAGCGGATCTCGGCCGCCACGTTCTCGGGCGTGTCGAACAGCGCCCCGACCGGGACCATCATCGGCAGGCCGCTGGTCAGGCCGCTGCGATAGACCATGTCCAGGCCCGGCTGCTCCAGGTCCAGGTTCTTGTCGACCGCCCGGTGCCACGGGTCGGTCGAGGACACGTGCATGACGCTCTGGGTCGTGCGCGAGCGGCCCTTGCGGATCGCGTCGTGGAAGCCCTTGGCGTCCAGGGTCCCGAACCCGACCTCGGCCAGCGCGTAGCCCAGGCCGTCGCGAACGTCGGTCGAGCCCTTCGGCGCGGTCCCCGAGGCGCGGCTCATCAGCACCCGCACCATGACCGTCGAGACCGGCGCGTCGGCCAGCTTCAAGGTCGCCACCCCGCCGGTCGCGCCCTTGATGTCGCCGTGCGGGAAGGTCACCCAGGCGCCGTCCGGGTCCCAGTCGTCGTGGCCGGTCCAGTACTGCACCTGGTAGTCGACCGCGTAGGGTGTGGCCCAGGTCAGCCGCGCGGCGTCGATCTGTTTGGCGTCGCCCAGCTCCGCGGCCAGCCACTGCGGCCGCGCCGGGGCGTGGGTGTAGCGACTGTCCAGATACGGATTGGACTTCCAGAAGGTGCGGACGTCGCCGTCGTCCAACCGCGAATAGCCGGCGTTGTTGGCGTTGTCCTTGGTCATGCCGCGCCGGGGCAGGTCGTAGCCGTGCGAGAGGGCGATCAACGCGCCGGGCTTGTCGCTGGACGTCCAGTAGCCCTGGGCGTGGGCGGCGTCGCTCCAGCGGCCTTGCGGGTTCCAGTGCCAGACCTGGTTGCCCAGCTCGGTCCGCAGGCGATAGGTGATCTTGCGCAGGCCCACCTGGCGCATGGCCTTGATGTTGCCGGGCGTATAGGTCGCCGCCACCTCGCCCTGGCCCATCCCGTCCAGCCCGCCGCCGAACGCCTCGTCGGGACGGAAGACGTTCGCCGGCTTGCCGGCGGAGAGGTCGACGACGACCTGGTCGGGGATGGGGGGCAAGGCGGCGATCACGGCTCGCGTTCAGCGCCAGCTTTGCGGCGAAGCTAGGGCGCTTAGGTCGCCACCGCCTCCAACTCCGCCATCACCGCGTCCGACAGCACCAGATCCGCCGCCGCCAGGTTCTCGCGCAGGTGGGCCACCGACGAGGTCCCCGGGATCAGCAGGATGTTGGGCGAGCGCCGCAGCAGCCAGGCCAGGGCCACCTGCATCGGCGTCGCGCCCAGGCGCTGGGCCACGGCCGAGAGGGCCGTCGACTGCACGGGCGAGAAGCCGCCCAGCGGGAAGAACGGCACGTAGGCGATGCCGGCCTCGGCCAGGTGGTCGACCATGGCGCCGTCGTGGCGGTGGACCAGGTTGTACAGGTTCTGGACGCAGGCGATCTCGGTGATGCTCCGCGCCTCGGCCACCTGGGCCGCGGTGACGTTGCTGACGCCGATGTGGCGCACCAGGCCTTCGCGCTTGAGGTCGGCCAGCACGCCCACCTGCTCGGAGATCGAGCCCTCGGCCGGACCCATGCCGAACATGGCGCGGTAGTTGACGACGTCCAGCGCCTCCAGGCCCAGGCGCTTGAGGTTGTCGTGCACCGCCGAGCGCAGCTCGTCGGGCGTCTGGGCCGGCAGCCACGAGGCGTCGTCGCCGCGCCGCGCGCCGATCTTGGTGACGATCACCAGGTCGTCGGCATAGGGGTGCAGCGCCTCGCGGATGATCTCGTTGGTGACGAAGGGGCCGTAGTAGTCGCTGGTGTCGATGTGGTTGACGCCCAGCGCCACGGCCTCGCGCAGCACGGCGACGGCGGCGGCGCGATCCTTGGGCGGGCCGAACACGTGCGGGCCGGCCAGCTGCATGGCCCCGTAGCCCAGCCGCCGGACGGTGCGGTCGCCGAGCTTGAAGGTCCCGGCCCCATCAATCTTGGAAGTGTCGATGGCGGTAGTCATGCGTCCCGTTCCTTGCGTTGTGGAGCGAGGCGTAGCATCTGAAGAATCCTTCAGTTTTGGAATTCGCTTTCGATGACCGCCCTCGCAAGCCCCCTGAAGCCCCGCAAACAGCCGGTCCAGGCCCGATCGGCCGCCACGATCGAGGCGCTGCACACCGCCGTGATTCAGGTTCTGATCCGCGAGGGTCTCAGCCGCTGCACCACCACCCGCATCGCCGAGCGGGCCGGCATGTCGGTCGGCAGCGTCTACCAGTACTACCCCAACCGCGACGCCCTGCTGGCGGCGGTGCTGGAAAAGCACCTCAGCGACATCGCCGACACGATGGTCCAGGTCTGCCTCGACAACCACGGCCAGCCGGTCGCGCGGATGGCCCAGGCCCTGGTCGAGGGCTACCTGGCCGCCAAGCTGCGCGACGCCGGCGAGTCCCGGGCGCTCTATGCGGTGGCGGGCGAGCGCGGCGGCGCCGCGCTGGCCGGCCGCGTCTACAAGCGCATGGAGACAGCGGTCACGGCCCTGCTGGCCACCGCCCCGGACGCGACGTTCGAGGACCCGGCCATGACCGCCTCGATCGCCCTCAACGCCTTGGTCGGCCCGGTCCGCTCGATCCTGGACCGTGAGGCCACGCCGCAATTCGAGGCGCGGCTGCAGGGGGAGCTGATCGTGTTGCTGACGGCGTATCTGAGGACGGGATGCGCGTGAGGCGCATTGCGGCTTCTAATATTTCGAATAATCTAGAAATATGGAATCAAAAGCCGCTGTCACCATGCTGTCCGCCCTCGGCCACGAGGGGCGTCTTGCGATCTTCCGCCTGCTGGTGAAGGCCGGACCGGACGGCGTCGCGGCCGGGGAGATCGCCCGGACGCTGGAGGTCCTGCCCAACAGCCTGTCGGCCAATCTCAACGTCCTGTCGCACGCGGGCCTGCTGACCTCGCGGCGCGAGGGGCGGTCGATCCTCTACGCGGCGGACTACGCGGCGATGAGCGGGATGCTGGGCTTCCTGATGGAGGACTGCTGCAACGGCGCGCCCGAGATCTGCGCGCCGTTGGGCGAGGTCGTCGCCCGCGCCAAGGCCTGCTGTCCGTGACCTTCGTGCGCCGCCTCGTCGCCGAGGCCCTGGGCACGGCGCTGTTGCTGGCCGTGGTGGTCGGCTCCGGGATCATGGGCGAGCGCCTGGCCGGCGGGAACGTCGCCATCGCCCTGCTGGGCAACACCTTGGCCACCGGCGCGGCGCTGGTCGTGCTGATAGGGGTGTTCGGGCCAATCTCGGGCGCGCACTTCAATCCGGTCGTGACCCTGGTCGCGGCCCTGCGGCGCGAGCTGCCGTGGCGGCTGGCCCTGGCCTATCCGATCGCCCAGGTCCTCGGCGCGGTGCTGGGCGTCTGGGCCGCGCACGCCATGTTCGGCGAGGCGATCCTGCAGGTCTCGACCAAGCTGCGGGACGGCGGCGGCCAGGCGTTCTCGGAGGTCGTGGCGACGTTCGGGCTGGTCGCGACGATCCTCGCCACGGTGCGGTTCAGGCCGGAGAGCACGCCGATGGCGGTCGGGCTCTACATCACCGCCGCCTACTGGTTCACCGCCTCGACGTCGTTCGCCAATCCGGCGGTGACGATCGCGCGCGGGCTATCGGACACCTTCGCCGGGATCGCGCCGTCCAGCGCGCCGGCTTTCATCCTGGCCCAGATCGTCGGCGCGCTGCTCGCGGCCGCCGTCTTCGGCTGGCTCCTCAGGACGGAGACGCCCGCATGACCGACTTCCCCATCGTCATCTTCCACAACCCGGCCTGCGGCACCTCGCGCAACACGGTCGCCATGGTCGAGGCCGCCGGCTATGCGCCGACGGTCGTCGAGTACCTGCAAGCCGGCTGGACCCACGACCAGCTGCGCGAGCTGGCCGCCGAAGCCGGCCTGACGTTCCGCCAGCTGATGCGCGAGAAGGGTACGCCGGCCGAGGCGCTGGGCCTGCTGGCCGAGGACGTCGGCGAGGACCGTATCCTCGACGCCATGGTCGAGCACCCGATCCTGGTGAACCGGCCGATCGTGGTGACGCCGAAAGGCGTGAAGCTGTGCCGGCCGTCCGAAGCCGTGCTCGACCTGCTGGACCGCAAGCCCGTCAGCTTCACCAAGGAAGACGGCGAGGTCGTGAAGCTCTGAGCCCGAAGGCCTGCCGCCCGCCGCCGGCGAGTCCCGAGCGCCCTAAGCCCTAGGCGGCGAGCGTGGCGGGCGGTGCTGGCGGGCCGTGTCTACAAACGCATGAAGACGGCGGCCCCGGACCTGCTGGCCACGGCCCCGGACGTGACGTTCGAGGACCCGGCCATGCCGGCTTCGATCGCGCTGAACGCCCTGGTCGGCCCGGTGCGCTCGATCCTGGACCGCGAGGCCACGCCGCAGTTCGAGGCGCGGCTGCAGGGGGAGTTGATCGTGCCGTTGACGGCGTATCTGAAGACGGAGACCCGTTAGAGGTCCGTCGCCCTAACAACCGTCATTCCCGCCACGAGGGCGAGTTGCGGAGGTAGAAGTCCTAGATCGCGTCCAGGAAAGTCCCTGGGCCGTAGACCGCAACCAGATTGACGTTGTGCTGGGCCGTTCCATCCATGAAGTCGATGTAGAAGTTCTCGACCGCGCGGGCATAGGCGCCGATATGGGCCTTCTGTCCCTCGGCGATCAGGTACCCGACCATGCCGGCCTTCATGGCCAGGTCGTGGTCGAAGCCCCCCATGCGCTGGGTCGCCAGGGCGTCGAAATATCCCTGCGCGGCCATGACGCTGTCGATAGCGGCGGAGATGTTGATCCCCGCTGCCTGGGCGTAGGCCTTGCCGATCACCGCGTCATAGGCCTTGTCGATCGCTTGACGGAAGGTGAGGCCGCCGTACGCCGCCGCGAAGGCTGCCTTGCCTTCGCCGACCAGGCCCAGGTTGGCGGCGAAGTTGATGTAGCGGTTCTCGGTGTTCATCGCGGCGTAGATGCCGCCCGCATCGTTCAGGTCGCTGGCGTTGTCGGGCGAGTTGACGAGGTACTTCAGGCCCGCCTGGCCCGGGCTTTTGCCCGTGAAGAACTGGTAGGCCGTCAGCGCCACGCTGGTGGTCGGAAGGATAAGGGTTTCCAGCGCTCGAACGAGGTCGCGCGTGGCCATCAGCGCAAGGCCAGGCAGTTGGGCCTGGTCGCCAGGTTTTATGGCGTCAAGACCTGTCAGGTTGAGGTATACAGTTCTCAAGTCGGGAATGTTTACGACAAAACCATTCTGGTCATTATTGATGACATTGATTGTGGCGGACACTACCTTCGATGGATCAGCAATCGCGCCAGAGATGCCCGCCGTGATCTTGAGCGAATTTCGTGGACCGGTGAAGTTTTCTTCCTCAACGACGACATAGGTCTGTGCTTTTGTCTGGCCAACCGCCAAGTCCAGATACGTTATCTTGCTTTCATTCCCCATCCCGGAATTGAAGATGGCGACCTGCACAGGCTTGCTCATGGGCGCGGGTAGTGTGACCTGCACCAGGATCTTGCCGCCTTCCATGACCGTGGTCACGTCCACTGACATCGACAACGGTTGATCGGCATTGATGACGACGGGGCGAAGGCCGCCAAGCTGAGCGGGCGTAAGCTTGCTGGCGTCCACGTTCTTAAAGATGCCGTAGGTCTGCCAGTTATTGTAAGGGAGTTGCAGTAATGCGTCGGCGCCTGACTGAACAAACCGTATGAGGCCGTCTGCAAACGGACTGGTGCTGTTTCCTTCGAAATAAGACAGGATGTCCAGCTTATCTTCGTAAGAAAAGTCCGCAACGGTGAAGTATTTAATGCCTCCGCCGTCCTTTAGCCTGAATGTGTCGGAGCCGGAATCGCCATATATGAGGCCTCCGCCATTTAGATAAATTGTGTCGGATCCAGCACCACCGTGAACAACGGCCTGGCTTGTCGCATAGTCCTCGACCCAGATCTTGTCGTCGCCGTCTCCAGCGTCAACGCTCAGAGTTCCCGGCTGCCACAAACGTCGTTTGATCGTGATGTAGTCGTCACCCGCCCCTGCGAAGACTTCGGTATCGCTATCGTCTGATGGCAGGATGAGATCATCCCTGCCGCTGGTGCCGTAAACAATAGTCAAGAGGGCAAATCCTTACCGGACATAAGCTGCACGCTCAGGTGGAGATCGTTGCCTCTAACTACTGTATGTACCTCCCCAGCGTCAAATTGATCTCGCCATTGTCCTTCGCGACAAGCGGTGCGCTGTCTTCCGCCAAGGGCCGTGAGCCGACTTTGCCGGTAGCGGTCGCCACCGTCATTTCACCCCGAGCGAGGCGCGCCCTTCGCTGACGCGTATCGACCTCAATCGGCCGTCATGCAGGCCGGTCAATGGGCCGATGAGGCTGGGGAGCGTCTAAGCCGACTTGATGAACTCGTAGGGCCGCCGTCAACGTCCGCCATGGATGGAGAGTGCGGTCGTTACGACCGCAAACGGATCAAAAGTTTTGCGAAGCAACCAGCGCGGGTTGAGCCGCCCCCCCAATAACGGTCGGCCCAACTCGACATCGCTGGACCAAAGAACGCCTGCATCGCTCTAAGTTCTCCACGTCCTTGCAGGTTCTCGATGAAGCTAACCGCGATCACGTTGGTGACGTCTTCGTGGCCTTCTCTCCACGCATCCTCCAACATGGAAAGCGCCTTCACCAGAACTGCCCTGTCAGCGTCCGAACCATCCTTGAGGCCGATCAGAAAGGGCGTCAGTTCGCCGAAGAAGAAAACATGGGGAAGCACCTCGTCGTAGCCGGCTATGTGGTCTTCGAGCATCGGCGCAAGACCGGGAACATCCCGAGCCAACTGATCTACGAGAGCGAAGCTGTCCATGCGACGAGGTTAGCTTAGGCACGGAGTTGACCAAAGGTCCGACTTGGGTCGTGAGCCGACTTTGCCGGCAGCGGCGCGCCACCGTCATTTCAGGGTAGGAACGACGAAGCGCTGGGGAGGTTGGGCCTCGAGGCGAGCGGTAGGCTTACTGCCCGCCCCCAGCCTTCAGCGACTCCCAACTCCTGCCCGCCCCCGCTTGCCCAATCGCGGCGCGGAGGTAGGCCAGGTTGTTGTTGACCTGTTCGGGCGGCAGGTCGGCGCGGGCCAGTTTCTCGGCTTCCGGCAGGCGGCCTTGCAGGCCGACGACCAGGGCCAGGTTCTGGCGCACCTGGATGCCGGCCGAGGGCAGGGCGACGGCGTGGCGCAGCTGGGCCTCGGCGCCGGCCAGGTCGCCCTTGGCGGCCAGGTGCATGGCGTAGTTGGCCAGCGGCGTGGCCTCGGTCGGCGCCAGGGCGATGGCCTGGCGGTGGGCGATCTCGGACTCCTCGTCGCGCTCGGCCTGCTCGTAGGCCACGCCCAGCAGGGTCTGCGGACGCCAGTCCTTGGGATTGGCGGCGGCGGCCTTGCGGGCCGGCTCGATGGCGTAGAAGCCCTGGCCGCGGGCGATGTGGGCGCGGGCCAGCTCCAGCAGCAGCGCCGAGTCATCGGGATGCGAAACGAGCGCCTTGGTCGCGGCCTCGGCGGCCTCGTCGTTGCGGCCCAGGGCGCGCAAGCTGCGGGCCAGACCGGCGCCGGCTTCGGCGTCGGCCGCGTCGGCCTCGAACTCGGCGCCCCAGAAGGCCGACTGCGCCAGCGGGTCCAGGCGGCGAGCCTCGGCGCGCTGCTGCGGCGAGGCCTTCATCGGCGGCTTGGGCGCCGCTTGGGGCGCTTCAGCCGCCGCGGGGACGGGCTTGGGCGCGTCGGCGGCGAAAGCCGCGGGCGCGATCACCAGCGAGGCCAGCAGGCTTGCGACAAGGGCTTGGTTGCGACACATGAAAGACATGTCTCCAGAAGGTTCGCCCATTGTCCGGGCGCGGCCCTCAAGGAATCGTTAAGCATAATTTTAAAGGACTCCGCCGATGTCCGACGCGACGCATCCGATCCTTGAGCACGCCGAGGGCCAGGCGATCCCGGTCCATCCGATGTCGGAGGGAGAGCTTGAGGGCTTCCTGGCCAGAAAGCGTGCTTCGGTAAGGACTTACGCCGCCGCCAACAAGTTTTCAGGCAAGACCGGACAGGTGCTGGCGGTGCCCGGATCGAGCGGCGCGGTCGAGCAGGTGCTGCTGGGGACGGGTTCTGGCCGCGTTGATCTGTCGCTGCTGCGCACCCTGGCGGGCAAGCTGCCGGCCGGTGAGTACGCGCTCTCCAAGCTGCCCAAGGGCGTCGATCCGGAGCAGGCGGCCCTGGCCTTCGCGCTCGGGACCTATCGCTTCGACCGCTACAAGAAGCGCGGCGAGCCGATCGCCCGGCTGGTCGCGCCCAAGGGCGTCGACGTCGCCCAGGTGACCGCCTTCGCCCACGCCTGCGCCCTGGCCCGCGACATGGTCAACACCCCGGCCAACGACATGGGGCCGCTGCAGATCGAGACCATCGCCCGCGAGATCGCCGAGAAGTACGGCGCGGCGGTTTCGGTGGTCACCGGCGATGAGTTGCTGACGCAAGGCTATCCGGCCGTCCACGCCGTCGGCCGCGCCGCCGTCGAAGCCCGCAGCCCCCGGATGATCGAGATCACCTGGGGCGACGCTTCGCACCCGGTCGTGGCGCTGGTCGGCAAGGGCGTGGTGTTCGACACCGGGGGCCTGGACATCAAGCCCTCGGCCGGCATGCGGCTGATGAAGAAGGACATGGGCGGCGCCGCCCACGCCCTGGCGCTTGGCCGGATGGTCATGGAAGCGCAGCTGCCGGTGCGCCTGGTCATCCTCACCCCCGTGGTCGAGAACGCCATCGCCGGCGACGCCATGCGGCCGGGCGACGTGCTGCAGACCCGCGCCGGCCTGTCGGTCGAGGTCGGCAACACCGACGCGGAAGGCCGCCTGATCCTGGCCGACGCCCTGACCCGCGCCGCCGAGCTGAAGCCCGCCCTGACCCTGGACTTCGCCACCCTGACCGGCGCCGCGCGCATGGCCATGGGCCCGTTCGTGATCCCGTTCTGGACCCCCGACGACAAGCTGGCCGGCCAGATCGAGACAGCCTCGAAGACGGTGTCGGACGCGCTGTGGCGCCTGCCTCTGACCGAGGCCTATCGCGAGGCCCTGGACAGCGACATCGCCGACCTCAAGAACGACCCCGACGCCTGGGCCCAGGCCGGCGCCACGACGGCGGCCTTGTTCCTGCAACGGTTTGCGCCATCTGGTGAAGATGTGGGACCCTGGGCCCACTTCGACGTCTTCGCCTGGAACCCCAAGGGCCGCCCCGGATTCCCGGTAGGCGGCGAAGTCCAGGCCATCCGCGCCGCCTTCGCCATGCTCAAGGGCCGTTTCGCATGACGCTCGATACCCGCATCACCCTGGCCCGGCCCGACCTGGCCGACCAGCGCCTGGAGGGGCTGGCCCCGGCCGAGCGCTATGCCCCCAGCCGGGTGATGGTCTGCGCCGCGCCGGTCAGCGCCATCCGCGCCGCCCCGCAGGCCGACGCCGAGCAGTGGGACCAGCTGTTGTTCGGCGAGGTCTTCCGCGTGCTGGAGGAGAAGGACGGCTTCGCCTGGGGCCAGGCCCCGCGCGACGGCTATGTCGGCTACGTCGCGACCTCCGACCTGGTCGAGCAGGGCCACCCGCCGACCCACGCGGTGTCGGCGATCCGCACCTATGCGTTCTCAAAGCCCGACATCAAGTCGCGGCCTGCGGGGCTCTACAGCCTCAACAGCCTGGTCACGATCGAGGCCCGCGAAGGCCGCTTCGCCAAGGCCGCCGGCACGGGCTGGTTCGTCGAGGCGCACCTCACCCCCATCGGTCGAGGCGAGAAGGACTACGTGTCCGTCGCCGAGCGTTTCGTCGGCGCGCCCTACCAGTGGGGTGGCCGCGAGAGTCTGGGCCTGGACTGCTCGGGCCTGATCCAGCAGGCGCTCTACGCCTGCAACCGCGCCTGCCCGAGGGATACCGACATGCAGCGCGCCTTCTTCGCGGAGGTGGACGAGGCGGAGCGGAAGCGCGGCGACCTGGTGTTCTGGAAAGGCCACGTGGCGGTGCTGCTGGATGCGGACACCATCCTCCACGCCAACGCCCACCACATGGCCACCGCCGTCGAGCCGCTGGCCGAGGCGATCGCGCGGATCGAGGCCACGCCGACGGGCGGCGTGCTGGGGTACCGGCGGGTCTAGACCGTGCCGTCGTGCCAGTAGCCCCGAGGCGGTTGCCCGACCAGCCAGCCCGAGCCCGTGAACAGCTCGATCTGATGACCCAGGGTGTTGGCGAACTGCTCGTTGTCCTTGTACTGGCTCGAGGCTTCCCAGGCCGCGTCCTGCGCCGCCCCGCTAAGGCCGCCGTCGGGTCCTTCCAGGAAGGACTTGCGATCGAGGTAGGCGATCTGGTGGCCGGCCGGCAGGGCGTGTCCCAGTTCGTGGTTCACCGCGTATTCGAGGCCTCCGGTCCAGAGCTGGCCGCCCAGGTTCGCCGCGAGGCCGCCCAGCTCGATGGTGACGGTGGCGTGTGAATTGATGTCCGCGAAGTTGGCGTAGGTCGTATGCGCGCCGCGTTCGGTGGTGATCCCGGCCGCGTTGGCCGATTGCGGGTCGTAGATGTTGAAGTCGACGTTCTTGATCAGCTTCACTAGATCCGAGCCGCGATAGATGTTGCCCAGCGAGTCCTGGAAGGTCTTCGCGCCTTTCAAGGCGGCTTCGCGAACGTTGTTGAAGATGGTCTCGATGATCTCGTCGGCCATCGCTCGCTCGACGGGGTCATCCGTATTGATCGCGACGTGGACGTGTTCGGTGACGTAGTTGGCGGCGGTGACGTCGGCGGCGTTGAAGCGCGCGGCCTCGACCGTGCCCGCGACGGTCGACCGGTAGCCGATGATCTGGATGCCCGCGAGCGAGCCCTGGGTGTTGGGCGCGCTATAGATGATCAGCGGCGCCACGGCGTCGGCCGCCGGTGGCTGTTCGGGTGGCGGATCGCGGGTCAGGTTCGCGGACATGGTTGATGGCTCCGATACTCGGGAGGAACTGAGGGGGAAGCTTTTCAGTGCGCGGAAGGGGGCGGCGGCGCTCAGGGGTAGCGCGGCTGGGCGTCACGCCAGCACGGCGCAAGGGTCTTTTCGGCGCGCACCCACCATTTGCCGATCACCGCGCCGCTGGGGTCGGTGATCGTCATGTTCGACTCCGCGCCCCCGATCAGGCCCCAGCGGCTGAGGACCCAGCCGCTGCTGTGGGTCGGCGGAGGATCCGGGAAGGGCTTGGCGATCTTGGCGAGCGGATAGGGTGAGAAGGCGGGCAGATGTTCGAGGTCCGTCATCACCGTGGCGAGGCCCGGACAGGCGCGGCCGTCGATCCATTGGACACTGGCCGCCGGCGGTTCACCGGCGGGCGAGAGACCGGTGCTGCGCGAGACGTCCTTGCGGACGAACCAGACCGGAGCGGGACGGGGGAGCGGCGCGCCGTTTGGCCCGACAGTGACCTGGCGTCTGAAAACCACCCGATTGCGCGTCTCGCCACCGTAGCTGGCGCCGCCGTACTCCAGCGACACCCATGGCGCGGAGACATGATCCTGACCGGGGCCCAGGCCCGCGACAGTCTCCTGTCCAGCCAAGAGCAATCCAAGAGCCAAGGCGGATGACAACATGAACGCTACTCCGGATACTGGACCGGAGACGATCACGGCGAAGGTCGCTATGCAATGTTAAATTGTATGGCGCGGAGGATTTCGATCGCCTAGCGGGCTTACTTGAGGCCGCTGCGCACCGTTTCCAGCACGCGGTACTGCGCCTCCAGCATCGCCCGGTTCGGGTCGTGGCCGACGCGGGGGAGGGGCAGGTACTGCTTCTTCGGGGCGGTGATCGCGTCAAAATAGGCCTTGGACACCTCCGGCGGCGTGACCAGGTCTTCCTCGCCCTGGATCAGGTAGACCGGCATGGCGAACCGCATGCCCAGCTTGCGCAGGTCGATGCCTGGCCCGATGCCGTCGCCCTTGGCGCCGACGAACTGGGAGAACGAATAGTCCTCGCCGGCTTCATAGGCGGCTTCATAGGCCGGGGTGTCGTAGCCCGGCGCGAACTTGAACCAGCCCTGTGGCGGCGGGTCGGTCTTCAGGGCTTCGTACTTGCGGGTGATGCGGCGCAGGATCCCGAAGGCGCGGGGATTGGTCCAGGGCGGCGGGCCCAGGGCCTTCAGCTTGTCCAGCGAGTCGGTGTCGCCCGCCGCCGTGGCCAGTTCCGTGGCTCGCGCGTAGCCGATCTTCACATTGGCCTGGTAGTCCACCAGCTGCCCCGTGCCGACATAGGCGCTGAACAGGTCCGGCGCGGCCATGGCCATGTTGGTGGCGAGGGCCGAGCCCCAGGAGCCGCCCATCAGGATCACCTGGCGCTTGCCGAACCGCGCTTGAGCCCACCGCGCCATCTCGACGCCGTCGGCGGTCAGGCGCTGCATCGTCAGCACCTCGTCCTCGGCGGGCTTGTTGGCTTCGTAGGTCTTGCCCGAGCCGCGCTGGTCCCACTGGACGACCGTAAAGGCCTTGGCCCAGTCGCCGAACAGGGTATGGGCGAAGGGGGTGTTGGGATTGCCCGGACCGCCATGGACGATCAGCAGCACCGGATTGGCGCAGGCCTGGCCTTCGACCACCACCCACTGCTTGAGGCCGCCGATCTCGACATAGCCCTGCTGGTCGACCGGCTTGCCTGCCGTTGGGCCGTTCGTCTTGCACGCGGGGCTGAGCGTCTCGGCCTGCGCGACGCCACCCACAGCCAGCGCCAACAGCGCGGCTACGACCAAACCCCTCATGACGTCCCCACTAACGCGAATACCAAACAAAAAGGCCGCGGAGCTTTCGCTTCGCGGCCTCTTCGATCTTCGATGCCTGGAAGGCTTAGGCCTTCGGAGCGGCAGCCGGGGTCGTCGGAGCGGCGGCGGCCGGAGCAGCAGCGCCAGCAGCGGCCGGGGCGGCGGCGCCCTCGGCGGCCGGAGCGCCAGCAGCCGGAGCCGCCGCGGCGGCGGCCGGACGCGGCGGCGGGACCGGCAGCTTCGAGCCGAGGCTGTGCAGATAGGCGATCATGGCGATGCGGTCTTCCGGCTTCTTCAGACCCACGAAGGTCATGTTGGTGCCGGGGACGTCCTTACCCGGGGCCTTCAGGAAGGTGTACAGGGCGTCGTAGTCCCACACCGCCTGTTTGCCCGAGAAGTCCTTCATCGCGCCCGAATAGTTGTAGCCCGGGTGGGCGGCGGGCTTGCGGCCGACCACGTCCCACAGGCCCGGGCCGGTGGCGTTGGCGTTCGAGGCGTCCAGCTTGTGGCAGGCCGCGCACTTGGCCGAGACGGCGGCGCCGGCGGCCACGTTGGCCGGGGTCAGCACGGCGGCCCAATCGGGCGGGGTGTCGGCAGCGGCGGCGCCGCCGGCCGATTCTTCCTGGACCGCGATCTCGTAGCCGGCCTTCTCGACTTCATGCTTCTTGAAGACGATGTCCGACGCTTCGCGGAGACCGAAGATTACGAGGCCGGTCAGCAGCACGCCGCCAGCGATCTTGTTGAACGTCAGGTCGCTCATTTCAGCCTAGTCAGCCTCTTGTCGGCCCGACCGAGGACGGGCTTGAAACCAGCGCGTCGGAATCGCCAGGACGAGTCCCCAACGCGCGTCATGTTGCGCTCGCGTCTCTTACACGCTACCGCCCCTCGCGCAACCGGTCCGCAAAGATTTGAGGCCCAGAACAGCCATGAACCCGATCGTCCTGATCCCCGCGCGCATGGCGGCGACGCGCCTGCCCAACAAGCCGCTGGCCGACATCGGCGGGCTGCCGATGATCGTCCGGGTGCTGAAGCAGGCGCTGGCGGCCAATATCGGTCCCGTGGCCGTGGCGGCGGGCGATCCGGAAATCGTCCAGGCGGTTCAAGCCGCTGGCGGCGTGGCGGTGCTGACCGACCCCGACCTGCCCTCCGGCTCGGACCGCATCTTGGCGGCGCTGGCGCAGCTGGATCCGGGGTTCGAGCACGACGTGGTGATCAACCTGCAAGGCGACATGCCGTTCGTCGATCCGGCCGTGCTCAGTGACTGCGCCCGGATACTTAAGGAGTTCGACGACGCCGACATCGCCACCGTCGTGGCGCCCGAGGCCTCGCCCGCCGACCGCTCGAACCCCGACGTCGTCAAGGCCGTGCTGGCCATGGAGGACGACGGCCAAAGCGGCCGCGCGCTCTATTTCACCCGCTCGACCCTCTATGGCGACGCGCCGGTGTGGCGCCACATCGGCATCTACGGCTATCGCCGCGAGGCGCTGGTGGTGTTCAACGACACCGCCCCCTCGGCGCTGGAAAAGCGCGAGAAGCTGGAGCAGCTGCGCGCCATGGAGCTGGGCCTGACCATCCGCGCGGCCGTGGCGGTCGAAGCGCCGATCTCCGTCGACAACCCCTCGGACCTCGAAGCGGCGCGACAAGCCGCAGGGAAGAATTGATGAGCATCCTCAAGAAGATCGCCTTCCAGGGCGAGCCCGGCGCCAACAGCCATGAGGCCTGCCGCACCTATTTCCCGGACTACGAGGCCTATCCCTGCGCCACGTTCCAGGAGGCGTTCGAGGCCATCAAGACCGGCGTGTGCCAGTTGGGCATGATCCCGATCGAGAACTCGATCGCTGGGCGCGTCGCCGACGTCCACCACCTGCTGCCGGCCTCGGGCCTGAAGATCATCGGCGAGCGCTTCAAGCCGATCCGCTTCCAGCTTATGGCCAACAAGGGCGTCAAGCTCTCCGACATCAAGGTCGTGGCCTCGATGCCGATCGCGCTCGCCCAATGCCGCAACAGCCTGCGCAAGCTGGGCGTGGCGACCGAGGGCGCGGGCGACACCGCCGGCGCGGCCAAGGCCCTGGCCCTGAAGCCCGACCCGACCCGCGGCGCCGTGGCCCCGGCCCTGGCCGCCGAGATCTATGGCCTGGACATCCTGGCCAGCGACATCGAGGACGAGCGCCACAACACCACCCGCTTCCTGGTGATGACGGCCGACAAGAGCCCCACGCCGCCGCCGTTCACCCACCGCTGCGTGACCAGCTTCGTGTTCAAGGTCCGCAACCTGCCGGCGGCGCTCTACAAGGCCATGGGCGGTTTCGCGACCAACGGCGTCAACATGACCAAGCTGGAAAGCTACATGGAGGACGGGGCGTTCACCGCCACGTTCTTCTATGCCGAGGTCGATGGCCGGCCGGAGGATCGCAGCCTGGCGCTGGCGTTCGACGAGCTGCGGTTCTTCTCGGAGAAGTTCGAGATTCTGGGGGTTTATCCGGCCGATCCGTTCAGGGATCGGGGGTAAGGCCCCTCCACCGCCGTTCGGCGGTCCCCCTCCCCCAAAAGGGGAGGATAGAGCGGCTCTCCTCCCCCTTTGGGGGAGGGGGACCAGCGAAGCTGGTGGAGGGGACGGCGCCAGCCTCTCCGAACGTCACCCTTTCCGATACCGGCGTTCTCCGTCTACCCTCCTGGCAAAAGACGGGGAGGGTTCACGTGAATAGCTCGATGATCGCGCCGGTGATGGTGCTGGTGGCCTGGTCGCTGCTGATCTGGGTGTGGATGTACATCCACCGCATCCCGGCCATGCACAAGGCCGGGATCAAGCCGCAGGAGGCCCGGTTCCCGGGCTCGCTGGACGGGCTGCCCGACACCGCGCGGCAGGCGGCCGACAATTACAACCACCTGATGGAGCAGCCGACGATCTTCTACGCGGCGGCCCTGGCTATTCAGGTGGCGGGCCATGCGGACCCGATGGCGGTGCATTTCGCCTGGGTCTATGTCGGGGTGCGGGTGCTGCACAGCCTGCTGCAGGTGAGCGTCAACCTGGTGCCGGTGCGGTTCCTGCTGTTCGTGATTTCCACCGGGGTGCTGGGGGCGATGGTGGTGCGGGAGCTGGTGCGGATTTTCTGATTAAGAACCCCTCTCTCATGGAGAGAGGGAGGGGCCCGCCGCGTAGCGGTGGGAGGGTGAGTGGGTACGCCGGTCGACGGCGTGCCGGCACTCCGTCAGACCTCGTAACCACTCACCCCAACCCTCTCTCTAAGAGAGAGGGAGCTCGCTTTGCCGCTAGTTGGCGTCCAGCCCGATATCCAGCACCGGCGCCGAGTGCGTCAGCGCGCCGACGCTGATCACGTCCACGCCCGTCTCGGCGATGGCCCGCACCGTGGTCAGGTTCACCCCGCCCGAGGCCTCCAGCACCGCCTGGCCCTTGGCCAGGGCGACGGCGATCTCCAGGTGGTCGAGGCTGAAATTGTCCAGCATCACCACGTCGGGGCCGTGCTTCAGGGCCTCTTCCAGCTGGTCCAGGCTGTCGACCTCGACCTCGACCTTCACGAGATGGCCGGCATGCGCCCGCGCCCGGCGGACGGCTTCGCCGACCCCGCCGCAGGCGGCGATGTGGTTGTCCTTGATCAGGATGGCGTCATCCAGGCCGAAGCGGTGGTTGACCCCGCCGCCACAGCGGACGGCGTATTTCTCCAGCGCCCGCAGGCCCGGCGTGGTCTTGCGGGTGTCGACGATGGTCGCGCCCGTGCCCTCGACCAGGCGGACATAGGCCCGGGTCAGGGTGGCGATGCCGGAGAGGCGGCCCAGCAGGTTCAGGCCCGTGCGCTCGGCGGCCAGCACCGCGCGGGCATTGCCCTCGGCGCGGGCCAGCACCGCGCCCGGCAGCACGTCGGCGCCGTCCGGGGTCAGCACCTCGAAGGTCGCGGTCGGGTCGAGGGCGGCCAGCGCCAGGCGCGCGCAGGACAGGCCCGAGACGCGGCCGTCCTGGCGGCTGGCCCAGACCACCGAAAGCCTCGCGTCCGGATCGATACAGGCCTGGCCGGTGATGTCGCCGGCCCGGCCCAGGTCCTCGGCCAGGGCGTGGTCGACGATTGGGCGCACGAGGACGTCGTCCAGCGGGGTCACGAGATTGGCGGGCATGGAAGGTCCTTCAGGCGGCTTGCTGGCGCAGCGCGTGCGCCGCCTCAAGCGTCACGAACGTCCGGACCGGTTCGGCCGCGGCCGGGAAGTCCGAGCGGAAGTGGCCGCCCCGGCTTTCATGGCGGGCCAGGGCGCCTTCGACGATCAGCCGCGCGGCGATCAGGACTGGGCAGGGCGTATAGCCGGGCGCCAGGGTCTCGATCACCTCCAGCAGGCGGGTCAGGCCCGCCGCGTCGCGGATCACGCCGGCGTCGCGGCTCATGGCCTTGCGCAGCACCTGCAGGCTGGCGTCGGGCAGGTCGGGATAGGGCGCCAGGCTGACCGGTTCGCCGCCTTGAGCCTCCTCGGCCGCGGCCGCGTGACCGGCGCGGGCCCCGAACACGGCCGCTTCCAGCAGGCTGTTGGAGGCCAGGCGGTTGGCGCCCTGCACCCCGGTCGAGGCGCACTCGCCGGCGGCGTAGAGGCCCGGCAGGCTGGTGCGGCCGTCCAGGTCCGTGGCCACGCCGCCCATGTGGTAGTGCACGGCCGGGACGACCGGGATCATCTCGCGGCGCGGGTCCAGACCGCCGGCGCGGCAGGCCTCGAACACGGCCGGGAATTCCTTGGGGAAGTGTGGGCCGACGGCGGCGACGGCGTCCAGGAACGCGCCGCGACCGCTCTCGCGCTCGGCGTGGATGGCGCGGGCGACGACATCACGGGGCGCCAGCTCGCGGGCCGGGTGGTAGCCCGCCATGAACGCCACGCCATCGACGTTTCGAAGAATGGCTCCCTCGCCGCGCAGGGCCTCGGTGGCCAGGGGGGCGGGATCGCGGCCGATGTCGATGGCCGTGGGGTGGAACTGCACGAACTCCGGATCGGCGATCGTCGCGCCGGCCAGCGCCGCCAGGCCCAGGCCCTCGCCGCGCACTTCCTTCGGCGTGGTGGTGACGGCGTAGAGACCGCCGATGCCGCCGGTGGCCAGGATGACGCTGTGGCCGCGGATCTCGACCAGTTCGCCGTCGATCTCGGCCAGGACGCCGACGATGCGGCCGCTTTTGTCCTGCAGCAGCCGACGGGCGCGGGCGTTCTCGCGGACCTCGATGGTCGGGGTGGCGCGGACGCTGGCGATGACGGCGGCCATGATCGCCGCGCCGGCCCCGTCGCCGCCGACCCGCGCGACGCGGGCCTTGGCGTGGGCCGCCTCGAGGCTGAGCACGAACTCCCCGCCCGTCTTGCGATCGAACGGCGCGCCGAGGGCGGCCAGGTCGCGGACGGCCTGCGGGCCTTCGGTGGTCAGCAGTTCCACGGCCTTGGGATCGCAGAGGCCCGCGCCGGCGGCGATGGTGTCGGCGGCGTGCAGGGCCGGCGTGTCGTCAGCGGCCAGCGCGGCGGCCATGCCGCCCTGCGCCCAGGCGCTGGAGCAGCCGGTGGCCAGCGGCGTCGGCGACAGCACCAGCGCCTTGTGCGCGGCGAGCGCGGCCGAGAGACCGGCCAAGCCGGCCCCGAGGATCACGGGGCCGTCGAAATCTACGCGATACTGGGTCATCTCACGCTCCACTCCCTTCCCCTTGATGGGGAAGGGCCGGGGATGGGGTGAACACGGCGGTCCGACCATCCGAGAAAGACGAAGGACAGGGTGGAAGCGGATCGGCCGCGTCACCCCCATCCCCAACCCTTCCCCCATCGAGGGGGAAGGGGGTTTTCAGATCAGCTCGACATTCACGTGATGCCGCGCCTTCACCAGGTCGTACCGAGCCGGAACGGCCGGCGGCGGCAGGTCGACCATCCGCTGCACGGCCAGGCGCGCGCGGTCGAGGATGTCGGCGTCCACCGTCACCTCGAACTGCTCGTAAACGAGGGCGTCGTGGATGTTCTGCAGGGTGATCCGCTTCATGTGCGGGCACATGTTGCAGGGGCCGATGAACTGGGTCAGCGGGCTTTCGGCCTGGACGTTGCTGGCCATCGAGCACTCGGTGATCAGCACCACCTGGGCGGGCTTCCGCTGGGCGACATAGTCGTTCATCGCAGCGGTCGAGCCGGCGAAGTCGGCGGCTTCCAGGATCTCGGCCGGGCACTCGGGGTGGGCCAGGACTTCCGCGCCCGGCCAGGCCGCGCGCATGTCGGCGATGTCGCTGGCGGTGAAGCGCTTGTGCACTTCGCAGTGGCCGGCCCAGGCGATGATCTTGACGTCGGTCTGGCGCGCGACGTTGCGGGCCAGATATTCGTCGGGGATCAGGATGACCTTGTCGACGCCCCACTCCTTGGCGGCCCACTCGACCACCTGCACGGCGTTGGCGCTGGTGCAGCAGATGTCGGTCTCGGCCTTCACGTCGGCGGTGGTGTTGACATAGGTCACGACCGGGATGCCCGGATAGCGCTGCTTGATCAGCCGCACGTCGGCGCCGGTGATCGAGCTGGCCAGGCTGCAGCCGGCCTTCAGATCCGGGATCAGGATCTTCTTCTCGGGCGAGAGAACCTTGCTGGTCTCGGCCATGAAGTGGACGCCGGCCTGGACGATGATCTTGGCGTCGCTCTTGGCGGCTTCCTTGGCCAGGGCCAGGCTGTCGCCGACGAAGTCGCCCACGCCGTGGAAGATGTCCGGCGTCATGTAGTTGTGGGCCAGGATGGCGGCGTTCTTCTCGCGCTTGAGGCGGTTGATCTCGGCGATCAACGGGGCCTGCGCGCGCCACTCCAGCGGGGTGACGTGGTGCTTGACCTTGTCCCAGATCCCGCTGGTCTCCGCCTCGATCTCGGCGGTGAACTCCAGGGGAGCGGCAAACCCGTCGGCCATTTGAATCTCCGTTATGCTCAAACTGAGCATTTCCAGGGCCTCAAAAAACGCCGGGCCAGCTTGAGCGTTCCCGCTCTCGGCTTCCGGCGCCTGAGGTTATGCTGAAAGTGAGCATAACCATCCCGTCACATATAGACCTTGCGGCGGGAATTGCAAACCCGCCGCGAAAAAATGGGCCGATCCCGGAGGACCGGCCCGCGCTCGTCAGTCGTCCAGGCCGCCGCCGTTGGCCAGGTGCAGCGCGTCCGCGCCGGCCGGGAAATGCAGCTGGCCGCTGGTGTCGTTGACCGCCGCCCACACCGCCTGGGCGACGTCGCTTTCTTGGGTGGTCAGCTGCGGCTGGCCGAACTTGGCGAAGATCGGCGCGGCGAAGCCCTGATAGGCCTCGGGGATCAGGTCCATCGGGCTGATCGCCGTGTTCTGGGTGAAGCGGGTGGTCGGGCCGTAGCCGGGCTCGACGATCTTCAGGCGGATGTCGAAATAGGCCAGCTCCCGGGCCAGCGACTGCGAGAAGCCGGTGATCGCCTGCTTGCTGGCCTTGTAGGGCGCGGCCAGAGGATAGGGCGCCAGGGTGACGCTGGAGGTGACGTTGACGATCGCCCCCGCGCGACGCTGGCGCATCCGCGGGATCACCGCCTGGCACATGGCCATGACGCCGAAGGTGTTGGTGTCGAACACCTTGCGGATATGGGCCATCGGCGTGGCCTCGAACGCGCCCATCACGCCGATGCCGGCGTTGTTCACGAGGGCGTCGATCGGCCCGGCGGCCGCGAGGCAGGCGGCGATGCTGGCGTCATCGGTGACGTCCAGCGGTAGGATACGCAAAAGCTCCGAGGGCGGCAGGACCTCGGGGTTGGGCGTGCGCATGGTGGCGATGACGCTCCAGCCTTCGGCCAGGAAGCGGCGAGCGGTCTCCAGGCCGTAGCCCGAGGATGCGCCGGTGATCAGGATCGTTTGCATGGGATCTCCGTGGGGTTGGGATGGTCACGGCATACGGCGATCGGATCGGACGTTACATAATCGGAAGTCTGGAATTATTGCTCAACTGTCCAAAGTCAGCGGTTCGCGCGCGAACCGGCCCGGCGAGCAGCCCTGGCGCTTGCGGAAGGCGGTGCTGAAGGCGCTGGCGGACTCGTAGCCGATGTCTTCGGCGATGCGGTCCAGGGTCTTGTCGCCGCCGATCAGGGCGTCCTTGGCCAGGGCCATCCGCCAGCGGGACAGATATTCGATCGGCCCGCAGCCCAGCACCTCGGCGAAGCGCGCGGCGAAGGCCGAGCGGGACTGGCCGGCGATCCGCGCCAGGCTGGCGACCGTCCATCCGGCCCGCACGTCGGCGTGCACGGCGCGCAGCACCCGCGCCAGGGCCGGATCGCGCAGGCCGTTCAGCAGGCCGGCCCGCGCGGCATCCTCGGCGAGGCTATCGCGGCGCAGGGCCTCGACCAGCAGCACTTCCAGCAGGCGCTGCAGGATCATGTCCTTGCCGGGATCGTCGCTGGCGCACTCCTCCATGATCAGCGCGATCACCCGCGTCAGCCGGTCGCTGCGGCCCTCAGAGGCGGGGATGCGGATGATGTCGGGCAGCAGGGCCAGCAGCAGGGGCGCGTTGACCGGCTCGATGCGGAAGGCCCCGCCCAGCGAGACGAAGTCGGGATCGCCGTCCGGGTCGCCATGGCGCACGGGCGCGTCGGTCGGCTCGCGCGGGACGCTGGGCTCATAGGGATGGCTGGAGAGCGTGAAGGCCGGCGCGGACGGCAGCAGGACGAAGTCGCCCTGGCTCAGCCGCACGGGCGGGCCGCCGTCGAAGGCGATCCAGCAGACGCCCTTCAGGATGATCGTGAAGCCCGGCGCCTTGTGCGCGGCGTAGCGCACGCCCCAGCGGCCCTTGCCGCTGATCGGCTTGGACATGGCCGCGCTGGGGCGGAGCAGGGCGATGATGTCGCTGAGCGGATCCATGCTGGACGATCCATAATTCAGAACCTGTCTGAGATTACGGATGATCCGGACCTTTTGGCAAAAAGAAACCCCGGAGCTTGCGCTCCGGGGTGAGAAAGGGTCCGGCCGGGGATAGTCGGCCGGACGGGGAGGAAACGGTTTCCGCTTACTTCAGCTTGGCGCTCAGCGAGACGCCGACGATGCGGGGCTCGTTGTAGACGGCGGCCATGTAGTTCTCGATCACGCCCTTGAGGTTCTTCTCGTTCGTGATGTTGCGGCCGAACAGGGCGATCTCGTAGCCCTTGTCGAGGTTCTCGTAGCCCAGCTTCAGGCCACCCTCGAAGGAACCCTTCGAGTAGAACTCCTTGGTCTTGTAGAGCACGAAGTTCGTGTAGCCCTGGACGTTCCAGTCGGTCGAAACGAACACGCGACCGGCTTCGCCGACCGGGATGTCATAGCGGCCCGTGAAGTTCAGGTTGTACTTCGGAGCGTTCGGCAGCGGCTGGCCGTCGATCTGGGCGAAGGTGTTGGCGCCCACCTTGATCGTCGGGTTTTCGACGGTGCAGACCACGATGCCGTTGAGGGCGCAGACCTGCGCGTAGACGCGCTTGTCCTTGATCTCGCTGTGCAGGTAGCTGGCGCCGGCCGTCAGCAGCAGGTTGCGGACCGGACGCCACTCGAGGTCGGCTTCCACGCCGTAGGCCTGGGCCTTGTCGGCGTTGAACAGCACGCCGTTGCCGTTGCTGTCGTTGCCGTTCAGCTGGATGTTCTTGACATCATAGGTGAAGGCCGAGGCGTTGAAGCGCAGGGTGTTCTCGAGCAGGAAGCTCTTGAAACCGACTTCGTACGACTGGATCGTTTCCGAGTCCGCCGTGGTGAAGTCGGCGTTGAACACCGCCGAACGGCCCTGGATGGTCGGGCCGCGGAAGCCCTTGGCCGCGCGGGCGTAGACGCTGACGTCCTGATTGACCTGGTAGTTGGCCGACAGGTCCCAGCTGACCTGCTCGTCCGCCAGGCGGACATAGCGGCGGCCGGTATAGGTCGAGACGTTGGCGGCGTTGTTCGAGGTCTTCACCAGGACGGTCTTCTTGGCGTCGTAGGTGTCGCGCAGGCCGCCCGTGATCGTCAGGGCGTCGGTCAGCTGGTAGCTGACCTGGCCGAACACCGCCCACGAGGTGTTCAGGTTGTTCAGCAGCACGTAGTTGTTGGGGTTGTAGCCGGCCGAGGTCGGCAGCAGGAACACGCCGCGCTGGGCGAATTCGGTGTTGTCGCGCGAGTCGAAGTACAGGCCGCCGACCTGCCACTTCAGCTTGCCTTCGCCGTTGCTGGCCAGGCGGATTTCCTGGGTCAGCTGGTCCAGGTCGTGGACGCGGCCTTGCGACTGGCCAAAGCCGTTCGGCACGCCGCCGACCGGGAAGTTGGCCGCCGCGCCGCCGTCGGTGTCGCCACGGCTGTAGCCCGAGGTGTGCTCGTAGGCGCTGATCGAGGTCAGGGTCACCGGGCCGAAATCGTAGTCGACGTGGGCCGAGATGCCTTGGGTGTCGTAGGCCTGCGGGTTGTTGTTGGCTTCGTCGAAGGCGACCTGGTCACGCGGCGCGCTGCTCTTGTTCGAGCCCTTGGTCAGGGCCTGACGCAGGAACAGGGTCGAGGTGCCGGCATATTCACGGGCGTGGGCCGAGACCAGGACCGACAGCTTGTCGTTCGGCTTGGCCAGCACCTGGATGCGGGCGTCCTTTTCGCTGAAGCCGCCCATGGCGTTCTTCTGCGGGGTCTTGGTGCCGTCGGCGCTGACGCCGGCGAAGGTGTTGTCCACATAGTCGTCGCGGTGCTGGTACAGCACGGCGGCGCGGAACATCAGGCCGGGCGCGATCGGGCCGCCGACGCCGCCGTCGAAGGTGGTCGTGCCGTAGGTGCCGTACGAGGCCGAGAAGCGGGCGTTGAAGTCCTCGCTCGGCTTGATGGTGTCGAACTTGACGATGCCGGCGGTGGTGTTGCGGCCGAACAGCGAGCCTTGCGGGCCGCGCAGCACTTCCACCTGGCCGATGTCGAACAGCGGGTTCGACTTCAGGACCACGTGTTCCATGATCACGTCGTCATGGATGATCGACACCGGCTGCGAGGCGCCGAGGTAGAAGTCGATGTTGCCCAGGCCACGGATGTAGAAGCGCGGGAAGATCCGGCCCGTGGTGGTCTCGGCGTAGAAGCTGGGGACCTTGCCCGACAGGGCGAGGATGTCGCTGCCGTCGGCGGTGATGGCGCGCAGCTGGTCGCCGGCGACGGCGGCCACCGACAGCGGCACCTTCTGCAGGTTTTCCGAGCGGCGCTCGGCGGTGACGACGACTTCGTCCAGCGCCGTCGACGGGGCGTCGTTGGCGGCGACCTGCTGGGCGTGGGCGGCGCCGGCGATCAGGGTCGCGGCGGCCGCGCCCAGGAGCAGGGCGAGCTTGTTGGTGTGGGTAGTGCGCATGGTGTTGAGAGACCCCTGGTTCGCGGCCTTTGTGGCCGTCTAGGACGCGCCGGCGGCGAGGGAGCAAGCTCCCCGCGCCCGAGCGCTTCCGCGCTATAGAGGGAAATCGATGTCAGTTCAGTGAAAGATTACTTACTTTTAGCGAGTGTTGCTTTGGCGCCATTGGTCAGGGCGTCCTGATCTGCTCGCGAACCGCTGCTCGCTCAAAAAAGCGCCAGGGATAGACACCGGTTACTTCGCGCCGGCCGCCTGACAACGTTGTCCGGAAGCGCTCCCAACTTGTGCGGCGTTCCGCACAAACTGGCGGAAATCCGCGCGGAAACGCCGACCGATGTCTTGAGACAAATTTTGCAACAATCCGATTATGCCAACAAGATCATTGGCTTAAAGTTTTTGCATTGCCCGTTGCGGCATTTCCCATGACCGAACATGGTTCTTCCCAGGCGCTGATCACGAGCGCGGCAGGGAGCGCGGTCCGAGAGGACCGGCAGGAACAGGGGCAACACATGCCATCCATCAGTGTGAAGACGATACCGCCAGACATCGCGTCCTAGGGGGACGCCTCGTCGCGGCGCCGGGAGGCCCGCGCGACCCTCGACATCAGAACGCTCGGCGCCTCGCGCCGGACGGAAGCTGCGCGCGGCTCCGCGTGAGTTCGCGCGCCAAGACCACGGTCTCAAGGGCCGAAAACCTAGGAAGGGGAACAACCATGAACAGGCACTACAAGCGCGTCCTGATCCACGGCGTGGCCGCCACGGTCCTGCTGGCGGGCTCCAGCGCATACGGCCAGACGGCGTCGGAGGCGACTAAGGTCGAGGAGGTCGTCGTCGTCGGCTCGCAGATCAAGGGCGCCAAGACCACCGAGGCCCTGCCGGTGCAGGTCGTCACCTCGGACCAGATCCAGGCCACCGGCGCGGTGTCGGGCGATGACCTGATGCGGCAGATCCCGCAGGTGGGCGATGTGTTCTTCAACCCAACCAACCAGGCCCAGACCAGCAACACCGCCCGCGGCGACATCAGCTCGATCGACCTGCGCAACGCCGGCATCGGCGACACCCTGGTGCTGCTGAACGGCCGCCGCCTGGTGGCCCACCCCACCAGCAACGGCAACAACACCGTGCCGCTGATCAGCTTCAACTCCAGCTCGATCCCGGCCTCGGGCCTGGAGCGCCTGGAGGTGCTATTCGACGGCGCCGGCGCCATCTACGGCTCGGACGCGGTGGCCGGGGTCATCAACACCGTCATGAAGTCCAACTTCACCGGCCTGACGGTTTCTTCCCAGTACGGCGCGGCCGAGGGCACGCATCGCAAGGAGACCAGCACCAACGTCTTCGCCGGCCATGACTTCGCCGGCGGCAAGGGCAACATCTCGATGTCGCTGAGCCTGGTGGACCGCACCAAGCAGTATCCGGGCGACATGCCGTTCACGGCCAATCAGGACCTGCGCTCGCTGTTCGCCGACACCAAGTGGGCCGGCAGCGCCACGGCCGACGGGCGCGGCAACCAGAGCTCGTGGATCAATGGCAGCCTGGTCGGGGTCTCGACGGCGATCCGTCAGGGGACGACGGCCATCACCACGGCGGCCGGGGCCTTCCACATCCAGCCCAACACCATCGCCGGCTGCGCCACCCAGCTGGGCAATGGCCTGTGCCTGGGCACCGGCGGCAACGCCCAGGGCAACACCGGCGCGGGCAACATCCTCAAGTACAATGCGCCAGCCAACAACTACACGACCATCTCGCCGTCGATCCACCGGCAGAACGTCTATGCGGCGGCCCACTACGACATCAGCGACACCCTGACGGCCTATGGCGAGTTCGGGCTGTATCACGCCACCGCCCACTCGCTGACGACCCAGCCGACCAGCCTGGTGCCGGTGGGCGTGCCGGCGAGCAACTACTACAACCCGTTCGGCCCGGTGACCTTCGCCAACGGCCAGGTCAATCCCAACCGCCTGCCGGGCCTGACCAACGTGCCGGCCTCGGGCCTGGCCCTGACGTTCAACAACTACCGCTTCAACGACTACGGCCCCGACAATATCGACAACGCAAACTACCAGTGGCGCTACCTTGCCGGCCTGAAGGGCGAGAAGTTCGGCTGGGACTGGGATAGCGGGCTGCTCTACTCGTACGCCACGGCCAAGGACGTGTCGGACGGCGTCGACAGCAACGCCCTCTACAAACAGCTCGCCCTGTCGACCCCCGACGCCTACAACCCGTTCAACGGCAGCTGCCTGGACGGCGCGGGCGGCGGCGATTGCACGCCCAGCTCCAAGGCGGCCATCGACGCCACCAAGATCCGCCTGACCCGCAGGTCGAAGACGGGCCTACTGCTGGCCGACTTCAAGGTCTCCAACAAGGACGTGCTGAACCTGTGGGGCGGCAACAGCCTGGGCATGGCCGCCGGCGTCGAGGCCCGCCACGAGACCCAGCGCGACAATCGCGATCCGCACGTCAACGGCGACCTGCCGTTCTTCGACGCGGTCACCGGCCTGACCCAGCCGTCCAGCGCCACCGGCGTCAATGTCACGCCCTCCAGCCACGGATCGCGCGACGTGTTCTCGGCCTTCGCCGAGTTCGCCGTGCCGCTGGTCTCGCCGGAGATGAACATCCCCCTGGTCCGCGCCCTGAACTTCCAGGTCGCCGGCCGCTACGAGCACTATAGCGACTTCGGCTCGGTCGCGAAGCCCAAGATCGCCATGGCTTGGGACGTCATTCCCAGCGTCCGTATCCGCGCCTCGTACCAAGAGGGCTTCAAGGCCCCGAACCTGGAGACGACCGCCAACTACACCTATGGCCGCGCCGTGGGCGTGACCGACTACTACAAGTGCGACGCCGACATCCGTGCGGGCCGTCTAACCAACTTCAACGCCTGCTCGCGCGGCCTGACCGCCCGCTACTTCATCTCGGGCAATCCGGACCTGGGTCCCGAGACCAGCACCTCGACCAATGTCGGCGTGGTCTTCATGCCGACCTTCATCCCCGAAGCCCTGGGCCAGTTCACCTTCACCCTGGACCGCTGGCGGCTGAACCAGGAAGGCATCGTCGGCGTGCTGGGGGCCGGCAACGTGGTCGCCGCCGACTATCTGTCGCGCGTCACCGGAGGCTCGGGCATCCCTGGCATCGTCCGCGCCGCCCCGAACGCCGACGACGTGGCGGCCTTCGCCGGCACCGGTCTGGCGGCGGTGGGCAACATTACCGACGTGCGCGACACCTTCCAGAACCTGCAGCCCCAGAAGCTGAGCGGGTGGGATCTGTCGGGGACCTGGCGCAAGCGCACCGAGCGCTTCGGCCGCTTCGACGCCAATTTCACGGTGTCGCTGATGGACCGCTATCAGCGCTCGCCGCTGGTGGGGGTCGATGACCTGTTCGTCGCCCGCGCCGCCGGGATCATCAACGCCGCCACGCCGCTGTCGGACCCGGGCAACCAGATCCGCGTCAACGGCAAACCGCGCTGGAAGCAGTCGGCCAACCTGACCTGGAAGGGCGGCGACTGGCAGGTCGGCGTGTCGCAGACCTTCACCGGTTATGTCGAGGACCCCGGCTTCCTGGCCTCGGACGGCACGCCCTGGCGCACCAAGAGCCAGGTGCTGTGGAACGGCTATGTGCAGTACGAGCTGAAGGGCGACGGCTGGACCGACAACACTAAGCTGCGCCTGGGGGCCCGCAACCTGTTCGACCGCCTGCCGCCGCTGTCGGCCGGCGGCTTCAACGGCGGCCTCTACAATCCGTACGGCCGGTTCCTGTACGGCAGCATCAGCAAGTCGTTCTGATCCTCGATCGACTTCCCCGGCCTTGGCGTTCAGTCAGGGCCGGGGCGCGTCCGGTGTTGTTCGTTTAGCTCCCCTGCCGGACGCGGCTTCTTTTCTTGTGAGGGCGTCACATGCGCTTGATCCCGTTCCTGATCCTGCTGGCCACGTTGCTCAGCGGCGTTCGCGCTCATGCCGAGCCGACCGCCCGGATCGAGACCGGAGCGTTGCGCGGCGCGGTGCGCCAGGGCGTCGAGCAGTTCCTGGGCGTGCCCTACGCCGCGCCGCCCGTGGGACCGCTGCGCTGGGCCGCGCCGTCCCCGCCCGCGGCCTGGAGCGGCGAGCGGGACGCCAGCGTCGCCGGCGCGCGCTGTCCGCAGACCCCGATCGGCGATGCGCCCCGGTCCGAGGTCGAGGACTGCCTGACCCTCAACGTCTATCGGCCGACCACGCCCAACCGTTCGCCGCGCGCGGTGCTGGTTTATGTGCACGGCGGCGGCGCGACGAACGGCGCGGGCATCGATCACGACGGCTCGGCCTTGGCGCGGCAGGGCGACATCGTCGTCCTCACCGTCAACTACCGGCTGGGCGCGCTGGGCTTCCTGAACCATCCGGCCCTGGCCGACCGCGAGGGGCGGGCGGGCAACTACGCCCTGCAGGATGTCGAGGCGGCCCTGCGCTGGACGGCCCGCAACATCGAAGCGTTCGGCGGCGATCCGGCCAAGGTCACCCTGGGCGGGGAGTCGGCCGGCGGCACGCTGCTGTGCCCGCTGCTGACCTCGGCGAGCGCGCGGCCGCTGTTCCGGGCGGCGATCATCTCCAGCGACGACTGCCTGCACGACGTCGACCTGTGGGCGGCCAGCCAGGCGCGGGGCGTGGCGCTGGCCCAGCGCGCGGACTGCGCCGACGCGGCCTGCCTGCGGGCCCTGCCGGCCGGGAAACTGGTCGATATCGGCGGCTTCTCCGCGCCGCATGTCGGCGGCCCGGGCGGGGTGGACGCCACGACCTTCGACCGCATCCAGCACGGCGACTGGAACGCGGTCCCCGTGCTGCTGGGCGCCAATCGCGAGGAGGGCCGGATCGGCGGGCCGGCCTATCTGGGGTTCGACGCGGCCGCCTATCGCGCCTGGCTGCGCCGCCTGGTCCCCGAGGCCTTCGCCCAGCGGATCGAAGCCGCCTACCCGGTGAGCGCACCGGGCCTTGAGGCGGCCTATGCGGTCAGCGCTGTGCTCACCGACAGCGGCATGCGCGGCTTCGGCGGCTGCACCAGCCTGGCTTTGGCGGAAGCGATGTCTAGCCGGGCGACCGTTTACTACTACCAGTTCGAGGACCCCGACCCGCCGTTCGACCTGCGGGGTGACGGCTTCCGCTTCGGCGCGGCCCACAGCGCCGAGCTGACCTATCTCTGGCCCGGCGGCGGGTTCGCCAGCCGCACCGCGCGGCTCCAGCCTGAGCAGCGGACCCTGTCGGACCGGATGATCGCCTACTGGAGCCGGTTCGTCCGCACGGGCGATCCGGGGGGCGGCTGGCCCCGGATGGCGGCGAAGGACGGGGCGCTGATGGCGCTGCGGCCGGGGCGTGACGCGGTGCGATCGGCGCGAGCCTTCGAGCTCGAGCACCGCTGCGACCTGTGGTCGGCGCAGTCGTGGATCATGGAGCGAGGCTGAATCCCTCTCTCTCTTAGAGAGAGGGAGGGGCCCGCCGCGAAGCGGTGGGAGGGTGAGAGGTTACGAGGTCTGACGGCGTGCCGGCGCCCTGTCGAACTCCGTAACCCCTCACCCCAACCCTCTCCCTATGGGAGAGGGAGTTTACCCCACGTCCTCGCTATCGGCTTCCGCCGGCTGAGCGCCGCTGAAGGCTTCGCCCGAGCGTTCCCACCAGTACGGCTGACGCACGCGCTTGCCGGTGCCGACCTCGTTCAGCGTGGTCGGGTCGTACATCCGCCCGCCCAGCATCACGCGGTTGATCTTGTCGCTGTTGCGGATGTCGACCGTCGGGTCGGCGTCCAGCACCAGCAGGTCGGCCAGCTTGCCGGCTTCGAGCGAGCCGACGTCCTTGGCGTAGCCCAGCGAACGCGCCGAGTTGATCGTGCCGGCCGCCAGGGCCTCGACCGGGGTCCAGCCGCCGCGCACGAACGACCACAGCTCCCAGTGGGGGCCGAGACCCGCCTGCTGGCCGTGGGCGCCGATCGACACCTGCACGCCGCGATCGGCCAGCTTCTTGGCCTCGCGGGCGGTCTGGCCGTCGACATAGTCCTCTTCCGGCGCCGAGGCGCGGCGGACGTTGCGCGCCGCGAGCAGGGCCGGCGGGGCGTGCTTGGACAGCAGCGGGTGCTTCCAGACGTCCATGTGCTGGCGCCAGTAGGGATCGCCGGCGAGGCCCCCGTAGGCCACCACCAAGGTCGGGGTGTAGTTGGTCTTGGTCTGCGACCACAGGCTCACGACGTCGTCGTAGAAGTGCTCGACCGGCAGGTTGTGCTCCAGCGTCGAATTGCCGTCCTGCACCAGGCTGATGTCCATGCTGTAGAGCGAGCCGCCCTCCGGCACGACCTCCATCCCCTCCTTCTGGGCGGCGATCACCACCATCTGGCGCTGCTCGCGGCGGGGCTGGTTGTAGTTCTTGACGCTGTGGGCGCCCTGCGACTTCAGACGGCGGACGTGGGCCAGGGCGTCGTCCAGGCTGTTGATCTCGGCATAGACCTCCGGCGACTTGGCCCCGTAGATGATCTCGCCCGTCGAGAAGGTGCGCGGGGCCAGGATCTTGCCGGCCCGCTGCATCTCGCCGGCCACGAAGATCTCGGCGGCGCGGGCCGACGGATCGTGGATCGTGGTCGTGCCCATGGCCAGGTTGACCATCGACGACCAGTTCTGCTGCGGGACCAGGTCGTCCTCGCCCTGCTGGCCGTGGGCGTGGGCGTCCACGAGGCCCGGGATGATGGTCTTGCCGGCCACGTCGATGACCTTGGCGTTGGCGGGGATCGCCGCGCTGGCCTTGGGACCGACCGAGACGATGCGGTCGCCATTGATGACGATGACGCCGTCCTCGATGACGCCGCCGCTCTTGTCGGCCATGGTCACGATGCGCGCGCCGGTCAGGGCGACGACACCGGTCGGCTTGTCGGCCGTGACTTCCATCGACAGCGACAGGCCCGTGGAGATCGGCTTGAACTTGCCGGCGTCCTTGGGGGCGTCAGCGGCGGCCGGGGCGTTGGCGTACAGCGCCTCGGTATTGGCCGTGAACAGGGTCGGGCCCATGCTCCAGTGGATCTGCGCGCCGCCGTTCGACCAGTTGATGAACTCGGCGCCCTCGGCGCTGACCCGGGTGACGGGCAGGGCGCCGCCCTTCTGGTCGACCGAGACGTCCTGCGTGCCGGGCAGCAGCGGCATGACGAAGGCTTCGTAGTTCTGGCGGAAGGCCACGTTCGCACCGTCCGGCGCGACCTGGTAGTCGTTGACCAGCTCGCCGCTGGCGTGGACGTGCTTGGCCTCGCCGTCGAGATTGGTGCTGACCAGCTGGCGCTTGCCCTTCTCGGACATCAGCATGAAGACGCGGTCGTTGCTGGCGCCGAACTGCGGCTCCGAACCTTCACGCGAGATGCGGACCGGCGTGCCGCCCGAGGCGGCGACGCGGTAGACGCCCGGGTTCTGCGACCAGCGCCCGGAGGTCAGGCCGCCGCTGCGGCGCTGCTCGAACACGATGGTCTTGCCGTCGGGCGAGAACTGCGGGAAGCCGAAGTGCCCCGGCTGGCTCATCACGTCCTTGGCCGCGCCGCCGGCCGCCGAGACGGTGCGGATGTGGCCCAGGCCCGCATCGGTCCAGCCGACGAAGACGATGGTCTTGCCGTCGCGCGACCAGGCCGGATAGAGCTCGAACTCGGCCTCGTCGTTGGTCACGAGGCGACGCGCGGTCCCGCCGGCCGTCGGCTTGACCCACAGCTTGCCCAGGGTCTCGAACACCACGGTCTTGCCGTCCGGCGAGACATTGGCCCAGCGCGGCATCTTGGTCTGGAACTTGTCCGGCGCGACCTCGATCTGCGGGTGGGTGGCGTCGATGACCACGCGGGTGTCGTCGACCTTGAACGGGATGACGCTGCTCGCGCCATCGGCCACGTTCACGCGGCGGATCTTGCCGCCGGCCCAGAACACCACGGTCGAGCCATCCGGCGTCCAGGCCATGTTCGGATAGACGCCGGTGACCGCCCAGGTCTCCTGCACGTCCTGGTCCAGGGCGTCATAGATCTTCTTCTCCTCGCCCGAGGCCAGGTCCTTCACATACAGCTTGGACTTGGCGCGCTCGCGGCGGACGAAGGCGATCTTCTTGCCGTCCGGCGACGGGGTCGGGCGCACCGAGCCGCCGACGCCCGAGACGGCGGTGGTCACCTCGCCGGTCTCCAGCTCATAGCGCTCGATGTCGAACAGGTCGGTGTTGGAGTCCTGGGCGTATTCGAAGATCGGACCCGGGGTGACGTTGCGGACGTAGAAGATGCTCTTGCCGTCGGCGGCGTAGATCGGCTCGCCCAGCTCCTTCTGCAGCTGCTCGTTGGGGCGCTTGACCAGCGGCACGCCGCCGCCACCCGAGACGTGGTAGATCCACACCTCGCCGGTGCCCAGCGAGCGGCCGGTGGTGAAGTGCTTCTTGGCCACGATGTAGCGGCCGTCCGGGCTCCAGCTGGGCTGGTTCAGGAGGCGGAAGTCCTCCTTGGTCACCTGACGCTTGTCGCTGCCGTCCAGGTTCATCACCCAGATGTTGTCGCCGCCGCCCCGGTCCGAGGTGAAGGCGATGCGCTTGCCGTCCGGCGAGAAGCGCGGCTGGTGGTCATAGGCCAGGCCCTCGGCGATCCGCGTCGGCGTCCCGCCGGCGATCGGCATGGTGTAGATGTCGCCCAGCAGGTCGAAGGCGATGGTCTTGCCGTCGCGCGAGACGTCGACGTTCATCCAGGTGCCGTTGTCGACGGCGATCTTGACCTCGCGGGTGGTCACGCCGGGCGGGGCGTTGACGTCCCACTTCGCGGGCTTGTCAGTTTTGGCCGCATCCGCGGCCGGGGCGGCGCCCGCCGCGGGCGGCGCGGTCTGCGCCAGAGCCGAGCCCGACATCAACAACAAGGCGGCCAGCGCCGTCAGCCGACGATCCATTCCCAATACCCCTCAAGCGCAATCCGCGAGCGCGGAACGGGACCCTATGAGGGAAGTCGGCCGGAGTCACGGTGGAGGTTGGAAGGATTTTGCGTAGGCGGGACGGAGCCTAGGCGCGCAGCAGCTCGATCACCGCCCGCAGGCCCGCCGAGAGGTATTTTCGGGTCGGATAGTAGAGATAGAGCCAGTCCTCGGGCTGGCACCAGGGCTCCAGGCAGCGCACCAGCCGGCCGTCGCGCACATGGGCTTCGGCGCGGTGCTCCCAGACATAGGCCAGGCCCGCCCCGGCCAGGGCGCCGGCGATCAACAGCTCGTGGTCGTCGGAGCCGAACGGGCCGGACGGCTGGAACTCGACGGTGCGGTCGTCGCGCGTGAACTCCCAGGCGTAGCGCACGCCGCTGGGATAGAGGTTCTGGAAGCAGACATGGTCCTTGAGGTCCGCCGGCGTGCGCGGGACCGACCGGCTCTCGAAATAGGCGGGCGAACCGACCAGGGAAAAGCGCAGGCGCGGATTGATCCGCACCGCCGTCATGCCGTCGCGCAGGCTCTCGCCCAGCCGGACGCCGGCGTCGAAGCCCTCCTCGACGATGTCGACCAGCCGGTCGGTGGCGATGATTTCCAGCTGCAGGTGCGGATGGGCCTGGGCCAGGCGGCCCACGGCCGGACCCAGCACGAACGAGGCGACCGAGATCGGCGCGTTGATCCGCACCTTGCCGAAGGGCGTGTCGCGGAACTGGTTCAGCCCGTCCATCGCCGAGCCGATGTCGTCGAAGGCCGGCGACAGCCGCGACAGCAGCATGGCGCCGGCGTCGGTCAGCGACACGCTGCGGGTGGTGCGGTTCAGCAGGCGGATGCCGACCCGCGATTCCAGGTTGGTCACGGCATGGCTGATGGCCGAGGCCGTGACCCCGCGCTCCTCGCCGGCCCGGCGGAAGCTCTTGTGCCGGGCCACTGCATCGAAGGCGGCCAGCTCGGAAAGATCGGTGGTTCTCATTACTGAATATGACTCAGCATTGATCGGAATATTTCAAATCTAATCGCCGAGATCGATCGGCGCAATTCTCCTCCTCACAGACGGGCGGCGCTGACGCGGCCCCAAGCGAAACAAGGAGAAACGCGATGCCAGACTTCATTCCGCCGGCCCCGAACACCGGCTCGATCTTCGCCGACATGCGCGGCCATCACGTCGCGATCCGCACGCCCAGCCTGGACGAGGCCAAGGCCTTCTACGTCGGCAAGCTGGACTTCCGCGTCGTGGCCGAATGGGACTACGCCGACGAGAAGCTGGCCTATCTGGCCCCGGCCACGGACGACCACTTCTACATCGAGGTCCTGGGCGGCGGCGAACCGACGCCGGTCGACGTCAAGCCGTACACGGACCTGGGCGACAGCCTTAAATACGCCGGCTACCACCATCTGTGCCTGAACGTCGCCAGCGTCGACGAGACCGTCGAGAAGCTGCGCGGCCGGGGCGTGACGATCGTCACCGAGCCGTTCGTGCTGGAAGCCATCAGCCGCAAGCTGGCCTTCTTCTGCGACCCCTTCGGCAACCTGATCGAGCTGGCCGAGGTGCTGTCGTGAGCGGCGCGCTGCTGATCGTCGGCGCCGGTCCCGGCATCGGCGAGGCGACCGCCGAGCGGTTCGGCCGCGAAGGCTGGACCGTGGTGCTGGCCAGCCGCAGCCCCCGGACGGTGGACCCGATGGTGGCCCGGCTGGTCGGCCGGGGTGTCGACGCCCACGCCCTGGTGATCGACGCCACCGACGCCGAGGCCGTGCGCAGCGGACTTCGCGCCGCCGACCGCCTGACCGGCGGGCTGAGCGCGGTGCTCTACAACGCCGCCAAGGTCCGTAACCAAGACCTCTTCAGCATGACCGACGCCGAGGTCGAGACGGACCTCGCCGTCAACATCGCCGGCGGCCTGCACACCATCCGCGCCGCCGCCGACCTGTTCGCGGATCGGGGCGGGACCATCCTGGTGACCGGCGGCGGCCTGGCGCTCTCGCCTCACGCGGACTGGGCCAGCCTGGGCCTGGGCAAGGCCGCGCTGCGCAACGTTGTCCAAGGTCTGGTCCCGGCCCTGCGGGAACGGAACGTCCGGATCGGCCTGACCACCGTCGCCACCCTGGTGGCGCCGGCCTCGGTCGAAGCCGCCGGTGTCGCCGACGCCTTCTGGGACCTGGCTAACGATCCCGCCGCCGGCTGGGAGCGGACCTACCCCGCCGCCTGAACCTCCAAGACCCTCAACCTCGAGAAAGGAAACGCCATGCTCACCCTGAGCCAGGCCCAGGCGGCGATCGCCGCCGGCCAAGCCCGCGCCGCCGCCCTCGGCGTCCCGGTCAATATCGCCGTCCTCGACGCGGCCGCGCACCTCCAGGCCTTCGGGCGGATGGACGAGGCCGTGCTGGGCTCCATCGACCTCGCCCTGGGCAAGGCCCGCACCTCGGCCCTGTTCGGCATCACCAGCGAAGCCGTCTGGGACTACTGCAAGCCCGGCGCCCCGGCCCCCGGCCTGGAGCGCAGCAACGGCGGCCTGATGACCTTCCCTGGCGGCGCGCCGGTGCGGGACCCGGCGGGCCGTCTGCTCGGCGCCGTCGGGGTGTCCGGCGGCAGTCCAGACCAGGACGCCGAAATCGCCCACGCCGCCATCGCCGCGCTGACGATCTGATTTTTCCAAACCCCTGAACCCCAACCCAAATCCAGAAGGACCAAGACCATGACCAAGAAGACCATCCTGATCACCGGCGCGGCCGGCGGCTTCGGCAAGGGCGCCGCCCTCGGCATGGCCAAGAACGGCCACGACGTCATCGCCACGGTGCAAGTCTCCTCGCAGGTCACCGCCCTGCGCGAGGAGGTCGCCGCCCTCGGGCTTTCCGACCGCATCACCGTCTATCGCCTGGACCTGACCGACCCCTATGACATCCAGCAGGCCATCGGCCTGGACTTCGACATCCTGTGGAACAACGCCGGCATGGGCGAGGCCGGGCCGGTCTGGGAGATCCCCGTCGACCTGGTGCGCAAGAACTTCGAGGTCAACGTCTTCCTGCCGCTGACCCTGACCCAGGGCGTCGTCCAGAAGTGGGTCCGCGAGGGCAAGAGCCAGGGCAAGAAGGTGGTCTTCACCTCGTCGATGGGCGGCCTGTTCACCCCGGCCAACTGGGGGACCTACGTCTCGACCAAGCACGCCCTGGAGTCTGTGGCCGAGGCCATGCAGCAGGAGCTGGCGGCCTACGGGATCAAGATCCAGACCATCAATCCGGGCGCCTACTACACCGGCTACAACGAGACGATGGCCGACAATCCGTTCCGCTGGCTGGACGACGCCAAGAACTTCACCAAGCGCGCCGATCTGCGGAAGGGCTTCGACGACTTCTTCGCCACGCCCGAGGGCAAGATGGACGCCGAGGAGATGATCGATCGCATGATCGACATCGTCCCGGCCGACACCGGCAAGTTCCGCAACGTGGTGCCGCAGGTCATCGAGGACATGCTCAAGGCCCACCAGACGGCCGCCTGGGACAACCAGATCTAGCGTCTCGCCCAACCCCAAGGCCGCCGCCGGCTCGTCCGGCGGCGGCGTCTTGCCTGGAGATATCCCCATGCATCGCACGCTCGCCGCGCTCGCCTTCGCCGTCCTCATCGGAGCCCCCGCCATGGCCCAGTCGGCCGACGCCAACACCCAGATCGAACTTCGCAACAAGGCCGCGGTCCAGGCCAGCTTCGACGCCTGGCGGGCCGGGACGGGCGGCCCGTTCGCCCTTTTGGCCGACGAGGCCAGCTGGACGATCGTGGGCAATTCCGACGCCGCCGGGACCTATCCCAGCCGCGAGGCCTTCATGACCAAGGTGATCGGCCCCTTCAACGCCCGCATGAGCCAGGGCATCAAGCCGACGATCCGCCAGATCCACGCCGACGGCGACGCGGTGGTGATCTTCTTCGACGCCGCCGGAACCGCGCGCGACGGCCAGCCGTACGCCAACACCTATGCCTGGTTCTTCCGGATGAAGGACGGCAAGGTCATCGAAGCTTCGGCCTTCTTCGACAGCCTGGCGTTCAACGACCTGTGGCGGCGGGTGACGCCGCGCGCCGAGTAGCGCGGCGGAGCCGAGATTGACGCGTGGCCGGGGATTTCCCAGTCTCGGCCCGCCGGCGCTCGAACGCCGGGATCAACAAGGGAGGGGCGGCATGGCCCGCGAACAGGCGCTGCAAGCGCTGGAAACCTGGCATGACCTGCTGGAGAAGCGTGAGTTCGATCGCCTCCGGCCGCTGGCCGCCGAGACGGTGGTGTTCCGCTCTCCGGCCTTTTTCTCGCCCTATCCCGGCGTCGAGCCGCTGGTCCACATCATCGCCACGGTCAACACCGTCTTCGAGGACTTCGCCTACAATCGTGAGTTCTGGTCGGACGACCATGACGCCGTGGTGCTCGAATTCAGCGCCCGCGTCGGCGACAAGAAGCTGAAGGGCATCGACATCATCTCCTTCGACGACGCCGGCAAGATCAAGGAGTTCGAGGTGATGATCCGCCCGGCCAACGCCGCCGCCGCAGTGGGCGAGGCCATGGCCGCCAAGGCTGGTCCGCGCCTCAAGGAACTGCTGGGCAAGCCGGCCTAGGGGCAATCGACACTCAGGCCGAGGGGCCGAAAACCTCGTCCTTCGACAAGCTCAGGATGAGGTTTTCTACTGAACCGATCTGAGAAGTCGTCCTCATCCTGAGCTTGTCGAAGGACGAGGACGGACCCGCTGACTTGAATGTCGATCCGCCCTAGAGCGCCCGGGCTCGGCGTACCGTCCCTAGTGCGGCCGGGCCTGCGCCAAGGCCTGGGCCAGGCTCTCCAGCGAGAACGGCTTGCTCAGGAACGGCCAGTCGCCGGCCCGGGCGCGGCCCTGGTCGCCGCCGGTGTAGCCCGAGCACAGCACCACCGGCAGGCCCGGCCGATCCGCCGCCAACTTCTCGGCCAGGTCCACGCCGCTCTTGCCGCCCGGCATGATCACGTCGCTGAGCACCAGCTGGATGCCGTCGTCCTGGGCCAGGCGCGCCAGGGCCTCCTCGACGCCGCCGGCGCGGACGACCGAGTGACCCAGGTCGTGCAGCATCACCCCGACCAGTTCGGCGACCTGCGGGTCGTCCTCGACCAGCAGCACCCGCGAGGGGACCTGGGCCTGGACGTGGTCGACGGCCGGGGCGGTGTCGCCCGTCGGTGCGCCCTCGTCGATCGGCAGCAGCAGGGCCACGCTGGCGCCTTGGCCCGGCTTGCTCTCGATATCGACCGAGCCGCCCGACTGCCGCGCGAAGCCGTAGACCTGGGACAGGCCCAGGCCCGTGCCCTCGCCGGGGGCCTTGGTGGTGAAGAACGGCTCGACCGCGCGGGCGATGGTGGCCGGGTCCATGCCCATGCCGGTGTCGCGCACGGCCACGCGCAGATAGCGGCCGGGCTCCAGCTCGCCCTGCTTCTTGGCTATGGTGATCGGGCGGCTCTCGATGGTCACCTCGCCACCAGGCGGGGTGGCGTCGCGGGCGTTGACGACGAGGTTCAACAGGGCCGCCTCGAACTGGCCGGCGTCGATGCGGGTGGCGCGCACGCCCGCCCCCAGGCGCAGGTTGAAGGTGTAGGCGTCGCCCAGCGCGCGTTTCAGTAGGCCCTCGCACTCGGCAATCAGGCGGTCGACGCGGCACACCTCGGGCTTCAGCGGCTGGCGGCGGGCGAAGGCCAGCAAGTGTTGGGTCAGCTTCTCCCCGCGCTTGGCGGCGGCCAGGGCGGCGCTGATCATCCGCTCGCGGCGGCGCTCGTCGCCGGGATGGCGCTCGACCACGTCCAGCGCCCCGATGATCACGGTCAGCAGGTTGTTGAAGTCGTGGGCCACGCCGCCGGTCAGCTGGCCGATGGCCTCCAGCTTCTGCGATTGCAGGAGAGCGGCCTGGGCGGCGTCGCGCTCGGCCACGGCCGCCTCGACGCGCTCTTCCAAGAGCTCGTTGACTCCCGTCAGCTTGGCCTCGGCCTGCTTGGCGTCGGTGGTGTCGAAGGCGATGCCGATGAAGCCGGTGAAGGCCCCGTCCGGCCCGAAGCGCGGCTGCGAGAACGACTTCATCCAGCGCCACTGGCCGTCGGCCCGGCGATAGCGGCCCTCCAGGTGGAACGGCTTGCGCGAGGCCTCGCCCTGGACCTGGGCCTTGAGGATGTCGGGCAGGTCCTCGGGGTACAGCCGCGTGCGCCAGTCCATGGTCACCGCGCCCTCGTAGTCGAGGCCCGTGAACTCGACATAGGCCTTGTTGACGAACTCGCGGATGCCGCCGGGGCGCGATACCCACATCAGGGCCGGGGCGCTGTCGGCCAGCATGCGGAAGCGGGCCTCGCTCTCGCGCACGTTCTCCTCGGCGCGGCGGCGATTGGTGACGTCGAAGTTCAGGCCGATCATGCGGATCGGCTTGCCGTCCTCGTCGCGGACCACCTCGCCGCGACCATGGATCCAGCGCTCGCCCTGGCTGGTGTCGGCCAGGCGGTATTCGACCTCGTAGTCCCCGAAGGTCGTGAGGGCGCGCCGCACGTGCTCCTGGATCATGGCGCGGTCGTCGGGGTGGATGTAGCGGGGGATGTCGTCCAGGCGGATCACCGCGTCGTCCGGCATGCCCATGCCCCGGCGCGCGGGCAGCGACATGTTCACTTCGCCGGTCAGCAGGTCGTAGTCCCACGGACCGACGCCGGCGGCGGTCTGGGTGACGCGCAGCCGGGCCTCGGCCTCGGCCCGTTCCTCGCGCGCTTCGGCCAGGCCCCGCATCGCGCCGCGCAGGCCCTCGGCGACGGCGACGATCATGATCGCGCACAGCAGGTAGATGACCAGGGTGGCCAGCTCGTCCTCGGAGATCGGGACGCTGCCCTGGTCGCTCCACAGCCACCAGCCGAAGCCCGCCCCGGCGACCAGGGGGACCAGCCCCCAGCGCCAGCCGGCGTACAGCGTCACCAGCATGATGGCCGGGAAGAAGGGCTGGGTGGCGCCGACGCCGCCGTGCAGGCCCAGCAGCGCGACGCGCATCAGCACGGCCATGGCCACGCCGATCAGCGACGCCACGGCGCACCGCCACGCGGGCGGCGGAACCGGAGGGATCAACCAGGCGCTAATCAGCCCGTAGACAGGGCCAAGCTCGTCGGTTCGTTGATCGGAGACCAAGGATGGGGCGTCCTTTTTCTCCATTGCCGCTCCCCGTAAAAGTCTTGCCAAGAGCATGGACGAGCTTACCTAGGACACGCAACCGAGGAGATCACGATGGCCGACGCTTTGAACACCGGATTGAGCGCCAAGCAACGCGCGGACATCGCCGCTTCGCTGAACAAGGTGCTGGCCGACAGCTACGCGCTCTATCTCAAGACGCACGGTTATCACTGGAATGTTCGCGGTCCCAACTTCCAATCCCTGCACGTCTTGCTCGAAGGTCAGTACCAGGAGGAATGGGCGGCGCTGGACGATATCGCCGAACGCATTCGCGCTCTGGGTGAGCTGGCCCCGATGGGCTACGGCGCCTTCGGCAACCTCTCCAGCCTCAAGGACGGCAATCCCGAGAATGAGTGGGAAGCCATGCTGAGCGAGCTGAAGGCCGACAACGAAACGGTTATCCGCACCCTGCGCGACGCCTTCCCGGTGGCCGACGACGCCGGCGACGAGGCCACGGCCGACCTGCTGACCCAGCGCCTGCAGGCGCACGAGAAGCACGCCTGGATGATCCGCTCGACCCTCGGTAGCAAGTAAGCTGACCGAGGACGGGGTGGGGACCCTGACCGCGCATCAAGCCTGGAAGGCCGCCGCGACCCTGCTGGTCGTCGGCGGCCTTTCCGCCTGCGCGACCTATTACGTGCCCTCCGGTAGTGGCCGCGAGGGCGGACTGATGCGGGTGACCGGCAGTTTCAGCGAGCGTGGGTTGCGCCACTATGTCGCGGACTTCGACCCGGCCATGCTGGCCCTGGCCAAGCGCCACGATCCGCGCCCGAGGAAGGACTACTGGGGCCGCGTCGAGGGCTGGGAGGTCATCAACCTGAAGGCCATTCCGCGCCTGGGCGACCGCGTCCCGGACTTTGACGAAGCCCGCGTGATCAACGCCCTGCGACCGGCGGTCCCCGAGGACCTGGAATACGCCAAGCCGTTCGTGCTGACCGGCACGGCCGACGCTCGCGCCAAGGCGCTGAACTGCCTGACCCAGGCGGTCTACTACGAGGCCGGGTTCGAGCCGGGCGAGGGCCAGATGGCCGTGGCCCAGACGGTGATCAACCGCATGCGCCACCCCGGCTATCCGAAGTCGATCTGCGGGGTGATCTACGAGGGCGCGGCGCGCTCGACCGGCTGCCAGTTCAGCTTCGCCTGCGACGGCTCGCTGGCCCGCACGCCGCCGCCGGTCCTGTGGGCCAACGCCCAGGCCGTGGCCAAGCGGGCGCTGAACGGCTTCGTGTTCAAGCCGGTGGGCGTGGCGACCCACTACCACGCCGACTACGTCTCGCCCTATTGGGCCCCGACGCTGGTGAAGCTGAAGCAGTTCGGCCAGCACATCTTCTATCGCTGGACCGGTCCGGCCGGGATGCTGAAGGCCTTCACCGGCAAGTATTCGGGCAATGAGACGGTCAGCGCCGACATCCTGATGGCCGCCGACCCGCGCACCCTGGAGGCCGCGCCGCCGGAGGTGCTGGCCGCCCAGAACGCCCCGGCCGGGACACCGGTCCCGACGGGCGCGATGGCGCAGATGCTGGGGGTATCGAACCTGGTCCTGCCCGACGCCAAGCTGGTCTCGGTGCCGGACGCCAACTCGCCGACGGGCGAGCGGATCACGATGCAGGGGACGGTGGCAGGCCGGCGGATCCCGACGGCGGACGAGATCGCCAGGATCAACAAGGCGCTGGAAGCGGTGAGCGAACCGGCGCCAGCGGTGGTCGAGGCGCCGCCGGCGTCGCAGGCCGCGCCGCCGCCGGCCAAGAAGAGCTATTCCGGCAAGCCCAACGAAAGGCCGCGCCTGCCGATGTAGTGGGCCGCTACCAGACGCCGATCTTGTTGGCCTCGTTGTGGCTGATCGGATGATGCGCGGCCTTGTGGTCTTCCTCGGCCAGGAAGCGCACCGCCTCCAGGGCGGCCATGCAGCCCATGCCGGCGGCGGTCACGGCCTGGCGGTAGACGTCGTCGGTCACGTCGCCGGCCGCGTAGACGCCCTCGATCGCGGTCGAGGCCGTGCCCGGCTTGACGGTCAGGTAGCCGCCGGCGTGGGTTTCCAGCTGGTCCTTGAACAGCTCCGACGACGGGGCGTGGCCGATGGCGATGAACACGCCGTCGGCGGCCACGTCCCGGGTCTCGCCAGTCTTGACGTTCTTCAGGCGCACGCCGGTGACGCCCATGGGATTGGAGTCGCCCTTCACCTCGTCGATGGCGCTGTCCCAGATCACCTCGATCTTGGGGTGGGCCAGCAGGCGCTCCTGCAGGATCTTCTCGGCCCGCAGCTCGTCCTTGCGGTGGACCAGGGTCACCTTGCTGGCGAAGCTGGTCAGGAACAGGGCCTCTTCCACGGCGGTGTTGCCGCCGCCGACCACGATGACCTCTTTGTTGCGATAGAAGAAGCCGTCGCAGGTGGCGCAGGCGCTGACGCCGAAGCCCTGGAACTTGGCTTCGCTCTCCAGGCCCAGCCACTTGGCCTGGGCGCCCGTGGCGATGATGATGGTCTCGGCGATCCAGTCCTGGCCGCTGTCGGTCTTGACCGCGAACGGGCGCTTGGACAGATCGACGCTGGTGACGATGTCGCTGACGAACTCGGTGCCGACATGCTCGGCCTGGGCGCGCATCTGGTCCATCAGCCAGGGACCCTGGATGACGTCGGCGAAGCCCGGATAGTTCTCGACATCGGTCGTGATGGTCAGCTGGCCGCCGGGCTGGATGCCGGCGATCAGCACGGGCTTGAGCAGCGCGCGGGCGGCATAGATGGCGGCGGTGTAGCCGGCGGGGCCCGAACCAATGATCAGGCAGCGGGTCTGGCGAGGAGTGGTCGTGGACATGGCCGCAGATATAGTGTCGATTCCACCGCGAGGCGATGGGCTAGGCGGCGGTGAAAAACTCACACCGTGTCGAAGTCTTTTCACCTCGGTGGCGACCCTTGGTCATTGGGGTTATGTTGCGATCATGAACCCGCTGCTGGAACGCATCACGATCGAACCGGGCAAGGCCGGAGGGCGGCCGTGCATTCGTGGCCTGCGGATCCGTGTCCAGGACGTGCTGGAAATGCTGGCCAACGGGATGACCACGGCGGAGATCGTCGAGGACTATCCCTATCTCGAAGCCGATGACGTTCGCGCCGCGCTGGCCTATGCGGCCGCGGCGGTGGGTGACACCGCCGTCGTCGCCGCTTGAGATTCCTGGTCGACGCCCAGCTCCCGCCAAGCCTGGCGTCCTGGCTGCGCTCGAAAGGCCATGAAGCCCATCACGTGATCGATGTGGACTTGGCGGATGCGCCCGACGCCGCCATCTGGGCGCGGGCGATCGCCGAAGATTCCATGATCGTCACCAAGGACCGCGATTTCGTGGACTGGGCGCTGGCTCGAACGCCCAAGGCGCGCATCCTCTGGGTCCGGTTTGGCAATATCCGACGCGAGGCTTTGCTCGCCAGGATCGATGCGGTCTGGCCCAAGCTGTCCGAAGCCTTGGAGAGCGACGTGACGATCGTCGAGGTCGGGCGATAGGCTTGCGTCGCCGGTTGACGTCTCGTCCACGAATTCAGGGTTAATATGGGCGAAAGCTCAACGAGTTCTGCGCCATGTCCGCCCCCTTCATCGAGATCGCCGGCCGCAAGATCGGCGCTGACTTCTCGCCCTATCTCATCTGTGAATTATCGGGCAATCACAACGGCAGCCTCGAGCGCTGCCTGCAGATGGTCGACGCCGCCGCCGACACCGGCTGCGATGCGATCAAGATCCAGACCTACACCGCCGACACCATCACGCTGGACGTCGACCGGCCCGAGTTCAAGATCAGGGGCGGCCTGTGGGACGGGCGCACGCTCTATGAGCTGTACCAGGAAGCCCAGACGCCGTTCGAATGGCATGCGGCGATCTTCGAGCGCGCCAAGCAGCGCGGGGTGACGATCTTCTCCAGCCCGTTCGACGAGACCGCCGTCGATCTACTGGACGGCCTGGGCGCGCCGGCCTTCAAGATCGCCTCGTTCGAGGCCGTCGACCTGCCGCTGATCAAGTACGCCGCCTCCAAGGGCAAGCCGCTGATCATCTCGACCGGCATGGCCAATCTGCAGGAGATGCAGACGGCGCGCGACACCGCCCTGGCCGCCGGCGCGGCAGGGGTGCTGCTGCTTCACTGCGTGTCGAGCTATCCGGCCACGTTCGGCGACGCCAATGTCCGCACCGTGCCGGACATGGCCGCCCGCTTCGGCTGCCCGATCGGCCTGTCGGACCACACGCCGGGCACGGCCGCCTCGGTGGCGGCGGTGTCGGTCGGCGCCTGCGTGATCGAGAAGCACTTCACCCTGGCCCGCGCCGACGGCGGCCCGGACGCGGCCTTCAGCCTGGAGCCGATCGAGTTCAAGGCCCTGGTCGACGACACCAAGAACGCCTGGGCCGCCCTGGGCGCGGCCCACTACGACGTGCTGGGCGCCGAGCAGGGCAGCTTGCTGTTCCGCCGCTCGCTCTACGTCACGTCCGACATCAAGGCTGGCGAGCCGCTGTCTCGCGCCAACATCCGCTCGGTCCGCCCGGGCAACGGCCTGCCGCCGGCCGAGCTGGACAACGTCCTGGGCAAGACCGCGACGCGCGACATCGCGCGCGGGGAACCGCTGGACTGGTCTATGGTGGGCTAGGCGGCGCCCTAAGCCGCGAAGGGCTCGATGCTGGCGATGTCTGGCGAGACGCCGCGCTGGGCCATCTCTAGATCATAGCTGTTCTGCAGGTTCAGCCAGAACTGGGCGCTGGAGCCGAAAAGGCGCTCGAGACGTAGAGCCGTGTCAATCGTGATCGGCGTCTGACCGCGAACTAGCTTTTCGATACGGGGGCGCGCGATGTTCAGCCTCGCCGCGACCCGACCAGCGGTTAATCCATACGGCTTCATGAATTCTTCCAGCAGAATCTCCCCCGGATGGATCGGGGCGAAGGGATCGCTGGCGTCGGCGATGTTGGCGGCCATCGCGTCGTCCTTTGTCTTGAGCGGGTTGGTGCGCTCAGTGATAATCCACAAACTCCACGTCGGCTGGGCCTGCTTCCGTCCAGATAAAGACCAATCGGAACTGATCGTTCACTCGGATCGAATGCTGGCCTTGCCTGTCACCCGATAACGCTTCGAGACGATTGCCGGGTGGAAAGCGAAGGTCGTTCAAAAATACGGCGTCTTTCAGCATTCGGAGCTTGCGTCTCACAACGTGGATAAGATCGGAAGGAAAACCCTTGCCGGGGTGAACCCCGCCAAAGATCGCCTTCGCGCGTTCATCCTTAAAGCTCTGGATAGCCATCAACGCCTCCAGAGATGAATGTATCGTGGAGCGATACGTTTGTCAAAGAAATGGTGTCGCGACGCGATACGCTTCAGCCCTCGATCAACCCCAACCGCTTGCCCGTGACCCTGTCCAGCGTCCGCTTGGGCAGGACCTCGGTCATCAGCACCTGCATCGGCGAGGGCGAGACGACGTAGCGGACCTTGGGGCTGGCCGCCGTCAGGGCCGTGTGGATGGCCTCGCCGATCTTCTCGGGCGGCAGGCCCGACTTGCCGATGCCCAGCATGTACTGGCGCAGGCGCTCAAGGGCCGGCGCGTAGACGGTGTTGGCGTAGCGGGCGGTGTCGGTCTCGTCGGCCTTGTCCCAGATGGGGGTGGCGACCGCGCCGGGGGCGACGACCACGACATCGACGCCAAAGGGCAGGAGTTCGCGGCGCAGGGACTCCGACAGGCCCTCCAGCCCGAACTTGGTGGTGCAATAGGGGGCCATGAACGGGTTGGCGTTGCGGCCGCCGACCGAGGAGATGTTGACGATGCGGCCGGGGTCCTGGACCGGTTGAGAACCGCCCGCGCCGAGCAGCGGGGCGAAGGCCTGGGTGGCGATCACGACGCCGGTGAGATTGACCTCCAGCTGCTGGCGCCATTCGTCGACCGGCAGGTAGAGCAGCGGCCCGGCCACGGCGATGCCGGCGTTGTTGACCAGGCCCGCCAGGGTGGCCCCGGCCAAAGCCTTCTCGACCTGGCGCGCGCCGGCCCGGACGGCGGGGCCGTCGGTTACGTCGAACATCAGCGGGGTGAAGGCGTCGCCGAACTCGGTCTTGAGTCGGTCGGCGTCGGCCTGCTTGCGGACGCTGCCGAAGACGTGGAAGCCCTTGCCCGTCAGCACCTTGACCGCGCCCCAGCCGATGCCGGTGGACACGCCGGTGATCACCACCGATTTCTTCGCCATGTTCGCCCCTCCCTGGGTTGAGGCCAGGATAGAGCCAGGTGAACGCTGTTCGCTAGAGGGAGGCCAGGAAGATCTCGGCCGCTCGATCCGCGCCCTGGCCGTCGCAGAGGGCGGCGCTGGCGGTCGAAAGGGTCGCGCGGCGGTCGGCGCTCAGCAGCAGCTCCTGGGCCGTGTGGACGAAGGCGGCGTCGAAGTCGGGCGCGTCGATCGCCAGGCACGGCGTCGCGCCGGCCGCGTCCAGGGCGCGGGCGGAGGCGATCTGGTTGTCGGCCAGGATCAGGGTCAGGGCCGGCAAGGCCAGGACGCAGCGCTCCCAGGTCGTCGAGCCGCCGGCCCCGATGGCGAGGTCGGCGTCGAAGACCAGCTCCGGCATGTGCTGGGTGTCGACATGCAGCGTCAGGCGCGGGTCGTCGGCCGCCAGGGCCCAGAGCGCGGGCAAGCTGGGCGCGCCGCCGCCCAGGACGACGTCCAGCGTCGCCTCGCCGGCGATCGGGCGCAGCAGGTCCACGATGCGGCCGGTGACGCCGCCGACGTCGGTCAGGCCCAACGAGACCAGGATGCGGCGCACCGGTGGACGCTGAGCGCGGCGGGCCAGGGCGGCCTCGCGCAGGGCCGGGAAGGCGGGGCGGACGGGGGCGTAGGCCGGGCCGAGCAGCAGCTGGGCGGCTGGTGGGACGAGGCCGGCATAGTCCTGCGGTTTTCGCGCCGGGCCGGAGTCCAGCACCAGGTCGGCGGCCAGCGGCCGGTCGGCGAGATCGTCGATGACCAGGCTCGGTCGGCCCCTGGCGAGCGCGCGGTGATCGTCGGCGCTCAGGGCGTAGCTGTCGAACACCAGGGCGTCGAAGCCCTCATCGGCCTGAGCGCGGGGCATGTCGGGGGCGAAGGCGTCCAGCACCTTGGCGACTTCGGGCGAGACCAGGAACGCACAGGTCGCGCCGCGTGCTTCCAGCGCCCGCGCCAGGGTCAGCGACCGCATGACGTGGCCGCCGCCGACGCTGGGGCCCGCGGCGCAGACGAACAGGATGCGGGTCATGTCAGGAGGATGGCGAGGCTCAGCGGCGGTCGCTGCGCATGGACAGCCAGAACACCAACAGCGCGAGGCCAGCGCCGCCCACCATCGTCAGGGTGAACTGAAGGAAAGGGTCCATTAGTCCTCCAACGTTGTCAAAACATAGTGGAGAACGGCCTGCAGAGCAATGAAGGCAGCGGTGGCGCTGACGAAGTTCGGCAGGCTGAAATGGCCAGCCGTTAGCGGTTGAAGGCCTGCTGAGACGATCAGCGCGACGGACACGGCGTTGCAGGTAGTCGCGATTGCCTTCCGCCGCTCGTTGCGAGCGGCTTTGCTGATCGGACGTGGGAGCTCAGTCTCAACCATGTTGCGAACGTAACGCGAACATTCGCGTGCTCGCAAGCAGCAAAAATCAGGCTTTTGGTTTCACCGCGCGGGGTTTTCTCGGCTTCGGCGCGGGCTTCTCGACGGGCGCCTCCACGACCGCCTCGACCTTCTTCGCCCGAGGTTTGCGCTTCGGCTTCGGCGGCTCTTCGATCGCCGGGACCTCGACTACCGGCTCCGGGATCTCCACCCCGATCCGCGCCAGCACTTCGCGCGCCGCTCGGCCCGTCTCGTCGACCGGCTGATACGTCCAGCCGTGGAAAGCGCCGCCGTACGGCCGCGCCGCGCCCTGGCTTTCCAGCTCCTCGTGGAAGAGGCGGAACTTCAGGCTGGAGCCGTCCATCTTCAGCACGAACACCGGCTTGCCGGTCGAGGCCGCCTCGGTGGCCATGTTGGTCGAGTCTTCGGTGACGAGGATGTAGTCGGCCGCCGCCAGGAAGGCGAAATAGGGGTTGGGAGCTTCGCTGTCGCCGCTGCGGCTGGGCCAGACCATGCCGGGCAGGTGGCGCAGGCGGGCGGCCATCAGCGCCCGGGCCGGCTCGGGCGTGCGCCGCGAGAAGGTCATCAGCAGGGACCCGCCGTCCTGCTCCAGCGGGATCTGGATCGAGTGGGCGATCTGGGCCGCCCGCTCGCTGGACAGGTCGAAAGCCTTGGACTTGCCGCCGACCAGCACCGCCACGCGCGGACGGGGCAGGGGATCGATGACATCGGCGAAGGCCGCGTACTCGGCCTCCAGCCGCGCGGGCGTCACCCGGTGCGGCGAGCCGGTGATCGGCAGGATGTTGTCACCGGTCAGGCGGTCGTGCTTGGGCGGGATCACCAGGTCGAACATGGTGGCCGGCACGCGCGGGTCCTGGATCTGGACCACGAAGGTCTTGCCGCCAGACCAGCGCTTGGCGCGGATCGACAGGGGCAGGGTGGCGCGGCCGGCGGCGATCCAGACATCGGGCCAGTCCTCGCCCTTGCCGCGGGGAATGCCGCTTTCGGGCGTCAGCCAGCGCCTGGGCAGCAGATTCAGCCACCAGGGCAGGCGGCCGGTGTCGCCTTTCCAGCCCACGCGCTTGACCGTGACCTCGCAGGGGACCAGGCGCGCGATGGCGTCCGACAGGCCCACGACCTGGGCCTCGATGCCCGAACGGCCGTCGGACAAGGCCCAGACCTTCAGCGGGCGGTTTGGCAAGGGACGCTTGGGAGCTTCGGTCAAATCGACGACCCCGGACAACGCAAACGAAACGAGGCCGCTGATATGGCGACCTCGCTCCATTGTACTCGATTTATGGCGCAGCTGGGGCGGCGGGCCGCCTTACAGCCACTCCACCTTGAGGATCTCGTAGGCCTTGGTGCCGCCGGGCGTGTTGACCTCGACCACCTCGCCGACTTCCTTGCCGATCATCGCGCGCGACAGCGGCGAGCTGACAGAGATGCGGCCCGACTTCACGTCGGCTTCGTGTTCGCCGACGATCTGGTAGCGAGCCTCGTCCTCGGTGTCCTCGTCGACCACCGACACGGTGGCGCCGAACTTGACCTGCTTGCCCGACAGTTTCGACACGTCGATCACCTGGGCGCGCGCGATCTTGTCCTCGATCTCGGCGATCTGGCCTTCGATCCAGCCCTGACGCTCCTTGGCCGCGTGGTACTCGGCGTTTTCCGACAGATCGCCATGCGAGCGCGCTTCCGCGATCGCGGCGATCACGGCCGGTCGTTCGATGGTCTTCAAACGCTTCAGTTCTTCGTCGAGGGTTTGATACCCACCGACGGTCATCGGCACTTTTTCCATTGCGGATTTTAGCTCGGACGCCTTTGGGAGGAAATTCTTCCGGTCGCGGGCGCTCGCAACCGGGGGCTGGGAGGATAGGCGCCCAGTCCCTGATAGGCAAGAGGGGCGTGGCGGCGCTTGGATTCAGGGCGGGGCTACTCGTTCCAGGGCTGCGGTGTCGATGATTGCATCCTTGGGGCGGGTGTGGTCTGCATCCCGCCATTCAGTATGGGTTGGGGCGTATGGTCTGGTGGGGTCCCGCGCCGGCGGTGAGCGAGGCGCGGATGATCGGCGCGGCCGAGGCCGGCGTCCAGGTCGAAGCTCCGGCGCCCGAGGCCTCGCGCCAGAGCGCCGAGAGCGCGACCCTGGTCGATTCCGTCACCCTGGTCGATCCCGTCAAGGTCATCGCCCGGCGCGGCGCGGCCGAGGTTGCGCCCGAGGTCGAGTACGGCGCCGACGAGATCGACGGCCTGGGCGTCAACACCATCGGCGATGTCATCAGCCAGCTCAACGCCCGTAACGGCGGCGAGGGCGGGCCTGTGGTCATCATCAACGGCCAGCGGGTGGCGGACGGCGCCATCGTCCGGGCCTTTCCGCCCGACGCCCTGGTCCGGCTGGAGGTTCTGCCGCCGGGCGCGGGTCCGATCTACGGCGCGACGGCCCCTGGCCAGCGGGTGATCAATGTCGTGCTGCAGCGCCATTTCGTCAGCAAGGACGCCACGTTCAGCCGCAACGGGCCGATCCGGGGAGGAACCGCCACGGTCGTGGAGAACCTCACCCTGGGGCGGATCGACAACAACAACATCTCCAGCACCGGCGTCCAGGCCAGCCAGACCAGCTCGCTGCGGGCCGACGAGCGGCCGGACTATGTCGCGGCCCATCCCACGGCCGAGGGCTCCACCCTGCGGCCCGAAGCGCGGTCGCAGGGCGCGAGCTTGGCCATGATGCGCACGGTTGGCCGGGCCAACGGCGTGTTCGGCCTCCAGGCGCAGACCCAGGAGAGCCGCTCGGTCGTGGTCTCCGGCGGCCAGCCCGTGGTCAACCGCACGGGCGTCGACAGCCTGAACCTGTCGACCGGCGGGGGCGGCGAGATCCGCCGGTGGAACATCCAGGCCAACGCCACGGGACAGGCGACAAGGACCCGGGTCTCGGGCCTGGCCGCGTCGCGCACGATCAGCCAGGGCGGAACGCTGGGCGTCAACCTTTCGCGGGGCTTCAAGGTCCTGCCGGCGGGCGCCTTGCGCCTCAACCTGTCTGGGCAGGTCTCGGGATTGCGCACCAGCGCCCGGACCAGGCTGTCCCAGGTCGACTATTCCTCCCGCACCAGCCAGGTCGGGGGGACGGTCTCCATACCGCTGGCGGATCGCAAGCAGTGGGGCGGCCGGCTGGGCGACCTGTCGCTTGGACTGTCGGCCAGCCGCATCGACTCCGACGCCGGTCATGGCGACAGCCTGCGGGCCGGGCTGTACTGGACGAAAGGCCGGTATGTGGGCCTGGACGGATCGTGGTCGCGCGGCACGGATGCGCCCGCCGACACGCAGCGCTTCGCGCCGGTCAACTATGGCGACCCCAGGCTGGTCTACGACTTCCGGACTGGCCAATCGGTGGAGATCACCCCGATGATCGGGGGCAATCCCGACCTGCGCGCGTCGCGGCGCGATTCGGTGGACTTCGGGGCGCGGTTCGGTCCGTTCTCCCCCTGGCGGGCCACCGTCTCGACCAAGCTGAGCCACGCCGTCGCCGCCGACACGATCGGCGGCCTGCCCGAACCGACGGCCGAGGTCGAGGCGGCCTTCCCCGAGCGCTTCACCCGCGACGCCACCGGCCGCCTGGTGGCGATCGACCAGCGGCCGATCAACATCCAGTCGTCGTCCTCGACCAGCCTGTCCACGCGCCTGAACCTGTCGGTCCCGCTCGGCGCGCCCGCGACGCCCGGCGGGCGGAGGCGGTTCGCCCAGGTGGGGCTGAACCACACCTGGCGCCTGTCCGACAGTACGCTGATCCGCGACGGTCTGCCCCGGATGGACAGGTTGGCGGGGGACGGCGGCGGCGTGGCGAGGCGCTCCTTGAGTCTGTTCGCCAGTGGCGGGGTCGGGCCATGGCAGGTCAATGTCGCGGGCAGCTGGACCAGCGGGCGACGCAGCCGCGCCGCGACCGGTCGCGACGGGCCCAACGACCTGGTGATCGCGCCCCTGAAGTCGGCGAACCTGTCCCTGGCCTACGAATTCAGCCAACGCACGCCGCCGCCGGTCGGCGACACGGCGGTGACCCGCCGTCGCAATCGCGGCCTGTCGCTGGCCCTCGAGCTGAACAACCTGTTCGACACCCGGGCCAAGGCTCGGCTGGGCGACGGTCGTCCGGCCCCGGGCTATGGCCGCAACGACCAGGACCCGATCGGCCGCACCGCGCGCCTGGCGCTGTACGGACGGTTCTAGGCCCGCCGCATCGCGCGCCACGTCCCGTAGGTCAGCGAGCGCAGCAGCCATTCGGCCGGACCCATCTCGAAGGCCCTCAGCCACAGCACGCTGGCGATCCCCTGGCCCACCCAGATCAGCGCCGCCACGCCCATCAGCTGGGCGAAGCCGAACCTGTCGTAGAAGCCGAAGCCATAGAACAGGACCGAGGTCACCACCGACTGCAGGATGTAGTTGGTCAGCGCCATGCGCCCGACCGCCGCCAGCACCCCGCCCAGCGCCCCCAGCAGCCGGGCCTTGATCAGCAGCAGCAGGCCGCCCAGCCAGGCCAGGGTCATGAACAGGCGACCCAGCTCGTAGGTCAGCGGCTCCAGCGGCGTGGCGAACGAGTTGGCCAGGTAGCCGGTGGTCCAACGCGCGTAGACGACCCCGGTCCGCACCGTGACGCCCACCACCAGCCCGACCGCCAGCAGGGTCCAATAGGTCGAGGCCGGTCGCTCGCCCGTCAGCACGCCGGTCTGCATCAGGGCCACGCCCAGCAGCATGAAGGCCAGCGACTCCAATATTCCCATATGGGCGCCTTCATTGAGGTCGAGATTGAAGTTGCTCCATTGCTGCAGGCTCCAGGCCAGCAGGTCGGGCATGTGGGTGCGGGTCTGGCGTTCCTTCTCGCGGGCCTCGGGACCCAGGCGCTCCTTGATCCGGGCCTCGCGCTTCTCGATCGCCGCCTTCTGCTCCTTGGTCAGGGTCTTGCCGGCCGCCTTGGCCGCCATCGCCGCCTCGGTCGTGCGCATGGCCTCGACGTTCTTCAGCGCCGGGCCCGCGATGCCGATGGTCATCACCGCCAGCATGGCCACGGCCGCCGTCACCAGCATGCGCGGCGGCGCGCGCAGGAACAGCGGCAAGACGAGGCCGCACAGGCCGTAGTTGAACAGGATCTCGCCGGGCCACAGGAAGACGGCGAAGTTGATCACCCCCAGCCCCATCAGGGCGAAGCAGCGCGTGTAGTAGGCCTGCCGCGCCACGCTCGCGCGCTCGGCGTCGGCCTGGCGCAGCATGATCACCATGCCGGCTCCGAACAGCAGGGTGAACAGGCCGCGCATGGTTCCTGAGAAGCCGACGGTCTGGATGGCGAAGGCGATCCAGTCGGCATTGGCCGCGACCGGCAGGGGCGGTTTGCCCCAGTCGAACCGCAGGCCCATCTCCGGGATGTTCATCAGCAGGATGCCGAGAACGGCGACCCCGCGCAGGATGTCGAGCGCGTCGATGCGCGCGCCTTTGGCCACCGGGCCGAGCGTGATGGTGTCGGTATTCACGAGAGCCCCCGCCGTCGTTCGTTGGGGGAGTGTACGCAAAGTCCGGAGAACGACGCTACGTGAAATGCAGTGGCTAAAACTTCTCCACTATCCGGTCATCCCCGCGAAAGCGGGGACCCAAGCTGATCTTCGGGAAGGTGGCGCCGCCGTTGACATAGCTGCTGACCCAGCTTGGGTCCCCGCTTTCGCGGGGATGAGCGGTGTTGGGGGGGGCTGATCACGCGTAGTCGTACGGCCCGCCCGTCTCCAGCGCCCGCTGATAGGCCGGCCGCGCATGGATCTTCTCCAGGAACGCCTTCACATGCGGCCGGCTCGCCGCCCCGGCCCGCGCCGCGCCGGCTTCCAGCGGGAAGCTCATCACGATGTCGGCGGCGGTGAACTCCGGCCCGCAGAACCATGGGGTCTTGGTCAGTTCGGCTTCCCAGTAGTCGACATGCGTCTTGAGCTGCGGATCGACGAAGCCCTGCTGGGCCTTGTCGGCGATCGAGGTCACCAGCCACTTCAGCAGGCCCGGCGCGCGGGCCGGCAGGGCGGTGAAGACCAGCTTCAACAGCAGCGGCGTCATGGCCGAGCCCTCGGCGTAGTGCAGCCAGTAGGTGAAGCGCAGGCGCTCAGGGCTGCCCGCCGGCGGGATCAGCCGGCCGTTCCCGTAGGTGTCGAGGATGTACTCCACGATCGCGCCCGTCTCGGCGATCACGTGGCCATTGTCGGTGATGACCGGCGACTTGCCCAGCGGATGGATGGCCTTCAGCTCGGGCGGGGCCAGCATGGTCTGGGCGTCGCGCTGGTAGCGCTTGACCTCGTAGGGGACCCCCAGCTCCTCGAGCAGCCAGAGCACGCGCTGGCTGCGCGAATTGTTGAGGTGATGGACCACGAGCATCGGGTTGTCCCCATTATGGATAACTTGTCGCACCGACGATCGCTGTTCGTTCAACGTTCGGCAAGGTTTAGCTCGCTCTTCTCGCCCCCTAGTCGAGTCGGGGAGTGCGGATGACCGGAGCGTTCAAGCGGTTGTCTTTGGCGGGGAAGCTGATGGCCGCGGGCGGCGCCGCCCTGGGCGTTCTGCTGCTGGTCGCGTCACTGCTGATCAGCGTCGGCAGCGGCCAGGCCGTGCGGACCCTGGCCGAGCGCTACGCCGCCAGCCTGACCAGCGAGACGGCCATGGGGGTCAAGAACGACCTCGACGACGCCGACGCCGTGGTGCGCTCGGCCGCAGGCATGTTCTCGGCCACCTACGCCGCCGGTCAGCGCGACCGCGCCATCTACATGGCCCAGCTGAAGCCGATCGCCACCGCGTCCAAGGGCATGCTGGGCGGCTGGCTGATGTTCGAGCCGAACGCCCTGGGCGAAGACGCCGCCGTGGCCGGCAAGGCCGAGCTGGGCTCGACGCCGCTGGGCCGCTTCGTCGGCTACTGGGTGCGCGACGGCGCCAACCTGACCGCTGAACAGGGGGAAGACGGCGAGTTCGAGGAGGCCTTCTTCACCACCAGCTTCAAGAGCGGCAAGCCGGCGATCCTGGAGCCCTATTCCGACAATGTCGCCGACGGCGGCCAGCAGAAGATGGTGCTGATGACCTCGATCACCTACCCGGTGATCGCGGGCGGCAAGACCGTGGGCGTGATGGGCGCGGACCTGGCCCTGGGCGACATCGCCGCGCGCCTGAACGCGCTGAAGCCCTTCGACGACGGCCGCGCCATGCTGGTCTCGCCCGGTGGCCTGTGGGTCAGCCACCCCGACGCGGCGCTGCGGATGAAGGCCTATGCCGATCCCGGCCTGGACGTGGTCAAGCAGGTGATGGCCGACGGCAAGCCGGCCCTGATCCAGGGCGTCAAGCTGAACGGCCACAAGGCCCAGCGCCTGGTGGCGCCGGTCAGGCTGGCCTCGGGCGCGACCTGGGCGGTGGTGGCCGATGTTTCGGAGGCGGCCCTGCTGGCCCCCGCGCGCAAGCTGGCCCTGGGCCTGGCGATCGGCGGCCTGGTGCTGCTGGCCGCCGCGCTGTCGGTGCTGGCCGTCGCCTCGCGCAAGCTGATCGCCAGGCCCCTGCTGGGCCTGCGCGCCGCCGTCGGCCAGCTGGCCGAACACCGCTACGACCAGGCCGTGGCCGAGACCGACCGCGCCGACGAGATCGGGGCCATCGCCCGGGCGCTGGAAACCCTGCGCGCGGAGCTGGCCCGCGCCCAGGCCCTGCGCGACGAGCAGGACGCCCTGCGCCGCGCCGCCGACGCCGACCGCGATCGCGCCGCCGCCCTGACCCTCTCAATCGACGAGCAGGCCACCGTGGTCCGCCAGGTGGGCGAGGCCCTGGCCGCCGTGGCCGACGGGGATCTGAGCCGCCGCATCGCCGGCCCGTTCGCGGAGGTCTACGAGCCGCTGCGCGCCGACTTCAACACCGCCGTCCAGAGCCTGGAGCAGGCCATCGGCGAGATCGCCGAGGCGGCCGACGCCATCGGCGCGGCCAGCGACACGCTGAGCCGCTCCTCCACCGAACTGGCCCGCCGCACCGAGCGCCAGGCGCAAGGGCTGGAGCGCGCCTCGGGCTCGCTCAACGCCGTGACCGGCGCGATGGGGGAAGTGGCCGGCGGGGCCGACGAGACCCGCCGCCTGGTCGCTTCGGCCCGGGGCGAGGCCGACGAGGGCGGCGGCGTCGTCGCCGAGGCCGCCCGCACCATGGACCAGATCGACGCCTCCTCGCGCCAGATCGGCGACATCGTCGGCCTGATCGACGAGATCGCCTTCCAGACCAACCTGCTGGCGCTGAATGCCGGCGTGGAAGCGGCGCGGGCCGGTGAGGCCGGTCGCGGCTTCGCGGTGGTGGCGCAAGAGGTGCGAGCTCTGGCCCAACGCTCGGCGGGCTCGGCCAAGCAGATCAAGGACCTGATCAGCCAGTCCAACACCCGGGTCGAGGCGGGCGTCGCCCAGGTCGAGCGCACCGGCGCGGCCCTGCATGGCGTCGCGGACCGCATGGCCGGCATCGACGCGGCGGCCACGCGCATCGCCTCGTCGGTCCGCGAGCAGGCCCAGGACCTGACCTCGGTCAATGCCGAGGTGTCGGCGATCGAACGCTTCACGCAGGAGAACCTGGCCATGGTGGATCAGGCGCGGGTGGCCGACGAAGCGCTGGCGGGCGAGGGCGCGCGGCTGATGGAGCTGGTGGGACGGTTCCGGTTGGGGCGCGAGCGGGTGCGCCGGGCGGCTTAGCGCCCCCTCCGTCACGTCGCCTATCGGCGCCGCGCCACCTCCCCCGCAAGCGGGGCAGGAGGGAGCGTCTTCTCCTCCCCCGTGAAACGGGGGAGGTGGATCGCTGCGGATACGCAGCGAGACGGAGGGGGCGCTCGGCCTACTCCGCCGCCACCACCGCCTCGACCACATGCGCGCGGTACAGCACCGCCAGCAGGTCCGTCTGGGTGATCACCCCGATCAGCCGCCGGTCGCCGTCCACCACCATGGCCTCGTGGGTATGGCCGCTGGACAGGATCGGCAGCAGGGCCGCGATCGGCGTGGTCTCCATCACCTTGTGCACGAACGGATCGAGCGCCGCCTCGACGGTGCGATGGCGGTTGGTCTGCAGCTCGGCGCGGCGGGCCATGCCGATCACGCGGTTGTCGGCGTCCACCACCGGCGCGGCGCGCAGGTCGTGTTCGCGCAGGTAGGCCAAGGCGCTGTCGCCGGTCTGGTCGTGGTGCAGGCTGATGACGTCCCTGGTCATCACCTGGCCGCACAGGATCTGGGCGTGCAGGCGCTGGGCGGCCGACAGCTCGACCTGGCGGAAGAGGGCGTCCAGGTCGTCTCGGCTGACGTCCAGCAGCTCGCCGTAGCGGGAGAGGGCCGCATCCAGGTCGACGGCGTTGTAGCCCACGGCGCGCGGCGGCGGGGCGGGCGCGCGGTGCGGATAGGAGTGGCCGGTCAGCCGGCCCCATACCATGCCGGCGGCGGTCAGCAGCAGGCTGTCCACGGCCACCGGATTGAGCGCGAACAGATAGCCGGCCTCGGCGACCTTGGGTCCGCCGATCACGCAGATCAGCGCCACGGCCCCGCCGGGCGGGTGCAGGCAGCCCAGCAGCATCATGGTCCCGATCGCCAGCCCGACGGCCAGCGGCGCGGCGATCAGGGTCTGCGGGACCAGCATCGCCACGGTGACGCCGATCAAGGCCGAGACGATGTTGCCGCCCAGCACGCCGCGCGGCTGGGCCAGCGGACTGGCCGGGACGGCGAACACCAGCACCGCCGAGGCCCCGATCGGCGCCACCAGCAGCGGATGCAGCCAATCCCCTCCGCCAACCGCGAAACGTCCCAGCAGTCCCGCGAACAGCAGGCCGAGCAGGGCGCCGCCGCCGCCGCGCAGGGCGTCGAGCGGACGGATGGGGGTCTTGCCGCGAACGAGGGCGTGGAGCGAGGTCATCGGACGGCGGTCTTAGACCGAATGGCCGCGCGGGTCCTTTCGATTTTTGTACAGGCTGTTCAAGGAAAGCCGGGGTCGCGAGCGCGCATTGACTCTCGATTATTTAAAGTTGAGCGTCTCCGGTTCCGACAGTCGGAATCGTACAGAGGGCTTCATGGGTATTCGGGGTAAGGCAGTGGTCGCGATGGCGGCGCTGGGAGTCTTGGCGGCGTCTGGCGCCCAGGCCGAGAACGCCAAGGGCGAGGCGACCCTGGCCAAGATGCTGGAAGGGCGCACGGCGCTGTCCAGCGTCAACTGCATCGACACGCGCAAGATCATCACCACCCAGATCATCAATGGCACGGCCATCGTCTACCGCCTGCGCGGCAGCCCGACGCTGTACGTCAACCGCCCGACGGCCGGCGTGGATTCGCTAAACTCGAACAACACGATGATCGTCGGCGACACCCCCAGCCTGTGCGAGGGCAACAACATGTTCACCGGCGACAACGGCGGTCGCGGCGCCGCGGCCGGCTATACCGGCAGCGTCCAGCTGGGCGCCTTCATCCCCTGGCCCAAGCCCTAGGCCTGCCGGGCTAGACCTGCGGCAGCGTCGGCTGGTGGGCCAAGGGCTTCAGGTCCGGGTCCACCCACCAGCGGCGCGCGTCCACGGAAAACAGCCGCTCGCGCGACCAGTGCGTGAGCGGCCAGTCCTTGTCGCCCAGCGGCGTCGCCAGCAGCAGGGCCGCGGCCTGGGCGTCCGAGGTCCCGGCCGGCAGGGCCGCCTCGAAAGCGCGGATGGCGGCCAGATAGGCCTGGGTGATGGTCTCGTGATAGCCCATCGTCTCGGTGTTCTTGCCGCCGACCGCGACATTGTAGGTGCGGATCACCCACGGCAGGTCGCGCTCCAGATGGGCGTCGCGCAGGCGCACCAGCTTCAGGGTGGCGGTCAGGTGGGCGGCGTGGGTCCACTGCTCTTTCGGCAGGCTGCGGTCCAGCAGGCCCTCGACCAGGGCGGCGATCTCGGCGTCGGTGTAGCTCATGCAACGATCGTGTAACCGAATTCTGCTCTAAACGCGTGCAGTTCCCTAGCGTCAGGTGTTCGCCATGAACGTCACGTCCTCGACCTTCGCCGCCTCGCTGTCGCTGGCCAAGGTGCTCACGCCGGTCGATCCCTCGAAGACCGACGGCGCCAAGGCCGACGAGGCCAAGGACGCCTCGCCGACTTCGACCTCGGCCTATGGCTCGGCGAAGGAAGGCTCCTCGCCCGGCCAGGACGTGGCCAAGAAGCTCAAGGACATGAGCAAGGCGCTGATCGCCCTGACCCTGATCCAGGACCCGGTGGAGCGCGCCAAGGCGGCGGCCAAGCTCTACAAGGACTATTCGCAGGTGGCCAAGGACTATGCCGACGCCACGGCCGGCGGCCGCGAGGCGGCCCAGGCGCAGAGCGACCAGAACGCGGCCCAGAATGCCGCTCAAGCGGCCGGCCAGCCGGTCGATCCGAACGCGCCGCCGGCGGTGGCCACCGACGGGACGCCGATCCCGGTCGATCCGCAGGCCCAGGCCGCCCCTCAGGCCCAGGTCGTCGCGCCCGACGCGACGGGGGCTCAGCTGGCTCAACCGACCACCTCGCCGCTGATGATGTCGGGCGCCAAGCCGCGCTTCGCCGCCGACATCTACATGGAAGAGATCAAGACCTTCGCCGGCGCCGCCAAGCAGATGTACGAGGCCGCCGTCCAGGAGGCCAAGTTCAAGAAGCTGACTGGCAAGGGCGGCAAGGACGACGGCGCCGACGAGATGGAAGACGCCAAGAAGACCCTGACCGAAGCCGCCAAGGCGGTGGAGGGGCCGGACGCGACGGACGAGGTCCAGATGCCGAAGGGGGCGGGGTCGATGGTGAGCATGACGGCTTAAACGCCAAGACCCCTCTCCTTTAGGGAGAGGGAGGGGCCCGCGCGAAGCGTGGGAGGGTGAGG
>NZ_JBWKZF010000024.1:0-78120 GCF_059424195.1 Caulobacter sp. GW456-12-1-14-TSB4
GCCCACCCCGCCCTGCCCTGGAGCGCTCTGGAAGGCAACGAGATCGTCCACTTCACCGGCGGCAGCATCGGTGAGCTGAGCTCCGCGGCCATGCGCCAGAACAACCTCGCCCCCTCACAGCGCTTCCGCGTGGATCAGGTCGGATCGCTGTTCGGACTGGTGGGCGCCGGCATGGCGCTGGGCGTCATCCCTCGCCTCTATGCGCGGGGCTACGAGACCAACAAGATCCGGCTGATCCCGCTGACGGAGCCGAGCATCCGGCGCAAACTGATGCTTTTCCAGCGCGCCAAGCTGAAGGACGAGCACCCGAGCGCCAGCGCCCTGGGCTCCACCCTGGCCTCCACGCTCGGCGCTATCCTGCTGCCGAACGACTAGAGCAGCCTCGCGAGGACCTGCCAGCGCATGTTGCGGCGGACGCCGAGAGACCGCGACTAACGTGTCGCCGGCAGCTCGATGACCAACGCGAGGCCACGCTCGCCAGGTCGAACCCGGATGCTTCCGTCGTGCGCGGAGACGATGGCCGAGACAATCGACAGACCCAGGCCGTGGCCAGGCGACGAGCGGGCGGCGTCCAGTCGGACGAAGCGCTTGAAGATCTGGTCACGCAACTCGGGCGGCACGCCGGGACCGTCGTCGGCGACCTCCAGCTGCGCCCAGCCAGCAGCCTGGCGAAGGCGAACCTCGACATGCGCCTTCGGTCCGGCGTGGACCAGGGCATTGTCGAGCAGGTTCGACAGGGCGCGTTGCAAAAGCCGCTGATCGCCCCGCACCTCGACCGGTTCGAGATCCAGGTCCAGGGTCATGCCCGCCGCCTCGAACGCCGGACCATAGGCTTCGGCCAGCTCGCGGATCGCCGCCTCCAGCGCCACCGGCCCGAACCGGTCGCGCACCGAACGCCCTTCCAGTTCCGAGAGCGCCATCAGGCTGGAGAGCAGGTCCTGGAGGCCGTCGACCTCCTGCAAAGCCCCGTTCAGCCCTTCGCGCTGCGGCTGGGTCGTCGCGATCCCCTCCGCGTCTTCCAGGCGCGCCCGCAGTCGGGTCAGCGGCGTGCGCAGGTCGTGGGCGATATCGCCGGAGACCTGGCGCAGGTTGCCCATCAGGTCGCCGATGCGGTCGAGCATCCGGTTGAGAACCTGGGCCAGCTGATCGAACTCGCCGCCTGATCCGTCGATCGGCATGCGGCGCGACAGGTCGCCGCCCATGATGCCCTCAGCCGTCGTCTGGATCGCGTTCAGGCGGCGCTGCACCACCCTGCCGAACAGCAGCATGGCCAACAGGCTGGCGGCGATCATGATGCCGAAGTTGATCTGGAAGAGCCGCTTCAGCGAACGGTCGATCTTGTGGAGGCCGCCGCGATCGGCCGCGACGATCAGGCGCCCGCCGTGCTCCAGCGGACTGTTCATCGCCTGGGCGACGCCTCGCGTGCCGTCGGGGCGCTGGAAGCGGGCGAACTCGCTCCAGCCGGGCGCCGGGACCGGGCCGTTGAAGTCACCCGCCCGACGGCGCCCCTGCGCGTCGAGGACGATATAGCCCATGCCGTTGCCCTCCTCGCTCGCGGCGCTGAGGTAGCCGATCATCCGCCGGCTGGTCGGCTGTGTACGGTCGTTGACCGCGCTGACCAGGACGTCGAAGTTCGTCCGCCCATAGGTCGCCAGCAAGGACGCGGTCTCCAGCTCGATGCGCCGGTCGAGTTGGCGCTCGATCTCATGGTGCACCTTGTCGAAGGTGATCGCGCCGACCGCCAGGGTGAGCACGCAGGACACCCCCGCCACGGTGAGCGCCAAGCCGCCAATCGAGCGCGGGAGCCGCCTAAACACCATCGTCCATCATGTAGCCAGCGCCGCGGACGGTGCGGATGGCGCTGCGGGAAAATCCGTCATTCAGCTTGGAGCGCAGGCGCGACATGTGGGTCTCGACGATGTTGGTCTTCGGATCGAAGCCGAAGTTCCAGACCCGGTCGAGCAGCATGGTCCGCGTCACGATGCGACCCGGGCTGCGCATCAGCTGCTCCAGCAGCATGAACTCGCGCGGCTGCAGCTCCACGACGCGCCCGCCCCGGCGGACCTCGCGCCGCAACAGGTTCATCTCCACGTCCGCGATCCGCAGCACCGCTGTGGGCTCGGCGGTCGCCGGCCGTCGCCCCAGCGCCATGACCCGCGCGGCGAGTTCGGAGAAGGCGAACGGCTTGACCAGATAGTCGTCCGCGCCCTCCTCCAGTCCCGCGACGCGGTCGTGGATCTGCGACATCGCCGTCAGCATCAGGATCGGAGTGTTGTCGCCCGCGGCCCGCAGGGCCTTGAGGAGCGACAGGCCGTCGATGCCAGGCACCATGCGGTCCAGCACCACGACGTCGAAGCTGGCCGATGACAGGCGCTGCAAGGCGGTGACCCCGTCGGTCGACAGTTCGACCTGATGCCCACGCTCTTTCAGTCCCCGCACGACGAAGTCGGCGGTCTCGGCGTCGTCCTCAAGCAAAAAGACGTTCAAGGCGCGACGCTCCGGATGCGCACGCAGCCAACCTCGAACATGAGCGCCAGATTGGCCTGACTATACATTTTCCCAACATTGCCCACGAGGCGTCGACACCGCCCGCTCAAGCGCTATCTGCTGATAACGCGACTTGCTCGCAATACAATAGCCGATCGAACCCCGATGTCCCAAGCCAGTGCAATGCTTCGCCTGAACGGCCGACGTCTGCGCCCACGCCTGGGCGGACACTTCGCCATCCAGACCGCCACGCCCGAGCCTAAGCCGGTCATGGCGCCGATCCACGACGGGCTGCGAGCCAGCGTCGTCGAGCGCTGCGACGCGCTGGGCGTGCGCCTGACCACCAAGCGCCGGCGGCTGGCCGAGGTCTTCGACCTGGTCCCCGCCCCCATCGACCTGGAGACGGTCTGGTGGAAGGCGGTGGAGCTGGACCTGGAGGTCAACCGGTCGTCTTTGCATCGCCTGGCCAACGACCTGGTCGCGGTCGGCGTGCTGCGCGAGATCGGGGTCGCCGACCGGCGCACGCGCTACGCCACGCCACCGGCCGTGGCGGTCGAGATCGTCGCCGGCGCCGCCGTGGCGACCGAGCACGACCCGACCTTGATCGAGCATCTGCTGGACGCCCTGGCCCGCCACGGCGTGGACGCCGCCGGTCGCCGCATCGTCATCAGCCTCGCCGACTGACAGCCGCCCAAGGCGCATCAGACCTCTGCCCATTGACGGAGTGGATCATGACCGACGCCGTTGCGGATCAGGCTCCGGACCCAGAAGAAGCTCGCCATCAGCATATCGGCGCAAATGACCCCATCCCCGGCGTCCAGCTCGACTGCGCGTTGCCCAAGGAAGTCGTTCACGACGAACTCGCGTCGATCGTATCGGCGAGATCGCGATAAGCCTGGATCGGCGCCGAGCGGAGGAAGGTGGTCATCTTGCTCCTGAAGGCCGGCGTCGCCGTCTCGGCCGCCCGGCGGAACTGCTCCAGCGCGGCCTCGACCTCGCCGCGCGAAGCCAGGACGCGCCCCAGATTGAACTGCCCTCGGAAATCGCCGCCCGCCGCCGCGCGGGCATAGTGCTCGGCCGCGATCGCGTAGTCCTGCGGGACCTCCCAGCCGTCTTCATGGAAGCCGCCGACGATGTTCATCGACTTGGCGTGGCCCAGCGCCGCCGCGCGCTGGAACCAGGCCAGCGCCTCGCCCCGGTTCTCGGCGACGCCATCGCCCAGCATCAGGCGGGTGGCGTGGTTGTACATGCCCCACTCGTCGCCGCGCTCGGCGGACTGTCGGTACCATTGGGCGGCGACCACGATGTCTGCCGGCGCGCCCCAGCCGTTCTCGTAGCAGCGCCCGACCATGTTGAAGGCCAGGGCGTCGTCGCCGGCCGCCGCCTTGAGGAACCACGCCAGCGCCTGGCCTGGATCGGCCGGCCCGCCGAAGCCGTCGAGCAGCATCTGCGCCAGCAGGGCCTGGGCCCGGGGTGCGCCGCGCTCGGCCAGACCGCTCATCCAGGCGCGCGCCGCCTCGGGCGGTCCCGACATCTTGCGCGCGATCTCGGCGACCAGCGGATCGGTAGGATTGGCGGCGTCGGTCATGAAAGGTCCACGCGAACAGATGAGGCCGCCCCAGCCTAGACTGGAGCGGCCTGCAGCCAAGTCGTCAGGGGAGGACTAGAACTTGGCGTTCAGGGAGAACACCGCCGAGCGCCCGGGGGCGATGGTGGCGTAGTGGGTCGGATAGGCCTGACTGAAATAGGTCTTGTCGGTCAGGTTCTGGATGTTCAGCTGCGCGGTCAGGTGGTCGTTGATCACGTAGCTGGCGTTGGCGTCGAAGCGCCAGTAGCTGGGCACGAACTTGGGCAGGTTCGGGTTGGTGCTGCCCATGACCTTGGCCATGTAGTTGGCGCCGCCGCCGACCGTCAGGCGCGGCAGCACCTTGTAGGTCGTCCACAGCGAGGCGCTGTTCTTGGGCGTGTTCGGGAAGGGCTGGCCGTCGGTCAGGCCCGCCGCCGCGCCCGAGCCGCCGTTCTTCACCAGGATGGCGTCCAGGTAGGTGTAGCCGCCGAACACGTCCCACTTGTCGGTGATCGAGCCCGAGGCCCCCACCTCGAAGCCGCGCACGCGCTTTTCGCCGGCCATGGCCACGGTGCCGTCGGTCTGGGTGATGCGGGCGTTGCTGGTCTTGACCTCGAACACCGCGCCGGTCAGCGACAGCTTGCCGCCGAACACGTCCCACTTCGCGCCGGCTTCCAGCGTGTGGTTCTTTTCCGGCGACAGGGCGGCGTTGACGTCGCTGCTCAGCGGCGTGCTCTCGCTGCCCTGGGCGATCGAGCTGCCCGAGGGCGTCGAGGCCGTGGCGTACGAGACGTAGAGGGCGGCGGCCTCGACCGGCTTGTAGACGACGGCGGCCTGGTAGTTCCACAGCTTGTCTTCGCGATTGAAGCTGCTGCGGGCGAACGGCGTCGCGGCGGCGCGGGCGCTGATGAAGCGGGCGTCGTAATCGTCGTAGCGGACGCCCAGGTTCAGTTGCCACTGCGGGGTCAACTCCACCGTGTCGAAGGCGTAGAGCGACTTGGTGACCGTGCGGGCGTTGGTCGGGTTGTTGACCCGCGCGATCACGCCGGTGAAGGCGTCGTTCGGGTTGGGGTTGTTGACCGTGGTGCAGACGAAGGCGGCGATCGCGGCCGACGAGCAGGTATTGTAGGCCGCCGCCAACACGCCGCCCGGATAGGTGACGGTGTAGCTGTCGTTCTCGCCTTCCTCGCGCGAGAACTCCAGGCCCGTGGCGAAGTTATGCACGACCGAGCCGGTGTTGAACTTGCCGTAGAAGTCGGTCTGGTTGGTCAGGTAGCTGACCTCGGTGACGCGGCTGTTGGGGCGACGCCAGATCAGGCCGTAATAGAGGTTGCCCTTGCTGTCGTCCGGCTGGGTCCAGATGTAGTCCTGAGCGCTCTCGGCGTAGCGGGTGGTGTTGCGCAGGTGGATGTCGTGGCTGAAGTCGTGCTCCAGGCGCACGGTGGCCATGTCGACGCGTTCCTTGCGGAAGTCGCGGTTCTTCATGCCGTAGTAGGTGCTGCGGTCGACGTTGATCGGCTCGCCATTGCCCGTCTGCAGGACGCGCGGGCGGCCGTCGGTGCGGGCCGTGAAGGTCGGGTTGTTGTACGGGATGCCCGCGTCCGGCAGGTCGTCGCTTTGCAGGTGGTAGAAGCTGACCGTGGCGCGGTTGGGCGTGCCCAGGCCGAAGGCGATCGACGGCGCGACACCCCAGCGCTTCTGGTGGACCTCGTCGCGACCGGCGACGCCGGCGTCGTGGACCATCAGGTTCAGGCGCACGGCCACACCGTCGGCGATCACGTGGTTCACGTCGAAGGTGGCGCGCTTGTAGTCGGCCGTACCGACGGCGACCTGGCCACCGATCGAGTTCGTGCGGTTGGGGCTCTTGTTGTTGATGTAGACGCCGCCACCGGCGCCGCCACGGCCGGCGTAGCTGCCGCTGGCGCCCTTCACGACCTCGATGCTCTCGGTGTTGAAGACCTCGCGCGACTGGGCGCCGATGTCGCGCAGGCCGTCGACGAAGGTGCTGGACTGGGCGTCGTAGCCGCGCAGGAACGGACGGTCGCCGACCGGATTGCCGCCCTCGCCCGCGCCGAAGGTGATGCCGGGCACCGTGCGCAGGGCGTCGACCAGGCTGGCCGAGCCGGTCTGCTGGATCAGGTCCTGCGAGATCACCGTGATCGACTTGGGCGTATCGCGCAGCGGCGCGGTCTGCTTGGGCGACAGGTTGGCCTTCTTGCCGTCGATCTGGACGCCGCTGACTTCGGTCTGCTCGTCGGCCGGCGCGGTGGCGATCGCGCCGTCGTTGACGGCGACTTCGGCGTGAGCGGCCGACATGCCAAGGCCGGCGACGCCCGCCACGGCGGCGGCGCTCAGCGCGCGGCGGCTCCGGCTCCGGATACCCGGCGAAGACAAGGTGTTCATGTCGATAATCCCCAGACTTGCCCGACCGGGGAGGGTCGAGCGCCTTTTTGATACTGCGAGGCGCTCTTAACTACACAATGCCAACACATCAATGCGAAGCATTCTCAACTAACATTGATAATTCCCAATCAACATTGGGTTTTCCCAATGTTTGCTTTGCGCTCTGGCGTCGAAGCATGGCGGACGACTAGCCTGCGCCCTCGCCTATCAAGGACCGCGACATGGGATCGACCGCCAACTGGATCGGCTGGGCGCTGGGCTCGGCCAGCTTCGCGGCCCTGACCGCGATCTTCGCCAAAATCGGCATCAGTCAGATCAATTCGGACCTGGCGACCTTCATCCGCACGATCGTCATCCTGCTGGCGCTGGCGGCCTTCCTGACCGCCACGCGGCAATGGCAGCCGCTCGATACGGTGGGCGGCAAGACCTGGCTGTTCCTGGTCCTTTCGGGCCTGGCCACCGGCGCCTCGTGGCTCTGCTATTTCAAGGCCTTGAAACTGGGCGACGCCGCGCGCGTCGCGCCAGTCGACAAGCTCAGCGTCATCCTGGTGGCGGTGTTCGGCGTGACGTTCCTGGGCGAAAAGCTGTCGGCCGCCAACTGGCTGGGCGTCGCCTTCGTCGGCGCTGGCGTGCTGCTGCTGACCCTGCGGACGTAGCGCCAGAAGACCGGAAGCTTTCCGCCTCTATACAATTTCCCAATGACACCGCCGGATCGTCGACAATGTCCGTGGGAGGTCTACTGGAGAGGTTCGAACGGCCCTCCCCCTGCCTCCCGTCGAACCCGCCCATGGCCCGTGCTCCTTCCGTCGAACGCCTGAACGCCCGTGGCCAGGCCCTGCGCCAGCGCCGGATCGCGGTGTTCTCCACGCCCCCCGCTTCGGCCGGCGATGACGCCCCTCGCCTGCGTCGGACGATCGACCAGAGCTGCCGCGCGCAAGGCGTCGTCCTGACCGAGGAGCGCCGACGGCTGGCGATGATCTTCGACGAGACCGACGCGCCCCTGTCGGTTAGCGAAATCTGGACCCGGGCCAGGGACCTTGGCCTGAAGGCCAGCCGTTCGCACGTCTATGTCCTGATCCGCCGCCTGGTGGCCTCGCGCGTGCTGATCATCGCCGAGAACGGTCACGCCATCCGCTACGCCGCGCCGCTCGCCGCCCGGCTCGAGGTCCGCGAGGACGGCGGGCGCTCGGTGACGCTCATCGAGGACCCGATGGCGATCGAGGCCGTGATCGCCGCGTTGTTGCGCGCGGGCCGCAAGGTCGATGGCCACGACCTCGTCATCGACCTGACGCCGCGCGAGACGCGCACGCCCCCCTCGTCCTGATCCCGGTCGCGCGTCCGTCACGGAAAGCGCCGATGATCCCCAAGGAATGCGCCCTTCCATGACAGAGCCCGCCGCTTCCGCCGCCCGCGCGCCGCTTCCGCTGCGGGTGTTGTTGATCGAGGACGAGCGCGAGACGGCCGAACACATGCGCGAGGCGCTGGCCGCCGCCGGCTGCCTGGCGGAACTGGCCGAGGACGGCCCTACGGGCCTGGACCGCGCCCTGACCGGCGCCTTCGACGTGCTGATCGTCGATCGGATGATCCCCGGCCTCGACGGACTGTCCGTTGTCGCGCGGCTGCGCGCGGCGAACGTCCAGACGCCGATCCTCTTCGTCACGTCGATGGGGGCGGTGGCCGACCGAGTGGACGGTCTGCACGCCGGCGGCGACGACTATCTGGTCAAGCCGTTCTCGTTCGCCGAACTCAACGCCCGCGTCGCCGCCCTGGCCCGCCGCTCGCCCGCGCCGCTGCGCGAACGCACCCTGCTGCATTGCGCGGACCTGACCCTGGACCGTCTGGAGCGCGCCGCCGCCCGCGACGGCCAGCCCATCGCCCTGCTGCCGCTGGAGTACAAGCTGCTCGAATATCTGATGCTGAACGCTGGCCAGGTCGTCACCCGCGCCATGCTGCTGGAGAAGGTCTGGGGCTTCCACTTCGATCCCCGCACCAACATCGTCGAGACGCATCTCAGCCGCCTGCGGGCCAAGATCGATCCGGCGGGCGCGCCCTCGCTGATCGCCACCGTGCGCGGCGAAGGTTACGTGATCCGGCCGCCCACGACATGATCGTACCGCTCGACTCCGAAGGCCTGGCGGAGGCCCCGCGCGGTCTGGCCCGGCTGAGCCGCAACACCGGCATGCGCCTGGCGCTGATCCAGGTCGTCATTGTCATCCTGGCCTTCACCCTGGCGGGTTATCTGGCCCAGGCCGCCATCAGTCGGCTCGACCGCGACATCATGCGCGAGCATGTGCGGGGCGAGATCGCCTCGCTGCGCGACGAGGTCATCCAGAAAGGCCGCCCCCACCTGTCCTACACGGTCGCCAAGCGCACCCGGCTGTGGCGCGGCTTCGACTATCGCCTGGTCAAGGCCGACGGGACGCTGGAGGCCGGCCGCCTGCCCGAGCCGCACGACATGGGTTGGACGGAGTTGGCGGGCGTGCCCTCGCGGACCGACGACGCCAGCCTGCACCGGTTCCTGGTCTTCACCGAGCGCCTGGCCGACGGCTCGCGCCTTTCGGTCGGCCAAGACCTGTCGATCGCCGCGGGCCAGATGCGGGCCGTCAATCAGGTGCTCTTCCTTTGCGGCGCGCTGGGTGCGGTGTTCTGCCTGGGCGCCTCGTTCGCCTTCAATATCCAGGCCTGGCGGAGGATCGCCCAGGTGGCGCGGTCCGCGCGCCTCGTCTCGGCGGGCCGCCTGGACGTCCGCACGCCCGTCCGGCCCAGCCGAACGCCCGACGACCTGGACGAGCTGGCCCTGGCCTTCAACGGCATGCTCGACCGCATCGGCGCGCTGATCGACCAATTGCGCCAGGTGACCACCGACATCGCCCACGACATGCGCACCCCACTCACCCGGCTGCGCCACAAGATCGAGCGCCTGCGCGGCACGCTGGACCCGGACTCGTCGCAGGCTCTGGCGGTCGCGCGGCTGGACGACGATGTCGGCGAGATCCTGCGCACCTTCGACGCCCTGCTGCAGCTTTCGGAGATCAGCCGCCAGGACCGGCCCGACGCGGTCATGGACCTGGCTGGCGCGGCCCTGCATGTCGCCGAGGCCTTCCGCCCGGACATCGAGGCCAGCGGCCGCCGGCTGGACGTGGCCTGCGTCCCGGCCCCGGCGGCGGCCGATCCGGCGCTGATCGCCCAGGTCTGCGCCAATCTGCTGGAGAACGCCCTGCGCCATACGCCGGTGGGCGCGCGCATCAGGCTGGAGACCTCGGCGGGCGAGAGCGGCTCGCGCCTGCGGATCGCCGACGACGGACCCGGCGTGCCGGTCGAGGCCCGCGAAGCGGCGCTCAAGCCGTTCGTGCGCCTGGAAGCCAGCCGCACCACCAAGGGTTCGGGCCTGGGCCTGTCGATCGTGGCGGCCATCGCCCGGCGCAGCGGCGCCCGCATGATGCTGGGCGACGCCGAACCGGGCCTGGTGGTCGATCTGGTGTTTCCGCCGCCGTCCGCTGTCGCTGCGGAGGCGGCGGAAACCGCCCACTAGCGGTCGAGGACGAGGACCGCGAAGGTCCCGGGCTGCTGGACCGGCTTGCCGCCGGCCTTGGCCGGCGCGTCGTACTTGGCCGATGGCAGGTAGACCTTGCCGGTGGTCGGATCGATCGTCCCGGTCTTCGAGCCCGGCTGGGTCGTGATCTTGCCGACCACCGCCACGTCGGTGGCGCTGCGGACGGCGATCACCGACAGCGTGCCGTCGCCGCCGCTGGGGATGTAGGCCAGGTTGCGCGCCGGATCGAAGAAGGCCGCGTCGGGTTTGGGACCGATCTTCAGCGTCGAAACGATCTTGCCATCGACGGCCGAGACGGCCTTGGCCATGCCGTTGGCGCAGGCCGAGATCAGCACCTTCGACGACGCCGCATAGGTCAGGCCGCTGGGCTCTTCGCAACCGGGGAGTTTCCAGTGGGCGGTGACCTTGCGCGCGGCCATGTCGATGACGACGATCTCGCCGGTGTCTTCGATATTGACGAATACCCGGCCCTGGCCGTCGGCCGCGCCGTATTCCAGCGTGCCGCCGACCGGGATCGCGCCGACCGCCTGGCCGGCCTTCAGGTCGATCAGGGTGATGTCGCCGCCGTGGCCGTTCATGACCAGGGCCAGACCAGTCGTCGGTTCGATCAGGGCCGCGTCGGGGCTCACGCCCGTCGGGATGGTGGCGCGCACGGCGCCGGTCATGGCGTTGGCCAGCACGGCGGTGTTGCTCGAGCCGTTGGTGACCAGGATCTCGTCACCGCCGGGCAGCGGCAAAGCGATGTGCGCCTTCTGGGCCGCCAGCAGGCTGGGCGTCACCTTGCCGGTGTCGACATCGATGGCGGTGATCATCGCGCCATGGGCGACGTAGAGTCGATGATGGGCCGGGTCGAAGTTGGCGTAGTCCCACGGACCGTCCGGCCCGGCGATGCGCTGGGTGATCTTCAGCGGCGGCGTGGCCGCGTCGGCGGCGCCGGCGAGCGCCAGACCGGCGACCAGGGCGAGTGAGATGATCTTCATGCGGTAATCCTCGTACGGTGTCGGAGACGGTGACCGACGCCGCCGGAGGGCGTCGGTCCCATCGAATTCGCTATTGGGCCAGGCCCGCGCTCTTCAGCTCGGCATGCGCGGCCGAGAGCTTGGCCTGGAACGCCGGATCCTTCAGCAGCGCGGTCACGAAGGCGGCCGCCAGGGCCTGGCTGGCGCGGGTGTCGGTGACGTAGTGCGAGCCGCAGACCACGCGGCTGTAGGCGTAGTCCTGGCCCCGCGTCATCAGCACCTGGGCCTTCTCGGGGATCAGCACCGCCAGGGTCATGGCCAGCGAATAGCCCAGCGTCGAGTGGCCGCTGGGATAGGAGGTCAGCGGCTTGTCGCCCGGATCGCAGCTCTGGATCGAGGCGTCCACGGCCCAGGGACGCTTGCGCAGGAAGAACTTCTTGGCGCCGCCGGCGGCCACCGAGGCGTCGTTCTTGACGATGCTCAGGACGGCGTTCGTGGCCGGCAGCTTGGCCATGTCGAAACGTTCGCCGAGGGTTGGGACGAACATCGAGGGATCCTCGTGGTCATCGTCCCACTTGGCCTGAGCGCGGCGTTCGGGCGAGGCCTCGGCGATGGCCCGGCGGACCTCGGCCAGGTCGGCTTTCTCGGCGGCCGAGCCTTCGACTGGCGGCGGCGGCAGCAGGCGGGCCGGATCAACATCGGCCGGAACCAGCAGCTGCAGGACCTTCTCAGGCTTGGTCGGCGCGGTCTGGGCGCTGGCCGAAAGGGGCGCGGCGATGATCGCCGCGCTGATCAGGAGGTGACGGAGCATGGGAAATTCCTTGTCCAGGTCGCGCGTCAGAACGCGGCCTTGAGGGTGATCTGATAGCTGCGGCCCACCTGGTAGGTGAACACATTGGCCGCCCCGCCCTGGGCGACCGTTTCGGCCGGCAGGTTCGTGCCGGCCAGCAGGGCCTTGCCCTTGAACGAGGTGATGTCGTTGGTGTCGAACAGGTTCAGCACCTGGGCCTGCAGGCTGTAGTGGCCGAGGTGATAGGTCGCCGAGAGGTCGGCCTGGTTGAACGACTTCACGAGGCCGGTCGGTGGCGTGGTCCCCGAGGCGGCGGTGGCCAGTTGCGGTCCGATCAGCTTGTCGTTCAGCGTGACGATCAGGTTGTCGCCCTGGGCCAGGACGTCGTGACGCTCCGACCGCACGCCCAGCGCCGCCGTGCCGCGCGGGACCTTGGCCAGCTGGTGGCCATTGTAGCCGGGGTTCAGCGGATCGTCCTTGCCGGTGGCCTGGTTGACCGTGCCGTTGGCGAAGACGCTGAAGCCGTAGGGCAGCACATAGGTCGCCTGCAGCTCGATGCCCTTGTAGGTCGCGCCGCCGAAGTTGGTCTGGAAGGTCTCGCCGGTGGTCAGTTCGGTCTGGGTTTGGATCTTGTGCTTGAAGTCGATGTAGTAGGCGTCGGCGTCCAGGGTCAGGTTGCCGGCGTTGTAGACCGTGCCGATCTGGTAGTTGGTCGACTCCTGCGGCACCACTTTGTTGGAGCCGGGATTGTTGACGTAGAAGATGCTGATGCTGGGAACCAGGAAGCCCTGGGCATATTGTCCGTAGACGGCCCAGTTCGACGCCACCCGGTAATTGGCCGTCAGGAACGGCAGGGTCTTGGTGAAGGTCCCCGAGACGTCGGCCGGCTGGATCGAGCCCTTCACGGCCACGGCGGGCGCGCGGACATAGAGCTTGAAGTGGACGTACTTGACGCCCGGCGTCACGGTCAGACGGTCGTTCGGCTTCCACTCGAACTGGGCGAAGGGCTGGTATTGGTGCCAGCCGGAATATTCGTTGTAGGCGATGTTCAGCGGCACCTGGCAAGCCCCGTCCCAGGCCTTGCCCGGCGCGCTCTGCTTGGCCCAGTCGCCGCAGGCGCTGTCGCCGGCGACCAGGGCGGCCTTTTCGCGATAGTCCGGGGCCTTGGTGATCAGGTCGATGTCGAGGCGCGAGCGGCCGGTCTTGGCCAGTTCATATTCCGCGCCGACCGTCAGCATGCCGACGCCATCGAAGTCCTTGGTGAACTTCAGAATGTCGCCGCGGACGCGGTACTTGTTGCGCTTGAGGTAGCCCGGCAGGCCGTTGACCTTCAGGCCCGAGGCGTAGCCCGCGCCGCCGGCCGGATAGGCCGCGGCCGGCGTCAGGATCACCTTGTTGGCGGCCGCCAGCGCGGTCGCGCCGATCGACAGGTCCGCGCCGTTGTCGTTCGCCGACAGGGTCTTGTTGGAATACCAGTATTCGTAGGCCGTGTTCTGGACGGTCAGACCCTCGGCCAGCTCGCCCTCCAGGCGGACATAGCCGAACTCGGTTTCCTTCTTGGTGTAGTTGTAGCCCTTGTAAGTCTGCAGGGTCGGATCATTGCTGAGCGCGAACCGCTTCCCGTAGAGCTCGGTCTGGGCGACCGTGGCGTTGCCGCTGGCGTCGCCCTGATAGTAGGTGTTGTAGTTGTGGGTGTAGAGAGCCGTCAGGTTCCACTTCTCGCCCAGCGGGACACCGACCTTCAGGAACTGGTTGTAGCCGTCGCTAGCGCTGTTGGTCAGGTAGCCGTCGGTCTTGTATTCCATGAAGTTCAGGGTGGCGTTGACCCCGTGCAGGCGGTCGATCGGACCGGTGGCCAGGGTGGTCACGGCCTGCTTCGTGCCGAAGCTGCCCAGCGTCAGGGTCTGACGGGCCGACAGCTTGTCCTCGAACGGCAGCGAGAACAGGTTCACCGAGCCGCCGAAATTGGCCTGGCCCAGATCGGTCGCGCCGCCCGGACCGCGATCGATGACCACGCCGCCGATGGTCGAGGACGGGAAGAACGAGTTCGAGTGGTGGCTCGGACCGTTGGTGTCGCCCCAGGCGATGCCGTCATAGGTGACGTTGAACTCACCGTCCTGGAAGCCGCGTAGGGTGATCTTGGCCCCGTCGGTCGCGCCCGATCCGTTGGAGTTCGGAATGGTGGCCATCGAGGGCGCGAGGATCGCCGTGGTGGTGTAGTCGCCCACGCGCGGGGCGCTCTCTTCGATGAACTTGCGGGTGATCACCGCCTGCGGCTCGGTCGCCGTCAGCGAGGCCGAAACCGGCGCCACATTGGCCGCGTGGCCCTTGAGCGCGGTGACCACGACCGCGTCGACTTCCTTTTCCTGGTCGGCCGCCGGGCCTTCATCCGCGTGGGCGGCAGTCGCCAGACCCGCGCACAGCGCCAGAGCCAGCATCGACGCGGAGGTCAGGACCTCCAGGCGCGCCTTCGAGAACTTCGTCATCGGTTTTTCCCCCGTTCACTGACGATCGAAGCGAAAGGGAGCGCTCCGGTCGGGTTCGGCGGCGGATTAGTCGGCCGGGGACGGCTTGGCGTGTGAAGACTTGATGTCTGAACGAATACACTTTCGCATCAACGACGGATGCCGTTGTTCCAAAAGAGAATTCCAGATGGCCCAGCCATCATCGGCGAAGATTGAGATATCTCAATGATGCCGCCGATTGACTCAATACCAGGCCAGCCGCAAGCTTATCGGCCCACCTCATTGAGAAGCATCACGCTCGACTTCCGATTGCTCGGAACGCCGCGCCACGACGCCTGCTTGAAACCTTGGGGTTTTGTATAGTTTCGGCCATTCGCCGCCAATGCGGCCGGCCGCATTTTGCCTCGCGCGCGGATCCGCCCGTGCGCGGAGCTTCTAAATGCCCCTGCCCTACCCGCGCTGGCGGCTGGTCGCCATTGGCGTCAGCGTTCTTCTGATCCTCTGCGTGCTGGCCTTGGGCGCGGACGTCGTCGGCCAGCGCTCCATCGTCGGGATCGACGCGGCCGTCGCCAGCCAGCTCCAGGGGTTTCGCGCCCCCTGGCTCGACGGCGTCATGATGATGGCCTCGGCGCTCGGCGATGGCGGCCAGCGCACCGCCGTCACCGTCCTGGCGGTCCTCTACCTGCTGTGGCGACGACGCTGGCGATGGGCGCTCGCCTTGGCCCTGACCATGATCGGCTCGGCGCTGATCACGCCCGCCTTCAAGACCGCCTTCCACGTCGCCCGTCCATCGGCGCTCTATTCCGGCGCGGAGGCCTACAGCTTCCCCAGTGGCCACGCGACCTCGGCCGCGGCCCTCTACCTGACCCTGGCCTGGATGGCGACGCGCGCCCTCGCTCCGCTCTGGCGGCCCCTCGCCTGGCTGTTGGCCGCCATTGCGATCCTGGTGACGGCCGTCTCCCGCGTCTATGTCGGCGCGCACTGGCCTTCGGACGTCGTCGCCGGCATGGCGCTGGGCGGCGCGCTGGCGAGCCTGGCCATCGCCTTCGCCGCCGGCGCCAAGCCTGCGACGCCGGACGCGCATCCAGAGCTCGACGGCGTGGCCTTCATTACAGCGGTGGCGATCGTGGCGGCTGTGCTGGGCCCACATGCTTTCGGCAAGGCCCAGGACCTCTACGGGCCCTATCTTCACGCAAGCTGATCTGATCAGCGCCCTGGCGTCCATCGCGACGAGAGGCTGATCCTCAAGCCCACCGCGACCGCGTCCGGCAAATTGGCCTGCGAGGCCGGACGCCGGACGAACTGGACGTCGGGCTGGATCGCGACCTGCGTGTTGATCCGCAAGCTATAGGTCAGTTCAAAGGTGGTTTCGGCGTCCGGCGCGCCATCTCGAACCCGGATCGGCCGCCCCAGACCCGCCCGCGCGAGCGCTAGTCCGAAAGTGTCGTCGGGCCGAGCGCGGAATGGACCGTCGAACACGAGGCCGGCGCCGACATAGCTGGCGATCTCCGCCACGTCCGGGTCCGAGAGGCCGACACGGACCCAGCCGCGCGCCTGGGCGGCGATCGGCAAGCGTCCTTGCACGAAGGCGTAGACACCGCTCCAGCCCTTCTGCTCCCGCGTCGGATCGTCGATCCGTTCGAACCCACGCGTATAGCGCCAGGCGCCGACAGACAGCTGCGCCGCATCGCCGACCAGCCAGTCCGCCTGAGCGATCATCAGCGCGCCATCCTCGGGTCGAAGCTTCACAGCCGCGAAGGTCTTGGGCCGGTCAGGATCACCCGGCGTCCCGTCGAAGGCGGCCGCCCGCAGAGTCCAGCGTCGCGCCGGCTTCCACTGTCCATGGACGCCCAGTGCGCTGACCGGGAAGATCGACGGCCCATTGGCGCCCGTGCGGGACAGATCGGGGCCGACGCCGTGCGAGCTGTTCAGGAACAGCGCCGCGGGCGCGATACTGTCGAAGTCCGCGTTCAGGTCCATCAGCCCGACGCGCACGGCGCCATGCTTACCGAAACCACGCTCCAGCCACGCCTCCATCAGCCGGTCGGCGCTCAGCGCCTCGATGTTGCTGGCGGTCTGGATGTCGCCGATCCGGCTGCCGCTGAGGCTTTCGCCGTTGGTGCGGAAATATTGCAGGCGGCCGCGCCACCCCGGCGCCGACCAGGCCTCGCCATCGACATCGACCGCCAACTGCAACTTGTTCAATTGGGTGTTGCCGACCGCCAGGCCGCCCTTGGTGTTGCGCCAAAGGTCGAGGGTCTCGCTGAGGGACACCACCACCGGCGCGGGCGACGGATCGTCGACCGCCGCCTTCGCCTCGCCGGCCAGGACACTGGACAGCGCGGCCCAGCCGAGCCGCTTCCACGATGCGCGCGCCATCAGGCCTACGCCCGCGCCGTTCTGTTGCGGCGCGCCTGAGCAGCCTTCCGGCGGTCGAGATAGAGCAGCCACCCGGTCAGGGGAAACAACGGCATGGTCAGCGCCGCCAGCAGGACGATCACCGCGCCAGGCAGACCCAGGAAGGCGCCACGATGGACAGCGAGAGGCGCGGCCGCGATCCTCTCGCCCAACGGCTTCTTCGCATAGCGATCCACGGAGACGACCGCGCCGGCGGGCGTCACCCAAAACACGTCCAGAGCCTCGCTATGTTGCGCGCCCCTGGGCAGATGACGGATGCGGATCGTCGTCCCGCCTGGCTTGGGCAGGGTGATGACCGTGCGCACCGCGTCCGGCTCGACCGCCATCGCCGCTCGCCAGGCGACGTCGAGCCCGGGAGCCTCCGTTCCAGCCGGCCCGGCGATGGCCGGCGCGGTCGACGTCAGCTCGGCCCGGCCGGTCAGCAAGCGATTGAAGCCGGCCTTGTACCAACCGTACGACCAGGTGAGACCGGTCAGGGACAGGTTCAGATAGACCAGCAGCACCCAGGTCCCGGCCACCGTGTGCAGGGACCAGTAGAGCGCGCGCCGCTTGGCCTTCAGGTTGGGCTTCAGCCAGACCTTCCAGTCCAGCACCCGCTTGGGCCAGCGCAGATAAAGGCCCGAGATCGAGAAGAAGACCAAGCTCAGGGCCGCCGCGCCGGTGATCTTGCGACCGACGCCTGCATCCTCGCCCGACAGCAGCAGCCAGCGGTGCAGGCGACGGACCTGAGCGAAGAACTCCGCGCCGGTCGCGCGTCCCAGGATCTGCCCTTGATACGGATCGAGATAGACGGTCTGGGAATGCGCCGCGCCCTTTTCCTTGAAGGTGATGGCGGGCGCCTCGCCGGCGCCGCTCCGCAGGGACAAGCTGCTGGCCTTGGCCCCGGCCGGCGCCTGGGCGATGAACCGCGCCATCAGTTGGTCGGGCGTCAGGCGCGGCGCCGGACGCGGCGTGACATCGACCACACCCCAGCTCAGGGCCTCCATGATCGGGTCCTCGAAGGCCATGGTCGCGCCGGTCAGCGCCATCAGGGCCAGGACCAGCCCTAGCGATATCCCCAACAGCCAGTGAAGCCGCCGGATCACTTCGCGAAATCTCGACATCACCGGGCTCCTGTTGCAGCGCGAGCGATCAGGCGGCGCGCCTGCTCCAGGTGCGGCCGGTCCAGCATCTTGCCGTCCAGCGCCAGGACGCCCGCCCCGGGCGAGGCCTCGAAAAGGGCGACAATGGCGCGGGCCCGCTCCAACGCTTTCGGCGCGGGCGTGAAGGCCTGGTTGATCACCGGCGCCTGCGCCGGGTGGATGGCCATCATGCCCACGAAGCCCTCGGCCTGGCCGCGACGGGCGTAGGCGGCCAGTCCCTCCAGATCGTCGAAGGCTGGGTAGACGGTCTCGAACGCGCCGACCTTGGCGGCGGCCGCGCCGGCCAGACAGAGCGAGCGGGCCAGCCTGCAGACGTCCGTGTAGCCGCCGTCCTCCGCGCGGTTGCTGGACGCGCCTAGCGCGGTCGGCAAATCCTCAGCGCCCCACGTCAAACCCAGGAGCCGGCCGGCATGGGCCGCATAGGTCCCGAGTCCAAACAGCGCCGCTGGCGTCTCGGTGGCGATCGGCAGGATGGCGGTGACCCCGATCGGCAGCCCGGCCACGGCTTCCAGCGCATCGAGATAGCAGCCGAGCCGCGCGACATCGGCCCCGCTGTCTGGCTTGGGCAGCACGATGGCGTCGGGCGCGCCGGCGACGACGGCCGCCAGGTCCTGCAACGCCAGCGGCGATCCCAGCGGATTGATCCGCACCAGCATCTTGCAGGGACGCGGGCCGGTCAGGGCCTCGAGCACTTGAAGACGCGCCCGGGGCTTCTGGCTCTCGGCGACCGAGTCCTCCAGGTCCAGGATGATGGCGTCGGCGCCGCTGGCCAGGGCCTTGGTGATCTTGCGCGGCGCGTCGGCCGGGACGAACAGCAGGCTCCTCACGCGGCCATCTCCCGCTGCATCAGCGCCGTCCGGCGACAGCGGCAGACCAGTTCGTCCCGCTGGTTGAAGGCGCGGTGTTCGAAGACGACGATGCCGGCGGCCGGGCGCGAGCGGCTCTCCCGGCGCTCGACGACCTGCGTCTCGAACCGCAGGGTGTCGCCCAGGAACACCGGGGCGGGCATGGACACCGCGTCGTAGCCGAGATTGGCGACCAGGGTGCCCAGGGTCGTGTCGGCCACCGACACGCCGACCATCAGCGAGAACGTGAAAAGGCCATTGACGACGATGCGCCCGAACTCGGTCCCGGCCGCGTACTCGGCGTCGAGATGCAGCGGCTGAGGATTGTGGGTGAAGGCGCAGAAGGTCAGGTTGTCGGTCTCGGTCACCGTCCTGCGCAGCGCATGGGCGATGACCTCGCCGTCGCTGAAGGCCTCGAAGGTCTTGCCGCTCATGTGGTCATGTCGTCGCGACGAGGCATGCGCGTCGACAGCGCCACCAGGAACGACAGCGCGCAGAGCGCGGCGACATAGGCAAAGAACCAGCTTTCGTGGCCGATCTGCTTGCACCAAAGCGCCAGGTACTCGGCCGAGCCGCCGAACACGGCCGCTGAGACGCTGTGGGCCAGCCCCACGCCCAGGGCCCGCACGTGCGATGGAAAGAGCTCGGCTTTGAACAGGCCGCTGATGGCGGTGTAGAAGCTGAGGATCACCAAGGCGGCCAGCACCAGGCCGAAGGCCGCCGCCGGGCTGCTGACGGACGTCAGGGCCGACAGCAGCGGCACGGCGCAGACAGTCATCAGGCCGGTGAAGATCAGCAGGCAGGTGCGACGGCCGATCTTGTCCGACAGCGCGCCAATCAGGGGCTGCAGCAGCATGAAGACGACCATGGCCGCGGTCATCACGCCGCTGACGGTCTTCACGTCCATGCCGGCCGTGTTGACCAGGAACTTCTGCATGTAGGTGGTGAAGGTATAGAGCGTGACCGCGCCGCCGGCCGTCAGGGCGGCGACCACGAACAGCGCGCGCGGGTGGCGAGAGAGCGCGCGCAGGCTGCCGGCCTCGACGTCCGCGCCCTTGCCAGCCGGCGTCACCGTCTCGTGCATGTGGCCACGCAACAGCAGCACGAGGGTGGCGATCACCGCGCCCAGGGCGAACGGGATGCGCCAGGCGTAGGCCTTGATGTCGGCCTCGGCGAAGGTCTGCTGCACGATGATCAGCACCAGCAGCGCGCTCAGCTGACCGCCCATCAGGGTGACGTGCTGGAAGGCCGCGTAGAAGCCGCGGCGACCCGAGACGGCGACCTCGCTGAGATAGGTCGCCGCCGCGCCATACTGGCCGCCGGTCGAGAACCCCTGGGCCAAGCGCGCCACCAACAGCAGCAGCGGCGCGGCCGCGCCGATCCGGGCGTAGGTCGGCAGGACCGCGATCAGCAGCGAGCCTGCGCCCATCAGCAGGACCGAGACCACCATGGCCGCGCGTCGTCCGCGCCGGTCGGCGTAGCGCCCGAAGAACCAGCCGCCGACGGGGCGGATCAGGAAGCCGACCGCATAGATGCCCGCGACATTGAGCAGCTGGGCCGTTCGGTCGCCTTGCGGGAAAAACAGCGGCGCGAAGTACAGCGCCATGAAGGCGTAGACGTAGAAGTCGTACCACTCGATCAGATTGCCCGCCGAACCCGCCATGATGGCGCGGATCCGCTGCCCTCGGGTGAGCTCAGCAGGACCGCTCGGATGAATTTCAGCGGCGCTCATCGCGCGTCCTCCCCCGCCGTGTTCGCAAAGATGCGGCCGTGGGTCTCAGCGCCCCGGTTCGTCACGGCGACGCTATTGAGCCGCCCGCCGCCGACCAATGACGGCTTAGGCATAGGTTGATGCGCGCCGCGCAACGCCCTCCGGATCATGTCGAGACCTCGGAAGACGCAGCAGGCGTCAGGGCCACGCGACGATCGAGCAGCGCGTCGATCTCGGCCTCGGCATAGCCGCAGTCGGCAAGGATCGCGCGAGTGTCGGCGCCCAGCGCCGGCGCGGCGCGATCGGGACGGCGCTCGAGGCCGGCGAACACCACCGGCTGTGGCAGGGCGTGGGTGACGGCGGCGGGGTAATCGCCAGACGGGGCGAAGAAGCCGACATCGGCCAGATGCGGGTCGTCGAGCAGGTCGGTGAAGGCCCGAACCGGCGAGCACGGGATGTCGAGCCTCGTCAGGGTCTCCATCCAGGCGTCGGTCGCGCGGCCGGCCAGCGTTTCGGCCAGCTCGCCATAGAGGTAGTCGATGCGCCGGTTGCGTTGGACCGCGTCGGGAAACCAGGGTGCGGACAGGATGTCGCCACGCCCGGCCTCCTCGAAGAAGCGCGTCCACTGGGCCAGGGTGTAGGGCAGGACCGCGATCCAGCCGTCGCGGGTGCGGAACGGCCGGCGATTGGCGGCGAACAGCCGGCCATAGCCCATGCCGTCGGCGCCCTCGCCAAAGGTGGCGCCAGCCAGGTGCTCGTTGAGCAGGAACGAGGTCAGGGCTTCGAACATCGGCGCTTCGATCTTGAGGGCCTCGCGCCGGCCGCCGCCGCGCGCCACCAGGGCCGCCAGGACGCCGTAGACGGCGTAGAGGGCGCCGACCTTGTCGGCCAGGTTGGTCGGGATGAACTGCGGGTCACGACCGAAGGCCATCGACAGCCCGGCGATGCCGCTGGCCGCCTGGATGATGTCGTCGAAAGCCGGACGGTCGCGATAGCGCCCCTTCTGGCCAAAGCCGATCGCCGAGCAGTGGATGATCCCCGGATTGAGCGCGCGGGCGGCCTCGAACCCGAAGCCCAGACGCTCGATGGCGTCGACCCGCATGTTGTGCAGCAGCACGTCCGAGCGGGCGATCAAGCGCTCGACCACCGCGCGGCCTTCCGGCGTCTTCAGGTCCAGGGCGATGACACGCTTGTTGCGGTTGTTGTTGAGATACATCGCGCCCAAGCCCTCGCGGACCGGGTCGGCGGCGCGGGCGATGTCGCCGGTGAGCGGCTCGACCTTGATCACCTCGGCGCCCAGATCGGCCAGGATCTGGCCGGCGAAGGGACCCATGACCACGGCGCTGAGCTCCAGCACGCGGATACCGCTCAAAAGTGGTGTCATGTCCCGCCCCGATGACGCTTGCCCCGACGGCGACCAGCCGGACGCCTGGGGTCTTGGATCGGGTATGCCGCCCGCCGCGCGAACGCGGCAATGTCGCCGTGGGTATCTGTCGATGCGTCCGGCGCATAAGGCTCGAGGTCGTCTGGACACGTCGGAACGGCTGGCGATAGGGTCGCGGCCCGATCGCCCGAACAGGTCTCCATGCGCATCCGCCTGTCCCTGCCCCAGCTCGAGGCTTTCCTGAAGCTCGCCGAGCTGGGAAGCTTCCGCGACGCGGCCACGGCGCTGGGCGTCTCGCAGCCTGCCTTCAGCCGCACCATCCAGCAGATCGAAGGGCGCCTGGGCGCGCGGCTGTTCGATCGCGACACCCGCCGAGTGTCCCTGACCGCCGCCGGAGCGCGCCTGAAGCCCCTGGCCGAGCGGCTGCTGGACTCCTACGACGCCGCCTTCGACGAGCTCGAGGACTTCATCGGCGGACGCCAGGGCCGGGTGCGGATCGCCGCCCTCCCCTCGGTCGCCGCGGCCCTGCTGCCGGGCACGATCAAGGCCTTCCAGGCCAGCCATCCCGAAGTTCGGATCGATATCTGGGAGGACGTCAGCGGCCCGGTCCATCGCGCGGTCGCGGCGGGCGAGGCCGATATCGGCCTGGCTACTCCGCCCCTGCCGTCGCAGGACCTGAAATACCGCGCGCTGATGCCCGACGACCTGGTGCTGGTCTGCCGCCACGACGATCCGCTGGCGACGAGCGAGGCCCACGGCTGGGACGTGTTCGCCGATCGGCCCTTCATCGGCATGGGGCCGGAGAGCAACCTGCACGGCATGGTCGCCGACGCCTTCGTCCAGGCCGGCGTCAGCGTCGAGCCGCTGTTCAACTGCAAACAGCCGACGACGATCGGCAGCCTGGTGGCGGCAGGCTTGGGGATCGCCGCCCTGCCCCGGCTGACGCTGGCCCAGCTTCCTTCTCCGGAGCTGACCTGGCGACGGCTGGAAGGTCCGACCGCCTCGCGGTCGATCGGCCTGGTCATGCACTTGGCGCACACGCTCTCGCCCGCCGCCCAGCTCTTCGCCAAGGACCTGGAACGCCAGGCGCGCCTCTACGGGCAGGCCCGCGCCTAGGGCTTGGAAGTCGGGAGCCACGGATCGGCTCCGCCCCGCGCGAACCAGGCCCGGGGCGCGGGCCTCGCCCTAGGCCAGAGTTCCTCGAGCGTGTCGGCGGTGAAGAGACGGCCATCGCGCATGACCAGGCTCACCGACTGGCTGTTGCGGATATCGGCCACCGGATCGCGGTCCAGCACCACCAGGTCGGCCAGCTTGCCCAGTTCCAAGGTCCCCAGATCATCGAGCCGGCCGATGGTCTCGGCCGAACCCGCTGTCGCGGCGTGAAGGGTCGCCAAGGTCCCCATGCCGCCCATGACGTGGGCTTCCATCTCCCAGTGGAAACCGATCCCCGGCGCCTCGCCATGCGCGCCGATGCCGACCAGTCCGCTAGCGGCCTGGACGGCGGCGGCGTCCTCGGCGATGGCCGGAAAGCGCATCCGCTCCAGCGCTTGCCAAGGGCGTTCGCCCAGCTTCTGTTCGATGGCCGAGGGCGTCCAAAAACGGCGCACGCGCGCATCGTGGGCAGGGTCGCGCTGGGTGACGAACCAATCGACGGCCGGCCCGCCGCTGTTGGTGACGCTCAGCGTGGTCGTGTAGCTGGTGCGCATGGCCGCCAGCAGGCCAATGACATCGTCACCTAGGGCGGGCGCGGGCAAGGCGTGCTCGTTGCCGGCGTAGCCGTCGAGGATCTGCGTAAGGTCCAGCTTCAGGGACAGCGCTCCCTCCGTCGTCGGCAGCATCCCCCTCTCGCGGGCGGCCATCGCCACCCATTGGCGCACCCGGCGGTTGCCCGTGCGGTATTCCTTGAGGTTCGAGAGGCCGTAGCCGTCCTGGTAGCGCCCGAGCACCGTGCGAGCATCGTCCAGCGAGACAAAACGCTGCATCGAGAACAGCGCCGGTCCAGTCGATCGCAGGCGCGGCCCCAGCACCAGGCCCGCGTCGATCAGGTCCTGATAGGCCACCATGTCGATGCTGAGCGTGGACGGGTCGAAGCTGGTGGTCACTCCGAAGGCCAGACGCGCGCGCAGCCCCCAGTCCTCGGCGCTGAGCACCTCGCGCTTGATGGTCCCGATGTGGTCGTGGGTGTCGATGAAGCCGGGCAGGACGATCTTGCCGGAAAGGTCGCGGACGCTCGCGCCGGCGGGGATGGCGACACTGCCGCGTGGGCCGATGGCCGCGATGCGACCGTCCCTCACCAGGATGTCGGCGTCCTCGATGATCTGGTCGCCATGGGCCATGGTCAGGGCGCGTGCGCCGCGCAGGACGATGCTCCCACCGCCCCGCTCGCGCGGCAGTTCCGCGGCCAGGGCCGTGCGCTTGCGCTCAGCGCCCGTGGCTGGGTCGATGCGGACGAAGTCGGCGCCGGCCGACCAGGTCAGGTCGCCGTCCGGTGTCCACTCGAAATAGTCGGCCCCACCCTTGGTGACCCGGCGATGGACGCTCCTGGGGTCGGTCAGATCGACTTCCGGAGTGGCGCCGGCCGGTATCGGTACGACATAGAGCTGCTGGACGATCAGAGCCGCGACCGAACGGCCATCCGGACTGATCCGCATGTCATCGACCGCCGTGGTCCCCTCGGCGAAGTAGTAGCCGGGTCCCTTGACCTGCAGGACGCGCTCACGCGCGCCACTGGCCAGATCGACCGCCGCCAGGCCCTCGCCGGTAAGGATGTAGACCTTGCCGGGCTTGGCCGAAAAGTGCGGACGCGCGCCCAGTCGCCCACTGGTCAGCACGCGCGCCGGCCGACCGTCAGTGGGCAGCGACATCAGCTCGCCCTCCCGCAGCTTGCCGAACTCGAAGTTCGACTGACGACGCGCGGCGGCGGCCGATCGCACGGTCAGGACGGCGCGGCCGTCGGGCGTGAACACCGGATAGGTGTAGAAGGCGTTGGGCAGGTCGAGCCGCCGCGCCGGACCGCTACCATCGGCCCGGATCGTCCAGACCGCGCCGCCGTCGGCCTCGCTCCAGCTGACATAGACCAAGGTCTTGCCGTCGGGACTCCAGCTCGGCTGGGCCGGAAGGCCTGCATCGACCGGCAGCCGCCGAGCCGGACCTCGGTGATAGAGCGGTTGGACATAGAGACCTCCCAACGCCGCGAAGGCGACCCGGCGGCCATCGGGCGAGGCGATCGGGGCCATGGCCAGGTGGGCCCGCACCGGTCCGTCGGCTTCGCGCAGTCGCACCCGCGTGCTGGGTCCGACATCGACCTTGGCCGAGACATGCAGCGGCACGGACGTGATCGCGCCCGTCAGGCTCCGCCGTTCGATCCGGCCGCCATGCGCGACCAGAATCCCCTGCCCGTCCGGCATGAAGGCGTAGCGCGGCAGCAGGTCCTGCCAGGACGAAGCCTGGAGGGCGTCGGCCTCGACTTCCCCCAGATCGATGTCCTGACCACCGACGAGATCGCGGACGCGAAGGCGCGTGCGCCCTTCGACGCGCGTGGCGTAGGCCAGCTTGCGGCCATCGCCGGAGACCACCGGCCGGAAGAAGGTCTCGCTTTCGGCGCCGCGGCCGCCGGCTCCGGCGATCACCGGCTGCTCCTCGCCGGTCGCGAGGTCCTGACGCAGGATGGTCCAGCGCTTGGCGGCGTCGAAGTCGAGACCACCCACGCGGCGGGCGTAGTAGAGGTAGCGACCGTCGGGCGAGGCCGATGCGCCCAGGGTGCTGCGATAGGTCGTCCGCGCCGCGCCCGCCGCCGGCTTGACCGGCGCCAGGGCCTGCCCCTTGCCGTCGAGGCTATAGCGCCAGAGGGCGTAGTTGTTCACGTCGGGGCGATAGTGACTGGCGAACAGCGCCTGGCCGTCGGCGCTCCACGCGGGCGAGGTGAAGATGCTGTCGTCGGCATTGTCGCTGACCTGCCGGGCCTGGCTGCCGGCGGCCCTGGCGATCCACAGATTGTCGGCCCCGGACCGGTCGCTGACGAAGGCGATCCATTGCCCATCGGGTGAGAAGGTCGGCTGGGTGTCGAAAGCGAGCCCTCGGGTCAGCTGCCGCGCTGTCCCGCCCTCGACCGGGGCAGCGTAGAGGTCGCCCAGCATGTCGAAGACGATGGTTTTGCCGTCCGGCGAGACATCGAGCGACAGCCACGTGCCCCGCTCGACCTCCAGGGACAGGGTTCGAGCTGGCGCCAGAGGCAGCTGCGCCGCTGCTTCCGACGACCAGGCCGGCGTGGCGACGGCAAGAACCAGGGCGGCGGAAGCGAGCAGCGCGATCTTCATTTGGCGGGATTCAGGTAGCGTTTGACGAGATCGGTCTGGCGGTTGTCCAGCGAGACTTGGCGGCCCGCCACCACCATGGCCACGGGCGCGTTCTCCGGTTCCAGCGGATCGCCGTCCCAGACGACGAGGTCCCCGTCGGCGCCCGTCGCCATCGTCCCCGCGCCGGGGCCATAGCCCCAGATGGCAAGCGGATTGACGGTCACGGCCCTCAGGGCCTGGATGTAGCTCATGCCGCTGGACACGGCGACGCCGGCGCCCTCGCGCAGCGCCAGGCCCGCATTGTAGGTCATGGTCATGACCCCGCCCGACAGGCCGAAGGCGACGGTGACGCCGGCCTTGGTCAGGATCATCGCATTGTCCTGCCGCGCGCCCAGCTGGTCGAAGGTGTTGGGCAGGTTGGCCTCGGGATCGAGCACGACCGGGACGTGGGCGGCGGCCAGGGCGTCCGCGGCGCGCCAGGCCTCGGCGCCGCCGACGATGACCACGCGGATGCGGTAGTCCTCGCCCAGTTGGATGGCCTGACGGATATCGGACTCGCGATGGGTGAAGATGGCCAGCGGCGCGGCGCGCGCCAGCACGCGCTTGAGCGCGGCGGCGTCCTCGGGCGACAACAGCGGGTCGTCGCGCAGGCCGGCCAGCTTGGGATTGCGAGCCTCGTCCAGCGTGGCGCGCAGTAGCTGCCATTGCGCCGCGCGCGAACGTACCTCGCGGTCCCAGTCCGAACCGCTGAGCAGGCTGACCACGGCGGCCTTGGGCCGGTCGAGGATGTCGACGCCATCGCGCAGGCGCACCATCGCCGCCTGTCCCGCGAACGGCGGCGTGGCCGAAGCGCTGGGATAGGAGAAGGCGCGTGTCAGGCCGTCGGACCGGGCCAGCTCGACCAGGGCCGAGTTGCCGTTCAGGGCGTAGCTGACGTCAAACCCCGCGCCGAGTTCCTCACGGCGGGTCATGACATCGCGCGTATCGTTGGCCGACGAGACCTCGGTCAGGCCCAGTTGGGTGGCGGCGTTGACGAAGCCCGGCGTCACGATACGGCCGGCCGCGTCGATCACCGGCAGGCCGGCCGGAACCACCCCGCCCTTCTGGACCGAGACGAAGCGTCCGTCGCGGATGACGATGGTGGCGTCCTCGACGGGCGTATCGGCCTGCAGCGTCCAGGCCTTGGCGTGCACGACGGCCACCGACTGTGCGGCGACCTGGGCCGGCGCCAGCAGCAGCGCCAGGAGGGGGATCAGCGTCTTCATTTGTCTTCGACCGCCCGGCGACCAAGCTCGAAATCGGAAACGGGAGGACCGTTCGGGGCCTTGCGATCGTACAGCGGCGCGCCGTCGATCAGAACCAGATCGGCCTTGGTGTAGATGCTGAAGGGACTACCCGACCACAGCACGACATTGGCGTCGTATCCTGGCGCGAGCGTGCCGATGCGCTTGCTCAGACCCAGCAAGCCGGCTGGCTGACTGGTGACCCAGCGGATGGCCCGCTCCGGCGGTACGGTGATACCCGCCCTGCGACCCGCGCCCATCGCCTTGGCGGCCTCGATCGTCAGGCGCTGGCCGCTGCCGGGCGAGTCCGAGTGCATCATCACGCAGGCGCCCGCGCGATCCAGCAGGACAGCGTTGGCGCGCACGGCGTCCTGGGCCTCCATCTTGAAGCCCCACCAGTCGCCCCAGACAGCCGAGCAGACGCCAGCGTCACGCAGCAGGTTGGGGATCTTGTAGGCCTCGACGGCATGGTGGAAAGCGCCGATGCGGAACCCGAATTCGCGCGACAGCGACACCATCGTCGCCATGTCGTCGGCCCGATAGCAGTGCATGTTGACCTTGAGGTCGCCGGCCAGGACCCCGGCCAAGGCCTCGCGCTTGAGGTCGCGCTTGGGCGCCTTGCCCGCCTCCCAGTCGCGACGGTAGTCCTGCGCATCCAGGAAGGCCCGGCGCATGAAGGCCACCGTGCCCTGGCGGCTGGTCGGCCCCCGATGGGTGTCGGCGCCCTGCTCCTTGGGGTTTTCGCCGCAAGACATCTTGAAGCCCTGCGTCGCGCCCTCGAACTTCATCGCCGCCACCGTCGTGGCCGGCACGGGCCGGACAACCACGGACCGGCCGCTGAAGATCGGGCTGGACCCCGGCAGGATCTGGATGGTGGTGACCCCGCCGCGCAGAGCACGCGAGAAGGCCGTGTCCTGCGGATTGACCGCCGTCTCGATCCAGGTGTCGGCGGAGTTGAGGTCGCTGTTTTCGGAGACGTCGCCGGCCTCGCGATCGATCGTCGTCAGCGGCAGGACATAGGTGCCGTCATGGCTGTGGACGTCGATGACGCCGGGCGTCACCCAGCGTCCAGCGGCGTCGATCTCTCGCGCGGCCGGATCGGCCGGCAGGCTTCGTCCGAGCGCGACGATCTTGCCGTCGCGCAGCAGGATATCGCCATCGTCCAGCCGAGCGCCCGCGCCGTCCAGGATGGTGGCGTGGCGGATCATCAGCGCCGGATGCGGACGCGCCACATAGGTGCTCGGGAAAGGGTCCATCCGCCAAGGCGGCGTGGCCGGAGCCTGGGCGGGCGCGGCGGCGGACGCGGAAGCTTGCGCCTCGGCCACCGCCGGCGCGATCACAAGGCTCATCGCAACGGCGCAGCGCGCCAGCACGGTGCTCACCCCTGGTCCCCTTTTCTCTGCTCGAACCGTTGCATCCACTGGACCAGCTCGGGGTTTTGATGGGATCTGACGATCGCGGCGAAGGTCTCGGCGCTCTCGTCCTGGCCCAGCTTGAAGACACCGCGCAGGCCGGTCACCCGCGCACGAAAACCGATGATCGCTCCAGACAACATATCGTAGCGTGGCCCCAGCTCCACCGCTGACCACGGCTGTGGTCGCCGGCTTTCCAAGATGTCCGCCAGGACGTCGATGGAAGGACGGGTATGGGCTTCGTCGATCTCGATCGTCGCCTCGATCCGCAGCGAGACGTAGTTCCAGGTCGGAGCCCAGTCCCGACGCTCCGCCTCGGCGGGCGAAACGTAGCCCTGAGGACCACAGAACAGGAAACGCGCCCGTCCTGCCTCCTGCATGGCCGCGCAAAGCGGATTGCGCCGCCCCAGGTGCCCGATCAGCTCGATCAGGCGGCCTTCGTCGTCATACTCGCCGACCATCGGCAACAGCGACGGCTCCTCGACGCCCTCGGCGCCGACACTCACCCAGGCCAACGGATACTGCGCGATCAGCGCGCGGACATCGTCGGGAAGGAAGGTCTCAAACACCGGGTTCATCGCGCCGCCGCGCCGTCAAGAAATCCGTGGTGCGCACGCAGATTCACCTGAAGCCCCTAAAAACGCCTATCAACCGAGCAGTTTGATCCCGCGCCCCTGGCTCCTCGACAAGCGCCAAGACCTAAAAGTCTGGGGGTCCAAGCAGAACGATTGAATACGCCGTTCACCGATCATACGGTTCCGAGCTTGGCCCCCACGACTTGGTGAAAAGCGTCCAATGCTGCGTCCATGGCAGGTCAGTCTCAGCGATCGCATCAACCCCGGGCGCGGGGCGCCGGTCTACATGCAGATCATCCAGGCGCTGATCCGCGAGATCGAGAGCGGGCGCCTCACTTCCGGGACGTTCCTGCCCTCGAGCCGCGAACTCGCCGCCTCGCTGGGCGTCAATCGCAAGACCGTGGTCCTGGCCTATGAGGACCTGACCGCCCAGGGCTGGCTGACGCCGGCGGGCACCAAGGGCACGCAGGTCTCGTCGTCCCTGCCCGAGGCCGCGCCGGCCAAGACTCCTGACAAGCCCAGAACCGGCCGCCAGCCGATCGTCGCCGACTACCGCTTTTCCGCTCCTCCCGAACGCCCGCTGGCCCTCCCCGACGGCCGCGGCCTGAAGCTGGACGAGGGCGCGCCCGACGGGCGGCTGTTCCCGGCCGAACTGCTGACCCGCGCCTACCGCACCGCCGCGCACAAGGCCTCGCGCGAGAACCGCCTGCAGTATCGCGACCCGCGCGGGTCGGCGGCGCTGCGCGAGTCCATCGCCGAGATGCTGAAGTCCCAGCGCGGCCTGCCGATGGCGGCCGAGAACATCTGCATCACGCGCGGCAGCCAGAACGGCATCTTCCTGGCCGGTCAGGTCCTGCTGCAGCCCGGCGACGTCGTGGTGGTCGAGGAACTGACCTACGAGCCGGCCGTGGCCGCCTTCGCCGCCATGGGCGCCCAGATCGTGCCGGTGGGGCTGGACCAGGACGGCATCGATGTCGAGGAAGTCGAACGGGTCTGCCGCCGCCACACCGTGCGAGCGCTGTTCCTGACCCCGCACCACCAGTTCCCCACCACCGTGGCGTTGCGGCCCGAACGACGCCTGCGGCTGCTGTCCCTGGCGCGGCAGTTCGGCTTCGCCATCATCGAGGACGACTACGACCACGAGTTCCATTTCGAGTCCCAGCCGCTGTTGCCGATGGCCGGCTACGCGCCGAGCCACGTGATCTATGTCGGGTCGCTGTCCAAGCTGCTGCTGCCGGCCCTGCGCATCGGCTATGTCGCCGCTCCGCGCGAGGTGATCGAGGCCATCGCGCACCGGGTGTCGCTGAGCGACGGCATGGGCAACACCCTGACCGAGGACGCCGCCGCCGACCTGATCGCCAGCGGCCAGCTGCGCCGACATGCGCGCAAGGTCCGGCAGGTCTACGCCCAGCGCAGGCTGGACTTCGCCGAGGAGCTGAAGACCGTGCTGGGCGACCGGGCCGACTTCGAGGTTCCCGACGGCGGCCTGGCCTTCTGGCTTCGTTTCCACGACGACCTGGACCGGATCGAGGAACGGGCGCGCGGCATGGGCCTGCGGTTTGCGTCCTCCCGTTCGTTCATGACCCGGCCGACCGCGCCACGCGGCCTGCGCCTGGGCTTTGCCAGCCTCAGCCTGCCGGAAGCCCGGCAGGCCATCGCCGCCCTACGAGACGCCAGCCAATGACCCCGCTTGGTCCCCTCAGGCTTCGGAAGTTGGATGTTTCGAGGGGGCCGTCCGCGAGCGGAGCATCGCGGCACAAGATGGGGAACTGTTTCATGAAAAAGACCATGATGCTCGCCGCCGCGATCGGCGTCGCTCTGGGCGCCTGCGCCCTGCCTGCCGCGGCTCAAAACGCGACCCAGGCCGCCGCGCCGCCGATGCCCGTCGCCAAGGTCACGACCGACGACGGCGCGCCCTGGCCAGAAGCCTGGTTCGAGGTCTTCAAGCTGGCTCCGGGCAAGCAGGAGGAGTTCATCCGCCGCATCGCCCGCGCCGACGAGATCGCCAAGGCCGGCGGCCAGCCGCCGATCCAGATCTTCGTCCATGAGGAAGGCGCCGACTGGGACGTGCTGATGTTCAAGCCGGTGCGCGCGGTCAAGCCGACGCCCGAGCAGCAGGCGGCCATGGCGGCCAAGCGCAAGGAACTGGGCGGCGAGAGCGGCCCGGCCTATTTCGTCGCCATCCGCGAGCTGATCGCCGAGCACACCGACACCCATACCTACGGCCCCCTCACCGCCGGCCAGTGGCTCTCACGCCTCGACAAGTGGCGGGCCGACAATCCCACGAGCGACTCCGCCAAGAAGGCCGCCAAGAAGTGACCCGCCGGCGCGACGTCCTGCTCGGCGCCGGCGGCGCCGGGGCGGCTCTCCTCCTCGGCGGACGGGCGATCGGCGCCGCCGCCGAACTGGATGTCGCCTATCTGAACGCCAAGGTCTGGACCGGCCGCACCGCCTCGGAACGAAGCGATGCGGTCGGCACCATCGGCGACAGGATCGCGGTCCTCGGCGCCGCGGCGGTCAAGGCGCGGATCGGCAAGCGCACCCAGGTGATCGACCTGGGCGGGGCCTTCGTCACCCCGGGCTTCACCGACTGCCACACCCACTTCACCAAGGCCTCGTTCATGCTCTCGCAGGCCTCCCTGCGGGACGCATCGACACCGCCGGAATTCGTCCAGCGCATCGCCAAGGCCGCCGCCGCGCTGCCGCCGGGCGAATGGCTGCAAGGCGGCAACTGGGACCAGGACCGCTGGGGCGGCGAGCTGCCTAGCAAGGCCTGGATCGATGCGGTCACGCCGAACACGCCGGTGGCGGTGATCCGCTACGACCTGCACATGATGCTGCTGAACTCGCTGGCCTTGAAGCTGGCCGGCATTGATCGCGACACGCCGGACGTGCCCGGCGGCGTTATCATGCGCGACGCGGCCGGCGAGCCGACCGGCATCATCAAGGACGCCGCCAAGAACCTGGTGCTCAAGGCGATCGGCCCAGCCACGCCCAAGCAGATCGATGCAGCCAACCGCAAGGGCGTCGCCCTGGGGCTCAGCAAGGGCGTCACCCAGGTCCACACGCCCGAACTCGAGTGGATCACCCACGATTCCGTCCGCCGCCTCCACGCGGCCGGCGACCTTGGCCTGCGGTTCTATTCGTTCGTCCCGCTCAAGGACTGGGAGAAGCTCAAGGACCTGATCGCCGCCGAAGGGCGTGGCGACGACTGGGTCCGCTGGGGCGGCTGCAAGGTGGTGTTCGACGGCTCGCTGGGCTCGCGCACCGCGCTCTTCTACGACCCGTATGAGGACGAGCCCGGCGCGCATGGCATCACCGTGACCGATCCCAAGGACCTCAAGACCTGGATGACGGCGGCGGACAAGGCCGGCCTGCAGGTGGCGGCCCACGCCATCGGCGACGAGGCCAACGACATCGTCCTGGACACCATGGCCGCCGTGGCCGCCAGCAACGGGCGGCGCGACCGGCGCTTCCGGATCGAGCACGCCCAGCACCTGCGGCCGGCGGCCATCGCGCGCTTCGCCAAGCAGAACGTGATCGCCTCGGTGCAGCCCTATCACGCCGTCGACGACGGACGCTGGGCGATCCGCCGGATCGGACCCGAACGCCTGAAGACCACCTACGCCTTCCACTCGCTGCTGGCCGCCGGCGCGCACGTCTGCATGGGATCGGACTGGCCGGTGGCCCCTCTGGACCCGCTGACCGGCCTGAAGGCGGCCGTGCTGCGCGAGACGCTGGACGGCAAGAATCCCGGCGGCTGGTATCCCGAGCAGAGGATCAGCCTGATCCAGGCCCTGGCCGGCTACACAACCCAGGCGGCCTATGCCGGCTTCCACGAAGGCAGGAGCGGCGTACTCCATCCCGGAAAATTGGCCGATCTCGTCGTTTGGGACCGTGACCTGCTGACGATCGATCCCGCGACGCTGGACCAGGCGAAGGTGCTGCGCACGGTGGTCGGGGGCCAGACGCGCTTCGGCTGACGCCGGAGCTTGGCCCCCACATCTTCAACAAACTGGATGTTCAATGGCGCCAAAGCCGGGCGGAAGCTTCCAGGGTCGGCGCCTCCGGGGGAGGCGCAAAGGGCCGGAAAGGCCGTCAATGAATCCGGGGGTTAGTTTCATGTCGTCGAAGTTCACGACCAGGGGCGGCGCCAGTCTCGCCGCGATCGCATCCGTCCTCGCCTTTTCCCACCCGGCGCTCGCGCAGGACAAGCCCGATGCCCAGAGCGTCGAGGAGATCGTCGTCAAGGCCCAGCAGGCCCAGAAGCAGGTAGTCAGCAACGGCGACGTCGGCGTGCTCGGCAATCTCGACGCCTTGTCCACGCCCTTCAATGTCAGCGCCTACACCGCTCAACTGATCCTGGACCAGCAGTCCGAAACGATCGGCAAGGTGCTGGACAACGACCCGTCGGTGCGCACGACCTACGGCTCGGGCAACCAATCGGAGCTGTTCGTCATCCGCGGTTTCGCCCTGAACGGCGACGACATCTCGATCAGCGGCCTCTATGGCGTCACGCCCCGCCAGCTGATCTCGCCGGAACTCTACGATAGCGTCCAGGTGCTGAACGGCGCCAGCGCCTTCCTCTATGGCGCCGCGCCCGGCGGTTCGGGCGTCGGCGGCGGCGTCAACCTGACGCCCAAGCAAGCTCAGCGCACCCTGATGCGCGGCACGATCAGCTACAGCGCCGACTCCACGTTCGGCGGCAATGTCGATGTCGGCGGCCGCTTCGGTCCCGACGACATGTTCGGCCTGCGCGTGGTCGGGGTCTATCGCGATGGCGACACCGCCGTGGACAACGAGAACCGCCACGTCGGCGTCCTGGGCGGCACCTTCGATGTCCGCAAGGAGCGCGTGCGCGCCTTCCTGCATGTCGGCTACGAGGATCAGCGCGCAGAACAGAGCCGCCCGACCGTGCGCCTGGCCGCCGGCATCGCCACGCCCCGCGCGCCCAAGGCCAGCTACAACTACGGTCAGCCTTGGACCTACACCACGCTGAAGGACCTCTACGGCGTGTTCCGCACCGAGGTCGATCTCTCCAAGAACGTGCTGGCCTATTTCACGGCCGGCGCCCGCGACGGCAGCGAGGACGGCGACTATTCGACCCTGACGGTCAGCAACGCCTCGACCGGCGCGGCGACGGGCTCGCGCCTCTATGTCCCGCGCGAGGACAACAACGAGAGCGCCCAGCTGGGTCTGCGCGCCAACTTCACGACGGCCGCCCTCAGCCACAAGCTCAATGTCGGCGTGTCGGGGACCAAGACCGAGAACCGCAACTCGTTCAGCTTCGGCGCCTTCCCGACGTCGGTGCGCTCGGCGTGCGGCGCGGCGGCGACCGGCTACTGCACCAACATCTACGCCGCCACGATCGTCGACAAACCCACCAACTCGACCCTGCCGGCCAGCGGCGGCAGCCTGACAGACCTGCCCAAGGTCAGCACCAGCAAGCTGAAGAGCGCCTTCTTCTCCGACACCATCGGCGTGCTGGACGACAAGGTGATGCTCACCGTCGGCGCCCGCCAGCAGACCATCATCGTCGATGGCTACAATCGCGGCACGCTGGCCCGCACCTCGCACTACAACAAGGACGCCCTGACGCCGGTCGTCGGCCTGGTGTTCAAACCGACCGAGACCCTGTCGTTCTACGCCAACCGGATCGAGGGCCTGGCCCAGGGGCCGACCGCGCCCGTCAACGCCACCACGGTCAATCCGGGCGAGATTTTCTCGCCCTACACCTCCGTGCAGTACGAGGCCGGCGCCAAGCTGGCCCTCCAGGGCCTGACCGGCACGGTGGCGTTGTTCCAGACCAAGCAGCCCAACGCCTACAACCAGCCCGTCGTCGGCAGCACAACCCTGACCCGCTACGTGGTCGACGGCGAGCAGCGCAACCGCGGCATCGAGCTCAGCTTCAACGGCGAGCCGAGCAAGACCCTGCGCTTCATCGGCGGCGCCACCATCAACGACACCAAGATCATCAAGGGCCTGGCCGCCAACCTGGGCAAGGAAGCGATCGGCGTGCCGAAGTACCAGGTCAATTTCGGCGCCGAGGTGGTGCCGCCGGTGCTGACGTCCCTGACCCTGACCGGCCGGATCGTGCTGACCGGCGAGCAGAAGATCGACGCGGCCAACACCCAGACCCTGCCCAGCTGGAGCCGGTTCGATCTGGGCGCGCGCTACGTCCTGGTCACCCAGGGCCGGCCGATCACCCTGCGCCTCAGCGCCGAGAACGTCGGCAACAAGCGCTACTGGTACTCGGCGTTCGGCGGCTACCTGCTGCAGGGCGCGCCGCGCACCGTGAAGGCCTCGGTGACCTTCGAATACTGATCTCTCGACTTGACTGAACCACGGCGTCGCCCTTGCCGGCGGCGCCGTTGGCGCCCGCGCGCCTCGCCCCTCCCCGGCGGCGCGCGCCGCCTTTTTCTCGAAGACCTGGAGTACGCATCATGTCGATCGCCCGCCTCGCCCTGGCCCTTGGCCTCCTAGCCGGCGTTGCGCACGCGGCCGATGGCCCAACCTACCGCGTGGTCCAGAAGTTCTCGGCCGAGCCGGGCAGCTACGACTACGCCTCGGTCGATGCGGCGACGAGCACGCTCTACGTAGGTCGCGGCTATGGCGTCCTGGCGCTGGACCTGGCGACCGGCAAGGGCCGCACCCTGGTCAAGCGCGAGGGCGTGGCGGCCGTGCTGCTGGTTCCCGAGACACCCTGGATGCTGACCACCAACGGCGAGACCAACACCGTCACCCTGCTCGACCGCCACACCGGCGAGGTGTGGGCCGACATCCCGGTCGGAACCGAGCCGGACGGCGCCTATTACGACAGCGCCACCGGCCTGATCGCGGTTATGAACGGCGGCAGCAACGACGTGTCGCTGATCGATCCGAAGACCGCCCGGCAGGTCGGCAAGATCGCGGTCGGCGGCGTGCCCGAAGGCGCGGTCGGCGATGGTTCAGGACGCTTGTTCGTCAATATCGAGGACCTCAACGCCGTCGAGGTGATCGACCTGAAGGCCAGCAAGGTCACGGGTCGCTACGCCCTCGCCGGCTGCGACGAACCGACGGGGATCACCCACGACCCGGTCTCGGGCCTGCTGATCTCGGTCTGCCGTAGCGGCGTCGCCAAGCTCGTCGACGCCGCGACCGGCCAGGATCGCGGCGGCTTCGCCGTCTGCTCGCGTCCGGACGGCTCGCTGTTCGACGCCCGCTCGCGCCGAGGCTTCATCCCCTGCATCGACGGCAACCTGACCGTCTACACGCTGGACGCCGCCGGCAAGGCGACCGTCACCCAGACGGTCAAGACCCGCGAAGGCGCCCGCACGGCCGCCTACGACGCCAGGTCCCAGCGCCTGTACCTGCCCGCCGCCAAGGTCGAACGCGACGCCCAGGGCAAGTACCTCCGCGCCGAACAGGCCTTCGAGGTCCTGGTCGTCGCCCCGGAATACGCCGTCGCCCCGACGCCCACGGCGCCCTGACGCCTTTCGACAACATCCCATCGGAGCTGAACACGGTCGCCGCCGGGCGGCCCGAGGAGAGTACGCATGTCCGTTCGTCCCGCCGCCGCGCCTGGCTGATCGGCGCCGCCATGAGCGAGGACACCGGCTTCGGGATCGACGCTCTGCTCGGGCGCGCTCAGCGTGGACTATGTGCTGGCGACCAATCTGGTGCTCAACGCCACCGACTACCGCTACCGCCCGCTCCACGCCCCGCATGCCGGCGCCAACGCCGCCGACGACTGGCTCGATCGCCTGACCTGCTGGTGAACTTCTAGGCCTTGGCGTCGCCCTCGCCTCGGGCGGCCGCCAGGACTTCGCGGGCGGCGTCGATGTTCATCCAAGCGATGGCGCAGCCGACCAGCACATCGGGCCAGATGGACCGTGTCACCATGGTGGCGCCGGCGGCCAGGATGATCCCGACATTGGCGATGGCGTCGTTGCGCGCCGACAGGAAAGCGGCCCTGGTCAGGCTGCCCTCATGGTCCCTGTAGCGCGCCAGGAGGAAGGCGCAGCCGAGGTTGACGACCAAAGCGCCCAGCCCGGTCAGCGACAGCAGGTCCGGCGCGGGGACCACCGGCGCCTGCAGCTTGCGCCAAAGTGTCCAGAGGAACGCCAGGGCGGGCGCGAGCAGCAGCAGCGCCAGCAAGCGCCCAAGCTTGGCCCTGTTCGCGGCGGACCATCCGAGCCCGACCAGGATAAGCAGATTGACCGTCGCGTCCTCGAGGAAGTCCACGGCGTCCGCCAGTAGCGAGGCGGACTCGATCCGGACGGCGATCGCGAACTCCACGCCAAAGTAGGCGAGATTGAGCAGGGCGACGATCAGGACCGCGCGGGCGAGTGGCCTGCTTTCGGGTTTCATGCGGGCGCGCCCGACACCGGCGGCCGCCCGAAGCGCCAGATCAGACTGGGCAGGACGACCAGGCTGGCGATGGTCGAGGTGATCAGGCCGCCCAGGATGACGATCGCCATCGGCCCCTGGATCTCACGACCGGCCTGCCCGGTCTGGATCGCCAGCGGCAGCACGCCCAGCGCCGTCACCAGGGCGGTCATCAGGATCGGCGTCACCCGCTCCCGCGTCGCCCGCGCGATCGCGCCCAGCGACCAGGCCTCGCCCTCGACCAGGACCAGGTGGTCAAGGTGCGACACCAGCAGGATGGCGTTGCGCGCCGCCACCCCGAACAGCGTGACGAAGCCGACCAGCGAGCCCAGCGACAGGCTGGCGCCCGTGAAGGCCACAGCCACGACCCCGCCGACCAGGGCGAACGGCGCCGAGGCCAGGATCAAGCCGACCGATCGTCCGCTGCGGAAGGTGATCAGCAGGACCGCGATCACGCCGATCAGGGCGATGGCGACATTGAACAGCAGTTGTCGCCCGGCGCTCGCCGCGCCTTCGGCCGTGCCGGCATAGTCGAGATAGACGCCCGGCGGCAGCGTGACCGACTTGGCGATGGCGTCCTGGACAGCCTTGGTCACCTTCTGGGCGTCCTTGGGCGCGGGGTTGGCGGTCACGACCTGGCGCGGCCGGCCGCCCTCGTGGGCGATGCTGGTGCGGCCGTCGGTCAGCCAGACCTTGGCGATGTCCTTCAGCGCCACCACCTGGCCGCCCTGGGCGCGGATCAGCAGGTCGCCGACGGCCTCGGGGTCTTGGCGGACCTCCGGCGGCGTCGTCACGGCGATGTCGAGAGCACGGCTCTCCTGATAGACCTGGGCCGCCACCGCGCCCTGATAGGCCGTCTGGATCGCGTCCAGCACCTCGGCCGGAGCCAGGCCATAGCGGGCCAGGGCCGGCAGGTTCAGGTCGACCCGCACGACGGGCGTGCTTGGCGGGATCTGGATCTTCACATCGGTCGCGCCCGGGACCTTCTCCATCACCGCAGCGATGTCGGCGGCGGTCTTGTCCAGCGTGTCGAGATCAGCGCCGTAGATGCCGACGGCCAGGGACGCGGTCTCGCCCGACAGGGACTCGCCGATGCGGTCGCCCAGGAAGGTCAGTACTTCGGTCTCCAGGCCCGGATAGCTGTCGAGGACCTTGTGGATCTCCTCCTGGACGCGATCCTGATCCTTGCCCGATAGCTTGGGCTTCAGTTCGACGTGGAACTCGCTGCGCTCCGTGCCGAAGGCGTCCTCGCCGCCGGAAGCGCGGCCGATCTGCTGCTCGACGCTCTGGATGCCGTCGACGGCCAGGAGGTCGCGGGTGATCCCCTCCCCGTATTTGCGCATGACGGTCAGCGAGGTCCCGGGCGGGCCGGCGACGCCGAGCACGAAGTGGCCTTCGCGGAAATTGGGCAGCAGCTCGGAATTGAACAGCATGAAGCCGGCCCCGGTGACCGCCGCAGCGGCGATTACCCCGATGACCGCCAGGCCCGGCCGGCCGCTGGCGCGGGTCAGGACACCTTCGTGCCAGACCTTGGCGCGTTCCAGCGCCTGGGGCTCCTCGGGCACATGGGCATTGCCCAGCAGCAGCAGGGCCAGCGGCGGGGTGACGACCACGGCCACGGCCAGCGACGCCGCCGTCGCCAGGATGAAGGCCGCCGCCAAGGGCGAGAAGAACGCCCCTTGCAGGCCGCCCAGCATCAGGACCGGCGCCAGGACCAGCGCCACCACCACGGTGGCGTAGATGACTGGCGCCCGCACCTCGAGCGAGGCGCCGAGCACGACCTCGACCGCCAGCCGATCGCCGCGCTCGCGCAGGCGACGGACGATGTTCTCGACATCGATGACCGCGTCGTCGACCACCACCCCCAGCGCCACGGCCAGGCCGCCCAAGGTCATGGTGTTGATGGTCCAGCCCAGGGCGTCCAGCACGATCACAGCCGTCAGCAGCGACAGCGGGATCGAGATGAACGAGACCAGCACCGCGCGCAGATTGCGCATGAACAGCAGCAGGACCAGCGCGATCAGCACGGCGCCGATCACCAGGTCTTCCGTGATGCCGCCCAGCGCGGCGGAGATGAAGTTGGCCGGGCGGTGCAGGTCGGCGAACACCTTCACGCCCTGGCTGTCGAGGGCCGGCTTCAGTTCCTCCATCGCCGCCTCGACGGCGTGGGTCGCGTCCAGGGTGTTGGCCCCGTACTGGCTGGAGAGACTAATCAGCACGCCGGGCTTGCCCATGATCACCGCTTCGCCGACGTCGGGCGCGGGGGCGTCGACGACGTCGGCGACGTCCGCGACACGCACGGGCGCGCCGCCGGCGGCGCTGGGGATCGGCGCGGCGCCGATGTCGGCGGGCGTGAGGGCCTGGCCTCGGGCGTCGATCAGAATCCGCTGCTCGGGCGTGTCGATGAAGCCGCCGCCGCTGACGCCAGTCGCCGCCCTGACGGCGGTGACGAGGTCGGCGAGCGACAAGTCACGAGCGGCCAGATCGTCGGGCCGGGCGCGGACCTCGAAGCGACGGACTTCGCCGCCATAGACGGTGGCGCGCGCCACGCCGGCGGCCGCCAGCACCCGGGGCCGGACGGTCCACTGGACCAGGTCGCGCAGCGCCATCGGCGACAGGCGTTCGGAGGTGAAGCCGATCTTCAGCAGGTCCATGGTCGAGGAGGTCAGCGGCGCGACCTTGGGCGGCGCCACGCCCGCCGGCAGGGTCCCGGCCACCTCGCCCAGCGCTTCGGCCACCACCTGGCGGGCGCGGTATGGGTCGGAGCCTTCCTTGAAGACGACGCTGACCGACGACAGACCCTGTTGGGACTCCGAGCGCACCGTCTCGACACCTGAAGCGCCGTTGACCGCCTGTTCGACCGGCCGGGTCACCAGTTGCTCGACCTGCTGCGCGGTCAGGCCCGGGGCCTCCGTCGAGATCTCGGCCTGGGCGGGGACGAACTCGGGGAAGACGTCAAACTTGGCGTGGGACAGGACCACGCCGCCATAGATCAGCAGCAGGACCGCGCCCAGCGCGACCAGACGCGGCCGTTCCAGGCACCAACGGACAATGGCGCTGAGCATGAATCAGTCTCCGCCCTTGGGAGCGTTCTCGGCCGCGAACACCGCCGCCGCGCCATAGACGACCACCGTCTCGCCCGGCCGCGCACCACCCGCCGCGAAGAGACCGTCGGTCTGAGGCTTGACGCCGGTCAGGACGCGGCGCTCGAAATGGGTAGGGTCCCGACGGACGTAGATGAACACCTGGCCCTGAGCCCGCATGACCGCCGAGCGCGGCGCCAGGACTCCGTTGGTTCCGACGGGGCCCGCCATCATGGCAGGAACCGTCAGTCCCGCGGACAGGCGCAAGGCGCCCGGACCACGCACGACACCGATCAGACCACTCGACTGCAGGCGGGTGTCGGCCGTACGCGCCGCGCCCAGCAAGGTCACGGCGGCGCGCTCACCCGCGCCAAGGTCCAGCTGGACGCTCCGGGCGCCCGCCGCACCGGCCGGGGCGTCGATCCGCACCAAGGCCGCGCGGCCGGTCGCGAGATCGGCCAGCAGCCTGGCTCGGGCGCCGTCGCTAACGAAGGCCGAGCCCCACTCCAGCCCGACGCGACGGCGCAGCAGGGCCAATTTGGCGGCGTCTGCGCTGGCCTGGGCCTGGGCGGCTTGGGCGGTCTTCACCGAGATGGTGGCGTCCGCGGCCGCCAAGGCCTTGGTCCGGGCGGCCTCGGCGGCCGAGGCCCGGGCGGTGGCCTGGGCGGACAGTAGATCGCTGTCGAGGGTCGCCAGCGGCACGGGGTCGAGTACACGGGCAAAGCCACTGATCCCGCCGGCATAGCGCGCCGCCGCCAGGGGGGCGACGGCCACGCCGAGGCGCTTCTGGGTCGCCGCGTCGAGTTCGACAGCCGCGAAGGCATGGCCGGCGAAGGCGGCCGCCAACAGGGCCGCCAAAGCGCTGGTTTTCGCGCCAGACTTCATTGTCCGTCTCCTAGGGTGCGGGACGTGGTTTCAAGCAGGGAAAGCTCGGCCGGGTCGAAGGGCGCGCGCAGGGCGTCCTCCAGATCGACCCCGGCCAGGGCCTGGGCCTTGCGGGCGTCGAGCAGGGTGAGCCGCGTCTCCAGCGCCAGGGCGCGTGCGCCCAGATCGTCGACGCGGTCGGCGGCGCCGGCGGCCAGGCTGCGGGCGGTCGCCGCCGCCAGGGCGTCGGCGTTGGGAATGTCGCGCGCCTGGACCTGGGTCACGGCGCTCCGGGCCGCCGTCAGGGCCGCCTCGGCGACGTCAACGGTCGACAGCGCGGCCGCCTGGACGGCTTCCAGCGAACGACCGACCTCGGTGCGCTTGGCCTCGGCCTGGGCGATGGCCGCGCGGTTCAAGTCCTGCGGCGGCAACGTCAGGGCCAGGTTGAACGGCAGCTTGGCGACGCCGTGATCATAGGTGTAGCCGGGCCCGACGCGGACCTCCGGGTACTGCTTGGCGATCTCCAGCCGCAGGGCGCTTTCGGCCAGATCATAGTCGACCACCGCCCGCAGGACATCGCGCCGGGTCAGGGCGGCGGTGCGCGCGGCGGCTGAAACATCGAGGTCGGCCGGTGCCGCCATCGGAGCCAGTCGCAGGTCACGCACGGCCGAGACCGGTGCGCCCAACGCTCCAGCCAAGGCCGCGTCAGCGGCGGCGCGACGCCCCAGAGCATCGGTCACGCGGCGGCGGGCCGTCTCAAGTTCGCCCCGGGCGATAAGGGCCAGGCTACGGTCGTCCTCGCCGGCGGCGACGCGTTGGTCCAGGCGGTCGGCGCGAGTTTGACGCACGGCCTCGACCGCGCGGGCCTGCGCGATCTCCTCGTCGGCGAAGGTCCGCTCTGTCCGCGCCTTGGCCAGCGCCGTGCGGACGGTCCAGACCGCCTCGCCATAGTCGTAGAGCGCTTGCAAAGCGGCCAGATCGGCGGCGCTGATCCGCTCCTTGCGGCGGCCGCCGATGTCGAGCGGGATATCGGAGACGGCGCCGTACAGCCACTGCTTGGGTTCGGACTTGGCGAACTCGGCCGTCAAGGTCAGGCTGGCCGGCGGCGGAACATGCGAGACCTTGGCGGCCGCGCGGGCCGTCCGGTATTTCGCAGCGGCCTCGGCGACGGCGGGATTGTTGCGCAGCGCCTCGGCCAGCAGTTCGGTCCCGGTCCAGGCGTGGCCATCCACCAGCGCGGACAGCCGTATGGCGGCGCGATGGTCCGGATAGGCCTCCAGCCGCACCGGCGCGGGTGCGTAGGCCACGCAGGCCGACAGGCTCAGGCCCGCGCCGATAACGATCATGGCGAGCGGCTTCAGAGAGGTGCTCATCGGATCTCCTCGATCCTTTCGGCTTAGACCGAAGCGCTTGACGGTCGCATGGCCGCAAGATTGCGAATTCCCAATCTCGCCGCGACAGCTTAGCGCGGGAAGACGACCTCGGCCCGCAAGCCCGGTTCGGCGTCGCTGAGCCGCACGGCGGCCTCGTGCAGTTTGGCGACGGCGGCGACCAGGGCCAGGCCCAAGCCGCTGCCCGGGTCCGAGCGGCTGCGCTCGAGGCGGTAGAAGCGGTCGAACAGGCGCGCGTGCTCACCGGCCGGGACGCCGGGGCCGTTGTCGACGACCCACAGGACTGGGGCGCGGTCGGTCAGGCCGATCCCGACCCGGACCTTCGCGCCCTCGCCCGTATGGCGCAGCGCGTTCTCGATCAGATTGACCAGCATCTGGGTCAGGAGCTCGGCGTCGCCCTCAATGACCGGATCCTCGCCGGGCTCCAGCGACAGGGACTGGCCCGCCTCCTCGGCCGAGGGGGCGAAGGCGTCGACCACGGTGGCGGCCAGTTCGCGCAGCCGCACCTGCCGGAACCCCGCCCGCCGCGCGCCGCCCTCGATCTGGGCGATCCGCAGCAGGGCCGCGAAGGTCTCCAGGATGGAATCCAGATCGCGCAGCGCCCCGTCGATGGCTTCGCCCTGCTCGGCCGGCGAGGCCTGGGCCGCTTCCAGACGCTGACGCAGCCGGGTCAATGGCGTGCGCAGGTCGTGAGCCACGTCGTTGGAAACCTGACGCAGGCTCTCCATCAGGGCGCCGATCCGGTCCAGCATGCGGTTGAAGGTGTGGGCCAGGCGGTCGATGTCGTCGGTGGAGCCGCGCGCCGGCACGCGCCGGTTCAGGTCGCCGTCGATGATTGCCTCGGCCGTGCCCGAGATCGCCGAGAGCCGGCGGTGGACGTCGCGGCTGAAGGCGAAGCCCCCGGCGACGCCGAGGATCATGACCCCGGCCAGGGCGCCGGCGAAGCCGCGCAGGACGACGGTGTCCAGCGCCTCGATGCGTTCCTCGTCGTCGCCCACCAGCAGCTGGTAGCCGCCCGGCAGATTGGTGGTCAGCACCCGCATGGGCTCTTCTTCGTCGTCGCGCTGGCGGGCGCGGATCGTCGACCAGCCGGCCTGGTTCGAAACCTTCGAGAAGCGGCCGGCCAGCGAGCGGCCGTCCGGCCCGATCAGGCCGTAGTCGAGCGCGCCGGGCGTGCGGTCCCGCTCACGCACCGCCTGGACGACCCCGTCCAGGCCCTCGGTGGCGAACTCCTGGGTCAGGGCGGCGGATTCGGAGCGGATGCGGGCGTCGAACTGATCCGACAGGGCCGCGCGGGTGCTGTAGAGCGTCAGCGCGCCCAGCAGCACCACCGAGAGCGCGAAGCCCAAGGTGTAGAGGACCGCCAGGCGCAGGCTGGTCGAGCGCAGCACCTAGTCGGGCTCACGCAAGCAATAGCCAGCGCCGCGCACCGTATGGATCAGCTCCTGGGCATGACCGCGATCGACCTTGCCGCGTAGCCGGCTCATGTGGGTCTCGACGATGTTGGTCTTGGGGTCGAAGTGGAACTCCCAGATGCTTTCCAGCAGCATGGTGCGGGTGACCACGCGCCCGGCGTTGCGCATCAGATATTCCAGCAGCTGGAACTCGCGCGGCTGCAGGTCGATGCGCTGACCCGCGCGGGTGACCGAACGTCGGAGCAGGTCCAGACGCAGGTCAGCCACCTGTAGCGCCGAGACCATCTCCTGCGGCGGCGGCCGGCGGGCCAGAGCGTTCACCCGGGCCAGGAACTCGGCGAAGGCGAACGGCTTGACCAGATAGTCGTCGCCGCCCGCTTCCAGGCCTTCCACGCGATCGTCGATGCCGCCCAGCGCCGTCAGCAGCAGTACAGGCGTCTTGACCCCGGCCGAGCGGACGGTGCGCAGGATGCCCAGGCCGTCCAGTTGAGGCAGCATGCGATCGAGCACGATGACGTCATAGGTTTCGCCGACGGCCAGCATCAGACCCTCACGGCCGTTGGCCGCGTGGTCCATGGTGTGACCAGCTTCCGACAAGGCGCGCCGCAGATAGGCGGCCGCCTCCTTGTCGTCCTCGACCAGCAGTATCTTCATGCCGTCATCGTGCTCCCGGAGGACCGCCTAGTCCTTGTCGTTGTCGAGGCCGTTCTCGAGGACCTTGCCATCGGCGGCGTCGACACCGACTTCGTACTTCTTGCCGTCGGCGCCGACGAGATCGAACGTATAGCGCAAGCCGCTGCCGCCCTTCTCCTTTTCCAGCTCGCGATCCTTGATCGTTCCCGGACGGGCCTTCAGGGCGATGGCTTCGGCGTCGTGCATCGAGACCTTGGCGGACTTGGCCAGCTCGTGACCGGTGAAGGTCTTGGCCGTCTGAGCGAGGACCGGCGTGGCGGCGGCGATCAGGGCCGCGGCGATGATCATCTTCTTCATGGGCGACTTCCCTTTCCAAGGGGATCCTCAACGGATCCCGACTGACGCCCACGATGCGCCGTCCCGTCTTCGCCCACGATGGCCGCGACATTACCGATTCCCAATCGCTTGGCGACGAGGTTGGGAATTATCAATCTGGCCGCCATAGGCCGGGAAGCCGCCACCACCGATACCCGCCGCAGTTGGACTGGGCGGGACACGGCATGCGCAAGACCTTGATGGCGGCTCTCGTGGCCAGCTGCGCCCCGGGCGCGATGGCGTTCGCCCAGCAGGCACCGGCCCCGGCGGTCGAGGGCGTGGTGATCACAGCCACGAGGCCGGCGGAGACGACCTCCATCGACCGGCGGACCTATTCGGTGGCGCATGACCTGCAGGCGACCGCCGGCTCGGTGGGCGACGTGCTGCGCAACCTGCCTTCGGTCGAGGTCGATGTGCTGGGCAACCTGTCCCTGCGCGGCGACAGCAACGTCCAGGTGCTGATCGACGGCAAGCCCTCGACCATGATGTCGGCGGCCAATCGCGGGGCGATCCTGCAGCAGATGCCGGCCGACACCATCGAGTCGATCGAGGTGATCACCAACCCGTCGGCCCAGTTCAAGCCGGACGGATCGTCGGGCATCATCAACATCGTCACCAAGAAAAACCGTCGCCCCGGCCGCTCGGGCACGGCCCAGGCCAGTCTGGGGACGGAAGGCCGCTACAATCTGGGCGCCACGGCGGCCTACAAATCCGGCGCCCTGAACCTCTTCGGCTCGGCTTCGCTGCGCCACGAGACCCGCAAGCGCACGACCACCGACCACCGCCTGCGCCGCGACGCTGTCGTCGGCGGCGTGGCGGCCAGCGACCAGACCGTGGTCACCGACCAGCAGCGGGACTCCAAGATCGCCTCGGTCGGTTTCGACTATGACCTCGACGCCAAGAGCCGGATCAATGGCGGGGTCAGCTATAACCGCCGCGCCGAGACCCTGACGATCGGCGAGCGCAACCGGGCGGCCGATCCCGGCGGCGCGGTGCTGAAGGACTACGACCGCCTGGGCGCCGGGCGCGGCCACGAGACCAGCACCCAGATCTCGGCCGGCTACCGCCGCACCTTGGCCAACGACGGCGAGTTCACGCTCGACCTGCAACGGGGCCAGACCAAGGAGGATCGCCGCCGGGCCTATGTCAGCCGCTTCCGCGCCCCACCCGGCGCCGAGGTCCGCGAGGAGCTGATCCCCCGCGCCGACGAGATCACCAACGAGCTGAGTGCGGAGTATGCCGGCGCCCTGCCCGGGAAAGCGAAGCTGAAGCTCGGCTACGACCTGCAGCGCGACGATGACGACTACGACAACTACGGCGGCACGATCGTCGGCGACCTACACGTGGCCGATCCGGCCCAGACCAACCGCTTCCTCTACAAGCGCACGGTGCACGCCCTCTACGGGACCTACGAGCGGCCGCTCGGCGACTGGACCCTGCTGGCGGGCCTGCGGCTGGAGGAGACGCTGATCGACACCAACCAGCTCACGAGCGCTTTGAAGAACAGCACCGACTACTTCCGCGCCTATCCGACCCTGCACCTGGAGCGGGACCTGGGCGAGGATCGCAAGCTGCGCCTCAGCTACAGCAAGCGAGTGGCGCGCCCCGAGCCCGAGGACCTCAACCCCTATTTCGTGGTCATCGACGCCTTCAGCGCCCGGGCCGGCAATCCGAACCTGATGCCGCAAGAGACCCACGCGCTGGAGATCGGCTACGAAACCCGGACGCACGGCGCGACCCTGGCGGCCACGGCCTATGCCCGCCGCAGCCTGAACGGCATGACCGAAGTCAGCCGCTACATCAGCCCGACGGTGCTGCTGACCACCAAGGAGAACCTCGGCAAGAGCACGTCAGGCGGCGTGGAGCTGTCGGCCAGCGGCAAGCTGGCGGGCGCGCTGAGCTACAACCTCAGCACCAACGTCTTCTACAATCAGATCGACGCGGCCAATCTGGGCTTCGCCGCCAAGCGCTCGGCGGTCGGCTATACCGGCAAGGCCAGCGTGGACTATGCCCTGACGCCGAAGGACTTCGTCCAGGTCAGCGCCAACTACAGCGGCAAGCGCCTGACGGCCCAAGGCCATCGCTTGCCCAGCAGCAGCGTCAACCTGGGCTATCGACGCAAGCTGACGAGCGATCTGTCGGCCGTGTTCACCGTCTCGGACCTGTTCAACAAGCAGCGCGACCGCACGGTGATCGACACCCCGGCCCTGAGCGATCAGTTCGAGCGCCGCCAGCTGGGCCGTACGGCGTTCGTCAGCCTGTCCTGGAAGTTCGGAGCCGGCGGCAAGGCCAAGGACCCCGGCTTCGAATACGGCGCGCCCTGACAAAGCCGCGACAGGACCCGGAGATAGGCCTCCGACGCGTCCTCGATCGTGAAGCGCTGAGCTTGAGCGAGACTTAGCTGTTCGTCCTGCGAAGACGGCCGGGCCTTTGTGATCGCTTCAGCCAACGCCTTCTCGTCGCCGATCGGGACAAGCTGACCCATCGCGCCATGGCCGAGCAGGGTCGCCATGCTGCGACTGCAATCGGTGGCGACGATGGGCAGTCCGGCGGCCAGCGCTTCAAGGATGACAGCGGGCACGCCTTCATAGTTCGAGGACAGCAGCAGAACGTCGAACGTAGGCAAAAGGCTAGCCGGTTCAGGCACATAACCCCGAAATCTCACCTGCCTTTCAAGCCCGAGATTCCGCGTGAGGCTTTCGAGTTTCGCGCGTTCTGGGCCATCCCCGATCACCGTCAGCGTATCGCCTTCGCGGGCGCCGCATCCGAACGCCCGCAGCATCAGGGCGACATTCTTCTGCGGCGTGAGCCGGCCCACACAGACGAAGCGCCGGCCCGCGCCTTCGCATCGACCGGAGTTCTTTCCGGCTCGCAGTCTTTCGATCAGCGGCCCGGACAAGGCGGGGTCCGGGATGATCGTGATCCGGTCCGCCGATACGCCGAGGCCTTCGCGAATTTCGTCGATCATCGGCGTCTCCATGCCGATGAAGTGGTCGAGATGACGCCCCTGGGCCTTGAGCCAGCGGCGGTAGAAGAACTGAAACCACGCTGGCTTGTCGTGACGATCCAGGTCGTTGCTGACCTTCACCAGAATGGGCGGGCAATCGCGCCCTAGCCAGAATTTGAGCGCCACGGCTACGACGGCATAGGTGTTGCCCGAGCAGAACAGGACGTCGGGACGGACACGGCGCACGACCTTGGGCAGCACCCAGATCATCCAGAGCATCTCGATCTTCGCCAGGCGCGAACCGGCCTTGGGCGGCAGGATGAAGTCCAGGTCCGCACCGACATCACCGAGCATGTCGCCGTCGGTTCGGCCCAGAAATAGAGGCGCATCGACACCCAGGGCGCGCCATTGCCGCACCAGCCGCAACGCGATGCGTTCGACGCCGCCGGGCTCGAAACTGTGCAGGAAGGTCAGGACGCGCACAGGATCTCCAAGAAGGTCACCGCCAAGCTGACTGGCTCAGGCCCGATGACGAGCGCGCTACGGGCGCGCCACTCGTCTCGGCGATGAAGCCCGGCAGGCGTCGGTAGATCGCCGCGCCGGTGCGGTCGAAGGCTTCCTGGCCGAAGCGCTCCAGCACGCGCGCACGCGCCGCCAAGCCCATCCGCGCCAGGCGCTCGGGCCGTGACAGCAGACGCCCCAGCGCCTCCGCCAGCGCCCAGGGATCGCCGGGCGGCACGGTCAGGCCCGTCACGCCGTTCTCGATGCTGTAAGGCAGCTCGCCAACGCTGGAGGCGATGACCGGCAGACCCGCCTGCATGGCCTCGTGGGCGGCGAGGCAGAGGCCCTCGGACCGCGACGGCTGCAGATAGAGATGCAGATCGGCCAGGAACTCCAGGGGCCGGTCGTTGAAACCGGTGAACTCGATGAAGCTGAGACCGTAGCGCTCGACGCGTTCTTCCAGGGCTGCGCGCGCCCTGCCCTCGCCGGCGATCCGCACCCGGATCGCGGCCGGCAGGCAGCAGCCCTGCGTCTGCAGCCGCAGCAGCGCCTCGATCAGGATGTCGTAGCCCTTCACAGAATGCAGTCGCCCCAGTGACCCCAGCTCCAGGGTCTGCCCCGGACGCCAGGGATAGGCCCGATACGTGTCAGGATTTGCAGCGAACAGCGGCCACGTGATCAGCCGTTCGGGCGGAACCTCCAACCGTTCGGCGGTCAGGTCGGTGACGCTGTGGGAATCGCCGACCCACAGTCGCGAACCCGCCCGGCGCAGATGCAGCAGCAACAGGTTCGCCAGCTTCAGCCGCGCGGCGTGCTGCCAGCTGACCACGGGCACGGCCAGGCGCTTGCCGACGATCTGGCCCAGCAAGGTCGCGCGAGTCAGCGAGGTCCAGATGACGTCGGGCCGCCAGTCTCGCAGCTGGGCGTCCAGCCAGGCCAGGGCCTTGCGATGATCCGTCTCGCCGCCTTTCCGGACGTGGACGGTCAGGCCCGCCGCCTCCAGGAGCGGCGCGGCGCGACCATCGCGGCGGGTCAGGGCGAAGATCTCGATGTGAGCGCCCTGGGCGATCAGGGCCCGCGCCACGGCCGGCGTCGGCAGGGCCGCGCCACCGCCCTCGACCGAGTTGATCACATAGGCGATGCGCAGCTCAGCCATGGGCCCGCTCCGGTTCGGCCTGCTCCAGCTTCGGGAGCGCCGCCATCGACCAGTCCAGGCCCGCGAAGCGCGCCACCGCCCGCGCGGCGCGGGCCGCAGAGGGCTCCTCGGTCAGGTCGAAGCTCTCGGCGAACATCGCCTGCTGCACGGGGCGCCAGCGGGTCTCGTGCTCGGCCTGGGCGCAAGCCAGGGCGGCGCCCAGCTGGTCCGGCGTCTCGATCACCGGCCCGGCCCGCCAGTGGCCGAAGTTGGCGTCGTCCCGCCAGGCGTGGCGGTGGGTGTTGAGGAAGACACACGGCCGGGGCTTCAGCAGGAACTCGTAGACCTGACTGGAGACGTCGCCGAGATAGATGTCTGCCCGCTGGGTGTAGGCCATGGTGGTCGAGGCGCGGCTGCCCAGGTCGATATGGATGTTGGGCGCGCGCAGATAGCGCTCTTCGATCCGCCCGGCGCGATCCAACCGCAGCTTGTCGATGGTGACCACGAACGGCCGCTCGAACAGCATGACGTGCGGGGCGAAGATCAGGTGGTGGTCGTCGTGCTCGACGAACCAATCCAACACCTGCCGGCCCGCCTCGTACCAGGACGACAGGTGCGGCGAGACGTGCGGGTTGTAGAGCACCACCGGCCGACCATCGTCGATCAGCGGATGGGTGGCCCGCCCTCGAGGCAGAAGATCGAACTTCGGATAGCCGACGACAGAAATCTTCAGCGGATCGACGCCGGTCTCGCTGACCAGACGATCACGGATCTTGCGGCCGGAAACCAGCACGTGGTCGAAATCGGCGCTGGCCTTGTCGAAGCCGATGGCGCGATCGCCCGCGCCGTGCCGCGTATGGATGATCTTCAGGTGATCCAGGCCATAGCGGGTCTTGAGGATCAGCGAGGTCTTCTCGGCCACGACCAGGATGTCCAGCGACCGGAAGAAGTCGAGATTGTCGCCATAGACCAGCAGCTTGGTCGCCGGCAGGACCGCCTCCGCCGTTGCGGCCAGGACCTGCGAGGTCCGACGCTTGAGACCCAGTTCAACCAGATCGACGCCGTGGCCGATCAGGCCTTCGCCCAAGCGGATCACCTCGGCGGTCATGCGCCGGTTGGTGGTCGCCACCACGATCTCCAGGCCCAGATCCGCTCGCGCCAACGCCAGGGCGATCGGCAGGCTGTGAGCCACCTGGTGGACCTGGTCGTGATTGAAGAGGAACCCGATGCGCATGGCCAAACGACGCCGTGGGCCAGGAACCCTCTCACCGATTTATCGGCCTCGCCTCAACCTCCGCGCGGCGCCCAGAGCGACCGGTCGATGCGCTTGACGTCGAACAGCGTAACCGGGCCACAGGCCGACAATGTATGCAGGCCCTGCGTGTATGGCCCTGCGCCAGTTGGAGGACTTAGCGGCGGTCCCGCTTCGGCTTCGAAATGTCGGGGGCCCAGCTTGAGGATCGTCAGTTGGCGGAGGCCGCCGCCATAGGTGTTCGTACAGTCCTGCACCGGGAGACGCGGCAGGCCGTGCTCAACCCACGCCGTGCCGCCCGGCCGGCTGGACGCCAGATCGTTGCGGACAGGATTGCCCGGATGCGTCCGCCATGGCCCCGTCAGGCGCTCGGCGTAGGCCAGATGAAGCCGTCCCTGCTTCCAGCGCTGCGGCCCCTTGGGCGAATAGGCCAGCCACCACAGGCCGTCGTGCTGGAACGGCGTGGCGTCGATGGCGGGCGTGTCCAGCGCCAGGGTGACAACCGGCTCCCAGACATCGGGAAACGCCGCCGCGCGGTAGAGCGTCAGCGCTCCGGACCGATAGGCCTCGGGCAGCATCCAGGTCTCGCCCTCGGCCTCGAAGATCTGTGGATAGGACAGGTGCCAGGGTTCCCGCAGCACGACCGACCGCCGAACCGGCGTGAACTCCGCGCCCAGTTCGATGTGCTCGATGACGCCGTGGCGGGTCCAGTAGTCATAGGCCTCGACGAACAGGTGCAGACGGCCGTCGCGCCAGACGCCGAACGGATCGGCCAGAAACTTCAGCCGCCCCTCCTCGGGCAGCCAATGGATGGTCGAGTCGGGAGCGAAGCCGCGTCGGATGACCTCGGCGATCGGGGCCTCGACCAGACCCACCCGCCAGATGTCTCGCCCGGGGATCTTCAGGCGCCAGTCAGTCATGGACGGCGCCGGCGGTCGCCAGCCTCGGGGCCATGGCGGCGCGCGCCAGATCGGCCGCGCCAAGCCCCACGATGACGACGAGATGCAGGGCCAGCGTCATGACGGCCAGCGCCGCCAGCAGCACGGCGACGCTGGAGTGCGTCCCCAGCAGGAGAAGCATCAGGTTCCCGAACACCAGGTCCTTGTTGGAGATCAGCGGGATGCGCGACACCAGGCAACGGATCGCCAGCAGCACGACCCAGAGACCGGAAGCGACTTGCGGCAGCGCCATCCGCCAGATCAGCACGGTTAGCAGAGACCAAGAGGCCAGACGCAGCCCACAGACGAGGGCGACGTAGCCCAACTGCCCCAAGCGCAGCGAGAACACCCGGTGCCCAAAGGCCAGGACGCCGAGCGAGATCGCCAGTGGAATGAGCCCCGACCACAGGGTCGGCCCCAGCCGTCCGGCGAAATCGAGATCGTGCAGCCGCGCGGCGCTGACCATCGCCAAGACCAGGGTCAGGAGATTTCCCATCAGCGCCGAGACGATGTTGGCGTCCTTGATGGCGGCGAAGGGCTCGGCGACAACGCCGGCCGCTCGCCGCGCCCAGACATAGAGGAACGCCTCGCCGCTGTAGCCGAGCACGACCTCGTTGATGACGTTCTTGCGCAGCAGGGTCTCAATACCCGCCACGGGCATGTTCCAGAGACGGCGGAAGATCGCGTAGTCGAACAGCGTCTGCGTCAGATAGAGCAGCAGGAAGGCCGGCCAGACGAGCGGCGGCAGCCCGCTGATCGTCTTCAGGACATCCGAGGTCGCGTCTCCCAGTTGCAGGGCGATGGCCGCGACCAGCCCGATTGAAAGGGCGCCGCCCAGCCAGGGCCACCACCGCGCCGCCTTTTCCCGCGCGGTTCGGCTCACGCCCGCGCCCCGGCCGCGATCGACCCGTAGTGATCGAAGAGATCGGCGAAGTGGTCGATGTCCCGGCGAACCCTGGCGGCGGCTTCGATGGCGGCCGCCCTCAGCGCGCCGGGGTCGCGCGCCAGCAGCCGACGGATCGCCGCCGCCGCGGCCTCGGTGTCGCCGGCGCGATAGAGTTCCGAGGTCGCCGGTTGGGCCAGATGGGCGAAGCCGCCGCGATCGGGTCCCACGACGGGAAGCCCGCTGGCCATGGCCTCGGCCGGGATCAGGCCGAAGGTCTCTGACTCGCAGCCGTGTACCAGGGCATCGGCGCTGGCCAGGTGGGCCGCCAGCAGGCCGCGATCGCGGATCGGCGGCAGGATGCGGACGTGAGGATGGCCGGCGGCCGCACGGGCCACGCGCGTACGGTCGATGCCGTCACCGATCAAGACGAGGCCGATCGGGGCGTCGGCGCGGGCGCGCATCGCCGCCTCGATCACCATCGGCCAGCGTTTCTCCGGATGGAAGCGTCCGACGCCGAGGACCAGCTTGGCGTCGTCGGGACAGGCGCAGGCCGCCAGCAGGCTGGACCTCAGCGCCTCGTCGCGCCTGGCGGGCGAGAACGCGCCGCGATCGATGCCCAGAGGCACGCTCTCCACCGCGCCCACGCCCTGCCCCGTCAGGCGGTCGGCGAGCCAGGGCCCGCCGGCGACGACCGAGCCGAAGCCCCCGGCCAGTTTACGCAGATAGCTCCAGAACCAGCCGAACAGCTGGTCGATCCGCTGAGGGCTGGCGACGGGGGCCAGCCATCGTTGCGGATAGGACGCCACCGGATCGGCATGCATGAACATGGCGCGCGGCGCTCGCCCCGCCCAGCTGGCGACGACCGCCGCGCCGCGCCACGGAGACGAGGCCTCGACCAAGTCGGGGGCCAGGACGTCGAGCTGGCGGTGAACGGGCGCCGCGTCCCAGAACATGTGATAGTTGGCGTCGAACGGCAGGCGCGGCGCCTGGACCTGGATCACGCCGCCCGAGCCACGCGGCTCGAAATGGTTCGCGGGTCCGGGCGCGATGACGAAAAGCTCGTGGCCCAGCTGGGCCGCGGCTTCGAACTTGCGATCGATATAGGTCCGCACGCCCCCGCCGGTGGGCGAATAGAATTCGGCGACATCCACTACGCGCATCATGCTTCCCGAAAGAGGCCCCGTCGCCCTGGCCCAAAGACGGCGTGGGCGGCGCGGGGTCTCATCGATTTCGAAAATCCGTGTGGGGGCGCCGCCCGCGCGACGTCTTGATCGCCAAGGCCAGGGGCGTGGCGCGTGGAAGGACTATCATGGACATCAAGGCGCTGACGCACACTGACGGTGCGCGCCCGTTGCGGATCGCCTTGTTCTCGGGGAACTACAACTACACCCTCGACGGAGCCAACAAGTCGCTGAACCGCCTGGTGGCCCACCTGCAGAGCACGATCGGCGCGCAGGTGCGGGTCTATTCCCCGACCGGACCCAATCCCGCTTTCGAACCGGCCGGCGACCTCGTCTCCGTGCCGTCGGTGAAGATCCCGTTCCGCCGCGACTACCGCCTGGCGCTGGGCCTGCCCGCCGCGCTTCGGCGGGACATCGAAGCCTTCAAGCCCGACCTCTTCCACCTGTCCGCGCCGGATCTCCTGGGCTCGGCCGCGCTGAAGTTCGGCCGCAAGCTGAAGGTCCCGGTGGTCGCCAGCTTGCACACCCTGTTCGACACGTATCTCGACTATTACGGCCTCGGCCAGTTGCGCCCGATGGTCCGTAACCAGCTCTGGAAGTTCTACGGGGCCTGCGACTACGTCATGGCCCCGACCGAGGCCATCGGCGACGAGCTTCGGGCCCAGAGCCCGACCACGCGCGTCCGGACCTGGGCGCGGGGCGTCGACGCCGACCTCTTCCATCCCGGACGGCGCGACGAGGCCTGGCGGCTGAACCAGGGCTTCGCGCCCGATCGTCCGGTGATCGTGTTCCTGGGCCGGCTTGTCATGGAAAAGGGCCTGGCGGCCTTTGCCGCGACCCTTGGCCAGCTCGAAGCGGCGGGTCATGCGCCCCAGGTGCTGGTGATCGGCGATGGCCCCGCCCGCGCCTGGTTCCAGGAGCGGCTGCCTGGCGCGATGTTCGCCGGCTTCCTGTCGGGCGAGGCCTTGGCCACGACCCTGGCTAGCGGCGACATCTTCCTCAACCCCAGCACCACCGAGACCTTCGGCAACGTCAATCTCGAGGCGATGGCCTCGGGTCTCGCCATGGTTTGCGCCGATGCGCCCAACACCCGCGCGCTGCTGCGCCACGGCCACAACGCGCTCCTCTGCGCAGATCAGCCGTCAGCCTATGCCGACGCGTTGTCGGGCTTGCTGGTCGATCGCGAGGAACGGCTTCGCCTCGGCGCCGAGGCCCTTGCCCGCAGCGCCACCTATCGCTGGACGGAAATCCTGGATGAGGTTGTGGAGATCTACGCCGAGGCCCTCGATAAACGCCCCGCCTCGCGTGTGCTGCTCACGCCCGCTTGGTGTTCCGACGGCCTGGCCGAGCCACAACCGGCCGGCTTGCCCGCGATCTGAGCACGCCCATGATCGCGACAATCCTCGACCGCTACCTGCTGAGGCGGGCCCTGATACCGATGGCGGCCGTGCTGATCAGCACGATGGTCGTGTTCCTGATGGAGCGCATCATGCGCTCCTTCCAGCTGGTGTCGCAGACGACGGACGGCTTCAAATATCTCTCCGAGCTGCTGGTCAATCTCGTCCCGCACTATGTGGGCCTGACCCTGCCGGGCGGCTTCTTCATCGGCCTGTTCGTGGTCGTCAACGGCCTCAACAAGAGTTCGGAGATCGACGCGATCCTGGCCAGCGGCACGTCGCTGGGCCGCTTCGCCGCGCCCTTCGTTAGCCTCGGCATCCTGCTGATGGTCTTCAGCGTGCTGTTGTTCGGCTTCGTCCAACCCTACAGCCGCTACGCCTATCACGCCGTGCTGCACGCGGTCGAAAAGGCCGGGTGGAACGGCGACGTACGGCCCAAGGCCCTGCTGTCCAACGGCTCGCTCTTCCTGACCGCCGATCGCACCGACGCCAGCGGTCGCCATCTGGAGCGCGTCTTCATCCGCAAGATCGAGCCGGACGGGCGCGAGGATGTCCTGACGGCGGTTTCGGCGGTCGTTCGTAGGGACACTGGCGATCAAAGCGTCACGCTGGACCTGCACGACGGCCGGCAGATCAGCACGACGCCTGACGCCCAAGTCTATGTGACCAAGTTCGCGGCCGTCTCTTTCGATGTGCCCCTGTCGCTGTCCGGCAAGCTGTTCCGGGTCCGTGGCGACGATGTCAGCGAACTGACGCTCATCGAGCTGGCCCAGCAAGGGTTCGGCCAGGCCAAGCCCGCCCTACCCCGGCAGACCCTGCTGGCCGAGCTCTACGCCCGCGCGTCCCGAGCGCTGATCCTGCCCCTGCTGCCGCTGCTGGCCGTTCCCTTCGGCCTCAGCGCCAAGCGCGCTGGGGCAGGCTCGGCGATGGCCACGGGCGGGGTCCTGCTGTTCCTGTTCGAAACGGCGATGATCCTCGGCCAGGCCATGACCTCGAGCGCAAGCGTTCCGGCGCTCCTCGCCGTCGGTGCGCCCGCCGCCGCCTTCGCGGTCCTCTGCGTCGCCACCTGGGTCGCCAGCCGGAAACGCCCTGGCGAGAACCCGGTCAGCTGGGTGACCGAACGCATCGCCGCGCTCTTCGCCGCCATCGCCCAGGCGTTCGGCGCACGCCGCGCTGTCGCTTAGCGCCAGTCGCCACACTCTCGCCCGACTTGCCTTCGTCGCGCCGTCAAGCCATGTCTCTTGGTTCCCACCGACTCCTTCAGCGGGACTTACGTCCTGGCGATGATCATCGACGCCGACAGCCTGACCCCGACCTCGCCCTTCGTCCGCCGCGCCATCCGTGCGCGCGCCCGATGAAGGACGCCTCCACCGATCTCACGCCGCTGGCGGCCGCCTATCTGCAACGCCGCGACGACATGCGGCGGTTCTTCCTGGCGCGTCTGGGCGGTCGTGGTGATGTCGAGGACCTGGTCCAGGAACTCTATCTGAAGGTCCAGGCGGTCACCGAGGAGCCGATCGAGAACCCACCGGCCTATCTGTACCGCCTGGCCTCGAACCTGATGCTGGACCGCCTGCGCCGCGCCAAGCGCTCGGGCGCGCGCGACACCGAGTGGCGCCGGACCCATCACGCCACCGTCGGGGCCCTGGACATCGCCGACACCCCGGACGCCGAAAGCGCGGTGATCGCCCGTCAGCGGCTGGAAAAGCTGTCGCAGGCGCTGGAGACCCTGTCGCCCGTGACCCAGCGCGTCTTCCGCCTGCACAAGTTCGAGGGCCTGACCCACGCCCAGACCGCCGAGCGGATGGGCATCTCGCGCAGCGCCGTCGAGAAGCACGTCAGCCTTGCCCTCGGCCACCTCGTCAGCAGGGTGGGCCGATGATTGTGACAGAAATGCCTCACCTTACCGGGATGTGGAGAGGACCTTGCGGCCCTGCGGCGTCATTGTGTCGGCGCCCGTTCCAGGCCAGGCGCGAAGGAAGCGCAAACCGTCGATGACCGAGTCCGTCCCACACGATCCGATCCAGCAGACGGCGGCCGACTGGTTCGCCAAGCTGCAGGGCGATGCCGCTCTCGAAGACTGGACGGCGTTCCAGGCCTGGCTGGAAGCCGACCCGGCGCACGCGGCCGCCTATGAGGCGGTCGAGGCGGTGTGGCTCGACCTGGAAGACCTCCCAGCCAACGACATCGAGGCCGAAGCGCCGCTGCCGGCCAACGTCACGCCCCTGCGCCGTCCGCCCCCCGCCTCGCGGCGCGGCCTGCTGATCGGCCTCGGCGTGGCCGCCGCGGCGGCGGTCGTGGCGCTGGTCGTGACACCGCAACTGACCCAGCCGACCTTCACCGACTATTCGACCCGGCGCGGCGAGACCCGGGAGGTCGCCCTGGCCGATGGCTCGCGACTGACCCTGGGCGGCGCGACCACCCTGCGCGTCCGGCTCGGCGCCAAGCAGCGCGACGTGACCCTGGTCGACGGCGAGGCCAGCTTTGATGTCGCCCATCTGGAGAACCGCCCCTTCGTGGTGGCGGTCGGCGCGCGTGAAGTGCGGGTGCTGGGTACGGAGTTCAATATCCTCAGCCACGCTGACCAACTGGCGGTCTCGGTGCGTCGCGGCCTCGTCGCCGTCTCGGGCGGCCAGGAGGGAACCGTGAGGCTGGCGCGCGGCCAGCAGTTGGCGAAGGCGCCGGGCGCGGCCGCCAAGGTGACCGAGGTCGCGCCAGATACCGCCTTCGCCTGGAAGTCCGGCAAACTGATCTACGACCGCACGCCGCTGACTCAGGTCGCCGCCGACCTCAATCGCTATGTCGCCACGCCGATCCGCGTTGATCCCAGCGCCGCCTCGGTGACAGTGTCGGGCGTCCTGCTGGTCGATGAGGAGGCCGCCATGATCCGGCGCCTGGAACTGTTCGCGCCCATCGTCGCCGAGACGACGCCCAACGGGGTCATCCTCAAGGCCAAGACGGCCCGCCGCTGACCGTGACGGGCAAGGTCGATCGCGGCGGCGTCTGGGTCGCGGCCCTGGGCGCGAGCCTGGCCAGCCTCGCCGGCGCACCGGCCGAGGCCGCGCCGCGCCTGTTCGCCGGCCGGCCATCGCCCGTCGTGCGGCTGCAGATCGCCGCCAAGCCCGTCCACGCGGCCCTGATCGATTTCGCCCTGCAGGCCGAGCTGTCGTTGGGTGGCGATCTCGAAGCTTGTCGGGGCCAGGCTGCAGCCCTGACAGGACGCCTGTCGGTCACAGCCGCGCTCGATCGACTGCTGGCCGGCAGCGGCTGCGGTTACAGCCAGCCCGATCCGCGCACGGTGATCATCCATCGCCTGGCGGCCCCGCCACGTTCCGCCAAGCCTGCCCCCGCAGCCGTTGCGCCGCTGGGCCTGGGCGAAGTCGTGATCACCGCTCAGCGCTACCCCAACCTGCCGGGCCGCACACCCTACGCCATCTCGGTGGTGTCGGGCGGCGCGCTGGAACGTGAGGCGGTCACCAGCCTCTACGACCTGACCGGCCAGATCGCCGGCATGACGGTGACCAACCTGGGCCCCGGCCGCGACAAGGTGCTGCTGCGCGGCCTGTCGGACGGCGCGTTCACGGGCCAGACCCAGTCGATGGTCGCGCTCTATCTCGACGACGTGCCGATCACCTATAGCGCGCCCGATCCGGATCTGCGGCTGGCTGATGTCGAGCGGGTGGAGATCATGCGCGGGCCACAAGGCACGCTTTATGGCGGCGGCTCGCTGGGCGGGGTGATGCGGATCGCCACCCGCAAGCCGGACCTCGATCGTTACCAGGCCAGCGTCCTGGCCGGCTTCGGCTGGACCAAGGGCGGCAGCTACGGCGACGAGGTGGAGGCGATGGCCAACCTGCCGCTTGTCCATGGCCGCGTGGCCTTGCGGACCGTGGCCTATCGCGAGACCCAGGACGGCTATATCCGCAATCCGGCCCTGGGCCTTCGCCGCGCCAACGCCTCGTCGCGCGCCGGCGTGCGGGCCAGCCTGCGCGCGGCCCTGACACAGGACTGGACCCTGACCCTGGGCCTGACCCACCAGTCGATCAACAACCAGGACACCCAGTACGGCCTGCGGCGACTGGGCCCCAAGGTGCGCGACAGCCTGGTGCGCGAGCCGCACGACAACGATTTCGACCACGTATCCCTGACGCTGACGGGCGAAGGCGACTGGGGGCGGGTTACGGGCTCGGTCTCGCAGTTGTCGCACCACTTCGATAGCCGCTACGACGCCACCTCGGTCTCGACGCTCTACGGTCTGGCCGGCGCGCCGGCGGCGTTCGACGAGGACAAGGGCATCGACCTGACGGTGGCCGAAGTCACCTACGCCACGCCTAGCCAGCATCGCCTGCACGGCCTGGTCGGCGCCTTCGCCTCGACAGGATCGATCCGGCTGAACACCAGCCTGAGCGCCCTCCCCGCCGGCTCGCCAGCCGCCTATGCCGAGAAGCGGCGCGACGCCATTCGCGAGACAGCGCTCTATGGCGAGGTGACCTTCGACGCCACGCCGCGCCTGTCGGCGACGGCGGGCCTGCGCTGGTTCGATTTCCGGTTCGACACCGACTCGACGATCACTCAGCCAGCCGGCCAGCGCCAGACCTCCCAATCCGACGACGCTATGGGCCTCTCGCCCAAGCTCCTGGTCAGCTACGACGCCAAGCCGGGCCTGCTGGTCTACGCTCAAGCCGCCGAGGGCTATCGGCCCGGGGGCTTCAACACCGCCGGTCGCATCGGCCAAGTGTTCGACATGCCCGGAACCCCGCCGCGCCGCTACAAGGCCGACGAGCTGTGGAACTACGAGCTGGGCCTGAAGCTGCGCGCCTTCGACGACCGCCTGCAGGGTCGCGCGGCGGTGTTCTACGCCACCTGGGAGTCGGTGCAGAGCGACCAGTACCTGGCCGACGGCGCGGCCTACACCGCCAATATCGGCAACGGCGCCAATCGCGGCGTCGAGGCCGAGGCCGCCTTCCGGGTCAGCGAGCGGCTGGACCTGCGCGCCGCGGCGCTGCTCAACGATCCGGAAGTCACCAAGCTCAACCCGGCCTTCAGCACGCGCAAGGACGCCAGCCTGCCTGGCGTGGCGCGGGCCACGGCCAGCCTGGGCTTCGACTATCATCGGGACTTGGCGATCGGCCCGACGCTGCGCCTCCAGGGCCAAGCGTCATACGTCGGCGGTTCCTACCTGACCTTCGACGCCGACACCGCCCACGAGATGGGCGAGTATCTGGGCCTGCGGGGCGTGGCCAGCCTGACCACGCCGGGCTGGACGCTGGCGGCCACGCTGGACAACCCGCTGAACAACCACGCCAACAGCTTCTCGTTCGGCAATCCGTTCCTGATCACCCGCGACCAGATCGTCACCCCGCCGCGTCCCCGGACCCTGACGGTGCGACTGACGGCCCGCTTCTAGGCGGACCCCAGGGTCCCGGGCGCGGATCGACAACTAGACCGATCGCTGGAAGCGCGACCGATTGGCCTCGACGAACGCCTCGACCGTCATCAGCGGACCGCCGATGATCTTCGCACCGATATCGTCCAAGCCGGCGATCCGGCCTTCCAGCTGGTCGATCGAGACCGCCTCGAAGTGGCGACGCAGGGTTTCATGGCCCTCGAGACCCAGGATATCGAGGAACACCGACGGCGTGACCTGCTCAAATGGCAGGTCGACGCCCAGCACGCGGCCGACCTCGGCCGCCAGCTCCTCGTGGCTGTATTCCTTGGGGCCGTGCAGCTGGTAGGCCTGACCACCGTGTCCCTCCGGCGCTTCCAGGATGTTGGCGACGATCCTGGCCGTGTCGGCCGCGGCCAGCGGCGCGAAGCGGGCGTCCTTGCTGAACGGCATCACATAGCGACCGTGCTGGATCAGCGGCGAGATGTAGAGCAGCCATTCGGCGAAGAAAGTGACGCGCAGGTGGGTGGTCGCGATGCCCAACCAGTCGAACACCTGCTCCGACAGCCAGTGGTTCTGGGTGATCTTGCTGCGGGCGTTGGGTCCTGACTGCTTGTGAGACATGTTCACGATGTGCTCGACGCCCTGCTCCCGCGCCGCCTGGGCGAAGATCACGGCCGCTTCGACCAGCCCTTCGGCCAGGGGAAAGCAGAAGTAGGCGCGCTGAACGCCCTGGAGCGCCTGGCGGATATCGCGCAGGCTCGAGAGATCGCCATAGACCACCTCGGCCCCGAGAGCCGCCAGCTCTTGCGAGCGACCATCTTCACGCCGGGCCAGGGCTCGAACCTTGAAGCCCTTCTTCAGCAGTTCCCGCACCGTCGGCCGGCCCGTGTCGCCGGTCGCGCCGGTCACCAGAATGGTCGTCATCGTCATCTCCACGCTCGCTGCACCGCCTGGCGATTGCCAGACTTAATGTTGCATATGCAGCATATGGCGCGACAATGATGCATATGCAACATTAAGTCTGGCCAGAGTGGATCAGCCGCGCATGATGTCGTCGGCGACGGTCTTGATGGCGCTCATGCCTGCTTGGCCCAAAACCTCGGCCGCGCGGGCCTGGGCCGATCGCCAGGCGGGCATCGACGCAAACAAAAGGTCCTCGCCCGCCCGGCTCAGCCGCAAGGGCCGCTGACGGCCGTGAACCTGATCGGGGATCTCCTCGATCCAGCCCGCCTCCATCAGCACCTTGAGGTTCCGGGTCAGGGTGGAGCGATCCAAGTGGTTGGCGCGGCCAATCTCGGCTCGGGTCGCCACGCCCATCCGCATGATCGAGCCAAGCAGCGTGTGCTGCGAGGATTGCACGCCGAACGGCCGGAATGCCTCGTCGAAAATGCCGGTCATGACCCGCGAGATCAGCCGCGTCCGCGCGATCATGCAGGTCTCCTCGACCTCGCGCATCAGCGCCTGCCGTTCGGGCGAAAGGGTCCGGATGTCCATGGCCTTGAGGTGGTGCATATGCACCACCCGGTCAAGCGCCCAGCCCGTCCGCGAATGCAAGTGGCCCGGCGCCGGGTTTCCCCGATGCCGGGCCGTGAGGCCTTCCTGGACGGCGCTGCCGTCGTCAGAAGCGGGCGTTCAGGCTGACCTTCGCCGCTCGCCCCGAGGCCGGCGAGATGTTGTTGTTGCTGTCGGCGTACTGGAAGTAGCGCTTGTCGAACAGGTTCTCGACATTGAGCTGCAGGTCGTAGCGAGCGTTGACCTTGTAGTAGAGCGCGCCATCGACGCGGGTGTAGCCGGCCAGCGAGACGGTGTTGTCCGTCGCGGCGAACCGCTTGCCCATGCTGGTCACGCCGATCGCGCCGCCGAAGGTCTTGTTCGGGTCATAGCGCAGCCAGACCGCGCCCGACGACTTGGGCACGTGGTTGACGCGGTTGCCGGCCCGCACCGTCGCCGACTGCGAGTCCAGGAACTTGGCGTCGGTATAGGTATAGGACGCCACCACGCTGAGCTGGCGGGTGATTTCGCCCTGAGCGCTCAGCTCCACGCCCTTGGACCGCTGGCGGCCGATCGGGATGGTCGGCGAGGCGGCGTTGTTGGGATCGCTCAGCGCCAGGACGTTGTCGCGGTCCAGCTGGAAGATCGCGGCGCTGAGGTTGAAGGTCGGCAGAACGTCCCACTTCGCGCCCAGCTCGTAGTTCTCGTACTTTTCCGGATCCAGGCTCTGGTTGGAAAGGTTCAGCGCCGCCAGTTGGTCGCCGCCGCGCGGCAGGTAGCTCTTCGAATACGAGGCGTAGATCGAGGTGTTGGCGGCGGGCTTGTAGATCGCCCCCACGCGCGGCGACCACAGATTGTCGGTGGCGCTGAAATCACGCTGCGTACCGGCCGCCAGGAAGGGATTCCGGTTGGTGACGTCGGTCTGATAGTGCTCGTAGCGGACGCCGGCGATGACCTGGACGTTCGGCGACAGCTCGATCTGGTCCTGGACGTAGCCGGCCGCGACCTTGGCGATGCTGAAGTTGTGGCCGCTGGTGGCGGCTTCGCGCCATTGGATGTCCGGACGGCTGATCTGCGAGGCCGTGACCGGCACGAAGATGGTCTGCACGCCGCTGGCGCTGGTCGCGGTGGGGAAGAAGCCTTCGGTGCGCAGGTTGCTGGTCGTCTGGCGGCCGAACTCCGCGCCGATCAGCAGGGTGTGCTCGACGCCGCCCGTCGAGATCTTCGCGTTGAGATCGGTCTGGTTGATCAGGTTCCGGCGCTTGGCCCCGTTGTTGTAGGCGCTGATCGCCACGATCGAGCCCGGCGCATAGACGCCCGCCGTTAGGCCGACCGGGTTGGTCTGGGCCGTGGTGTTCACCGCGCCCGGGAAGACGTTCTGATAGAAGCGGTCATAATAGGCGTAGCGCGTGCGGTTGCGGATCGACACGCTGTCGCTGAAGCGATGCTCGACGAAGATCGTGCCGGCGTTGGAATCCACCCAGTTGGGGCTCTGATCCGGATCGCCGAAGAACTGGCCGCGCGGCGTCTCCAGCGGCTTGCCCTGGTAGGACGACACGCCGCGATCGCCGATGCGCTTGTCGTGGAAGCGCTCGTAGCCGATCGACAGGGTGGTGTCCGGATCGAGCTTGAAGGTCGCCGTCGGGTTGAAGCCCCAGCGCTTGTTCCAGACGCCGTCGCGGAAGCTGCCGCTGTCCTGCCAGACCCCAGCCGCGCGCAGCGAGATGGTCTCGCTGACCGGCGCGCCCAGATCGACCTGGCCGCGATAGTGATCATAGCTGCCGGCCTCCAGTCGCGCGCCCAGGTGCTGCTGGCCATCCGCGACCTTGGTCACGCGGTTGATCAGGCCACCGGTGATGCCGCGACCGAAGATCATGGCGTTGGGGCCCTTGAAGACCTCCAGGCGCTCGATGTTGTAGAGGTCGCGATAGCTCTGGGTGTCGTCGCGCACGCCGTCGACGAAGAAGCTGGCGGTCGTCAGATTGCCCCGGAAGCTCAGCGTGTCGCGGTTGTTCTCGCCCTGCGATGAGAAGACGCCCGGCACGTAGCGCACCGCGTCGCCGATGCCGTTGGCGGCCTGGTCCTCGATCTGCTTGACCGAGACGACGTTGACCGCCTGCGGCACGTCGATCAGCGCCGTCGGCGTCTTGGTGGCCGAGGTGATCGCGCCGGTCTTGTAGGACGTCTGGCCGGTGATCGTGACGCCGCTGACCTCGGTGGAGGTCTGCGCCAGGGCCGGCATGGCCAGAAGGCTCGCCGCCGAGGCCAGAAGCAAGGCGCGCGAAGGCGCGCCGCGGAACACGCGGTTGATCGACATCTGATTGAAATCCCGGACCTGAAGCTCGCTTAAGTGCGAACGATTTTCATTCGCGCCCTATAGCCCCAGGCCCGAGCCGGCTCAGCCGAAAATTTCAAAGCTTGGGGATTTGTATAAAAATGGAAATATAGCGGTAATGTCGGCGCCGCCGCCCATCTGCTTCCATGAACTAAGAGCGTCGTTTCGGCGGTCGCGCAAGACTCGACCCAGTCCTTAAGATCAGGGATGGTCGCCGGCCACACCGGCGCGGAATGTTCGACGACCCATGCCCACAATCGGCCCCCTGAAACTCAAGGCCCAGATTCTCCTCGACACCGTGCCGGCGATGGGGCCTGGCAAGGCCGACCTGCTGGAAGCCATCGACCACGCCGGTTCGATCTCCGGCGCCGGTCGCGACCTGGGCATGAGCTACAGGCGCGCCTGGATGCTGGTCGACGAGATGAACCGCTGCTGGCGCGAACGCCTTGTCGAGACCCAGTCCGGCGGAGGCTCTGGCGGCGGCGCCAAGCTGACGGACCAGGGCCATAGGATTCTTCGCGCTTATCGCGGCCTGGAAGCCAGGTTGGCCAAGGCGGCGGCCGGGGACGATCTCGAAATCCTGACCGCCCTCCTGCGCGAGGACATCGCGCCGGTGGTTGAGCGCTCCTAGCCCGCGCGCCGCAGCGCCAAGGGCGCCTCGGCGTCCTGGACGAACCAGTCATCACCAGGCGTCGCGGCCCCGCGACGCACGCGGTGGGCCTCCAGCGCCCGCTCGGACCGCGATCGCACCGCCACCCAGACACAGTTGCCCCGCGTGAAGTCGCCGGTCTTGTCGCGCCGATCGAGAACCGCCCCGGCCGGACGTTCGCCCATGTCGGCCAGGAAGGCCTCGAAGTCGTCGGCCCAGGCCGCGCCGACGACGACGCCCTGGGCCCCGAAGTCACGGAAGCGCGGCGAAGCGGGATTGCCGCACCAGGTGCTGATCTGCTGCCAGGCGCGATAGGTCGGGCCGTGACGCTTCTGGGCGCGATGGCCGTGCACGGTCAGGCGCGCGGCGGAGACTTCCCGATGCAGACAGCCACAGCTGGACGTCTTGCCCGAACGCACCCGCGCGCCGCTGATCACGGCGGTCTGGCCACAATCGCATTGGAACAGCCAGTGGGCGTGACCGCGCCGGGTCTCGGCGAAGGCGACGCCGTAGAGACGGCCGTACCGCTCTCCGGTCATGTCGATCCTGATCTTCACGTCCGCGTTCCCGCTCGCCGTCTATCCGGACACGCTATATACGACCGAATATAGTGCAAGGCGCATTTCGCGACCGCTCCCGGAGACCCGCTCTAGTGGACCAGCCCTCGATCCGCCTCTTCTCGTACGGCACGCTGCAGCAGGAGAACGTGCAGCGCGAGACCTTCGGCCGCCTTCTGAACGGCCAGGCCGACGCCCTGCCAGGTTTCAAGAAGACCATGCTGCGGATCACCGATCCGGCGGTGCTGGCGGCTAGCGGCGAGGCGTTCCACCCGATCGTCACACCCAGCGACGATCCCGCCGACGCCATCGACGGCATGGTGTTCGACATCACGCCGCGGGAGCTGGCGGCCGCCGACGACTACGAGGTCTCCGACTACAAGCGCATCGCCGTGGTCCTGGCCTCGGGCCTGGCCGCCTTTGTTTACGTGAAGGCCTAGAGCACGCCGCCTGGACGGCGCGCTCGTCAGCACGAACCACAGGCCACCGCTCAGGGTCATCGCCACGAGCGTCAGATCGTCAGTGCCGCGCCGGCCGTGGACGGCCTTCAGACGCCCCTACGGCTTGATAGGCGCGACCATCAGGTAGATCGGGTTGCCGATCAGCAGCAGACGCCCCGTGGCGTCCCGCACATTGACCCGCACCCAACCGGGGCGCGCACCCATCTTGATCGAGAACCCGCCCGTCGGCGAGATCACCGCGGGCGTCCGTACGCCGTCCTGGACGATCTCCAGTCCTGCGGGATCGACGCCTGCGAGCGATACGGCGAGGGCCACCGTCTCGCCCGGCTTGACCGGCAGCACGCCGCCCATGACCGCGCTGAGATCGCCGGCGGTGGCTGAGACGTCCAGCATCCGGTCGCGGGTTCCGTCCAGGTCGATGAACACGCGACCGGCCTTCAGCCCCGCCAGAATGGCTTCCGTCGAGAGCCCTTCCGCACGGACCACCGTCGCGGGACGGCCAACGGCGGAAGGCTTGTCGTGCGGGATGCCGGCGTCATGGTTGTCGCTGCCGCCGATGGCGGTAATCCGGCGCCCCTGGTTCAGCTGGGCCTCCCAGAAGGGCACGCCCGAGAGGACGCCCTCGAAACCGCCCAGCGCCTTCTCGTTGCCGCCGTTGGCGACCTCGACGGCCTGAACGGCGCCGTAGTCGGTGTCCTTGGCGGTCCAGCCGCAGCCCATGCAAATCTCGCCCGACGGCACGGCTGGGTGGTTGATCGAGAAGACGCCGCCGGCCGCCTTAACCGCCGCCTGTAGGCCGCGGATCGTCGGGACCGTCTTGGAGCCCAGGCGGAAGTCGATGAAGGCCGCCGGGCCGAAGACATTGGCGTGACCCTGGAAGGTGGTGATCTCGCGGCCGGTCATCAGCAGCAGACCAGGAAAGGCGGGCTGCAGTTCGCTCAGCGCCTCCGCCTGACTGGTGGTGTTGTGGTCGGTGACGGCGATGAAGTCGAGGCCGGCGGCCTGGGCGGCCAGAACGGTGCGATAGACCGGACATGGCGCGCGCGGCGCGTCACCGGTCGTGCAGCCGCCATCACTGTGGGCGGTGTGCATGTGCAGATCCCCGCGATACCAGCCCGGCGTTGTCGCCCTGGGCAAGGTCGCCGGCAGCGGCGCGGGCGTGTGCTGAAACCAGATCTTGGCCTCGAAGGTCGCCTTGGAGTTAGGCCGGGCGTTGGGCACGCCCAGCAGCAGGGTCCACGTCCCCGCCGGCAGAGGCCCTGGCAGGTAGCTGGCCGTCGCCGCCTCGACCCCGACGAAGAACGCCTTCTTGTTGCCGCCGCTCCAGCCTCGGAAACGGACCGGATCAAGCAGGCCTAGATCCACCACCGTCTTGTTCTCGCGGCCGGTGTAGTCGAACGCCACCGAAACGCGCGTGACGCCCGCCGGCACGTCGAACGTAACCGGCTTGTAGGTCTGATGGTCGGCGCCGGTGATCTCGCCGGTCAGGACGAGGTCGGGCTTGCCAGCCTCCTGGGCGATGGCCGGCGAGGCCAGAAGCAGCAGAACGAGGGCTAGCCAGCGGATCATCGGAAGCTCCAACGAAAAGAAGGGCGGCCGTGTTCGCGGCCGCCCCAGTTCAGGGGATCAGGAAAAAGCGGCCACTAGAACTTGTAGAGAAGCGCCGCCTTGAAGGCGCGACCGAACTCCGGCCGGCCGATGCCGTAGAGGGCGCCGGCCTCGCCGCTGATGATCTGGCCGGCGCGGGGGTTGCCCTCGGTCAGGCCGATCTCGTTGGTCAGGTTCGTTCCGTAGACATAGGCCGACAGTTGGTCGGTCACGTTGAAGCGGACCGTGGCCCCGACCAGGGTATAGGCCGGCAGCTTCAGGGTGTTGGCGGCGTCCGAATAGCGGTCGCCGTAGCGCTCGATGCTGCTCTCGACCCGCAGGCGGCCGTCCAGCAGGTTGACGCCCGGCGTCAGGCGGAAGGCCGTCTTGGGCACGCGGATCAGCTGCTTGCCCGTGAAGTCGCGGGTGCGCGTGGCGGCGCCGGCCGGCGGCTTGACCTGGCAGGTCGGGTCCGAGGCGCCGACCGTGCAGCTTTCCTCGAACTTGTAGTCGCCAAATTCCGGGTTCTGGACCGTGGCGCTGAAGCCCAGGTCGAACCAGGAGACCGGACGCAGCGTGCCTTCCAGTTCCAGGCCCAGCGTCTTGGTGTCGGTAATGCTGGTCTGGCTGACATAGGCGCCGGTGGTCGGGTTGAACACCAGGCTGCCGAAGCTCAGCGCATCATAGGCCGTGTGGAACACGGTGGCGTAGAGATCGAGCTTGCCGGTGGTCAGCTTGTAGCCGGCCTCGGCCAGGTCCATCGTCTGGATGAACGGCGAAGTGTTGCTAGCGTTGGTGATGTAGTCGCCCAGCGACGGCAGGCGGAACGCCGAGGTGTAGCGGGCGAAGACGCCCATGTGCTGGCTGATCCGGTAGTCCGCGCCGACGGTCCAGCCGCTGTGCTCGAACTTCTTGTCCAGGCGGTCATAGACGCCCGAGCCGGCCAGCACGGTGTCGTCGGCCGGGGTCGGCGATTGACCGAGGTTGATCGTGGCGGTGCGCTCGCTGCGGCCGGTGAACTCGGTCCGCTCCCAGCGCACGCCCGCGTCGATGCGCAAGGACGGCGTCACCTGCCACTCGTCGGTCAGGTAGAGGGCGGTGGTGTTGGACTTGCCATCGCCATTGGCGAATTCCGCGCCATAGCGGCTGATACCGTTCTCGGTCAGGCTGGACAGGATCTTGCCCGTGCCGTCGACCGCGACCAGGTCCAGGCGGCGGGCGTTATCGCGCACGTCCAGCAGGGCGTTGGCCGAGTAGCGGTTGAAGGCCTCTTCCACGTGGGCCTGATAGAAGCCGACCGCGATGTCGTGGGTCTGGCCGCCGATCTCGAACTTGTGCATCAGGCGAGCGTCGTTGATCAGCTCGTCCAGCGGCACCGAGACGTAGCGCAGCGAGCCGTCCAGCACGAGGCCGTTGCCGTTCTGGCCAGCGCCGTTGATGTCGAACACCTGGCTGGGATTGGTCGTGTAGCGCAGCTGCACGTCCGTCGCGCCCGGCGTGGCGGCCAGCAGGGCCGCGCGATATTGGGCGATGCGGTCCTTGCCCAGCACCGGGGTGTTGGGGAACAGGCCGATGCGCTTGGATTCCGAGGTGCGGTAACGCAGCGTGTCGGTGAAATGCCAGCCGTCGGCGATCTCATATTTGAACTCGGCGGTGGCCTGGGTCAGCTTCACCTCGGTGCCGCGCGACAGGTCCCAGTCGAACGGGCCCTTGGGGCCGCGCAGGGTCAGCTTCTCGGTCTCCGGACCAGCCAGAGTGCCGGTCAGCGGGTCGAAGCCGGGGGCGGCGCTGGGCTTGCCGTTGGCGTCGAACTTCAGCGGCACGCCGGCGAACAGGATGACGTTGTCGTCCAGGTGCTTGATGTTGAAGTCGAAGCTGCCGCGCTCGAAGTCACGGCCGATCGAGGCGCGGACCTGGTAGCCCTTGTTGGCGGTGAAGCCGGGGTCGCGGATGCCGTCGTCCTCGCGCCAGAAGCCGCCGACGCCCATCCGCCAGTCGCCGATCGGGCCGCCGTAATAGGCGTCGACGCGCTTGAGGCCGTAGTCGCTGCCCTGGACCTTCAGGATGCCTTCCTTCACGTCGCCCTTGCGGGTGATGAAGTTCACCGTGCCGCCCGGAGCGTAGGAGGCGAAGATCGAGGACGGGCCGCCCCGCACCACTTCGATGCGATCGATGGTCTCGTCCAGGCGGAACGACTGGTCGGCGTTCAGATAGCCCAGGCCGCCGTCGTGCTGCACCGGCGCGCCGTCCTCCTGCAGGGCGATGGCCGAGAAGCCTTCCTGCGGGATGCCGCGAGCGCGGATATTGGCGCTGGCCTCACCGCCCGAGGCCTCGACCCAGAAGCCGGGCACCGACTTCAGCGCGTCGGCCACGCCCATCGGCGAGCGCAGGCGCAGGGCTTCTTCGTTCATGGTAGTGACGGCGTAGCTGGTGGCCAGGCGCGTACGGGCGTCCGAACCGGCGCGCGAGGTGACGATCAGCTCCTCGACCGTCGACGTGTCAGTCGCGGCCGAGCCGGCGGCCAAAGGGCCTGAACCGCGCTGGCGCAGGGTGATGGTCTGGGCGGTGGCCGAGGCGATCTCCAGATCGCTGCCGTCGATCAGCTTGCGGACCGCGTCCTCACGGCCGAACGCGCCTTGCAGGCCCGCTGTGCGGTGCTTGGCGGCCACGTCATAGGGGAACAGGATCTGTACGCCGGCCTGGCGCGAGAAGGCGGTCAGGGCCTGGGCGGTGTCGCCGGCCGGGATGTTGAACTCCACCCGCGCGGCCGACTGGGCCTGAGCCATGGCCGGCGCGACCAGCGCCGTGGTGGCCAGAAGCAGACAAGCGCCGATGCGCGGCGCCCAAGACTTTTGCATCGTATTTCGCCCCGTTTGTCGTCGCCGGAAATCGGCGTCTCGCTCGGCAAGATGAAAGGGACGGGAAAAACCTCTATCGAGATTTGAGAAGAATTCGTGACGATCCATCGGCGATGATCCGTAGACCGAAGGTCGTACGAAGCGCTTCGAGGAAGCTTTCGGAATTGTCGGTCAGGAATCGGCCACCCAAGCGCAGACCGCCGACCTTGGGATCGTCTATGATCAACTTGCGGGTGAGATAGCGATTATACTCCTCTACCGCTTCAGCCAGGCGCTGACCTTCGAAAACGATTTCACCTCGTCTCCAGGCCTGGACAGCCTGCACCTCCGCCTCGGGCGCGGGAACGGTGACGACGCCGGTCGCGGTGATGGCCAGGGCCTGGCGAGCGTCGGTGGCGGTCTCGACGGCGGCCTGGGCCTCGCCGGCGGTGGTCTTGATCGCTGCGCGGCCGGCCAGGACGATCAGGTCCAGACCCGCCGGGCGCAGGCGGGCGTTGAACTGGCCCGAGGCCAGCCGCGCCAGGCCTTGCTGGGTGAACAGCTCGAACGGCCGCAAGGCGTCCTGGGCGATGGTCAGGGCCACCTCCCCGCGCTCCAGCCAGAGTCGGCGATGCTGTCGATCGAAGCGCCACAGCACCTCGGTGTCGGTGTTCAGCTCGACCGAACTGCCGTCGGGCAAGGCCAGGGTGCGGCGCTCGCCGACGCCGGTGACGGTGCGGGCGCGTAAGAGTTGGTCGCGACCCAGATAGGTCGCCCCGGCCAGGCCGGCGGCCAGAGCCGCGCCGCCGCCGATCCAGGCGCGACGGGTCATGCTCAGCCTTGGGGCCGACCGCCGGCGGGGCTCGGCGTCGCGCAGGGCGTCCAGCTTGCTCCAGGCGGAGGCCACTTCGGCGAACGCGGCGGCGCGGCGCGGATCGGCGTCGCGCCAGGCCTCGAACTCGACGGGGTCGGCGCGGCCGGCGTCCAGACGCGTCAGCCATTCCGAAGCCTGGGCGATCAGCGCGTTTCTGTCTTGATCGCCCGTTTGCGCCATATGCTCGCGTTACTCCTAATCCTACGCCCTTCGCTCGCCGCCAGGGACTTGGTCAAGAGCGTCAGCCCCTTGGCCAGATGCTTCTCAACCGTAGAGATGGACAAACCCAGCCGAACCGCTATCTGGCCGGGCGAAAGTCCCTCCATTTTTCGCAGGGTGACCACGCGCCGGCACTGTTCGGGCAGGCGATCGACCGCGTCGAGCACCCGCAGGAGCTCCTCGCGGGCGCTGGCGACCTCGTGCGCATCGGGCGCGGGGTCCGGCAGGGCTTCCATCTCCAGCACCCCGATCTGGCGAATGCCCACCACCTTGGCCCGGCGGAACCGCTCGAAGGCCAGGTTGCGGATGATGGTCAGGACGAAGCGCTCGGGCGTCTCCAGCCGACGCCAGTCAGGCACGCCCAGGATCTTGGCGTAGGCCTCCTGCACCAGGTCCTCGGCGTCGGCGGGATCGCTAGTCAGCTTGCGGGCATAGGCGCGGTAGGTCGGGGCGTGCGGCAGCACGGCCTCGGCGAACCACTTGTCTATGTCCCGTAGCCAGGCCATCGCGCTGCGCATCCCGTCGACAAGGATCGCCGACTCCTCGAAGCGCTGGACTAGCGACACGAGATGTCAGTTTGGCGACGGTCGCCTGCCTTCGAGAACCGCCCTGCCCGCTCAGCGCTGGGCCGGCGCGGCCTTGCGGGTCGCCAGATAGTCCAGCAGCGCCGCCGGCTCGTCGGTCTGGAAGATCGAGATGCCCTCGGAAATCTGCCGCCCCCACACCCGGTCCGGCGCGCGCAACGCGTCGATGTCGCCGCCATAGCCGACCACGCCGATCACGCCGACCGAGGTCAGGGTGTTGCTCCACACCCGCAGGCCCGCCTTGGCCGCCGCCGCGCGGACCGTGGCGAAATCCTCGGGCCGCAGGAAGCTCATCTCGACCGCCGAGACCTTGCGCACGCCCGAGGCCTGGCGAGCGACGATGGCGGCCAGATCGACCGCCTCGCCCGGCTTGGCGGGCTTCAGCTTCGGCATGAACAGCACGTCGCGATAGGGCGCCTGGTCGGCCATCGGCGGCGAGGCCTGGACGGCGTCGGCCTTGATCAGCATCTGGTCGGTCAGGCCCGCCTTGACGACGGCGGCGGCGACCTCGGCGTCGATCGGGTCCTTGATGTCCAGGTTCAGCATCATGCGCCCCTTGGCGCGGGCCATGTACTCGTCCAGCGTCGACGGCGCCTCGTCGGTCAGCATCGGGGACATCGAACCGCCGAAGGCCTGGCGCAGCCGCAGGCGCTTGATCTCCGCCAGGGTCATGTCGGCCACCCTACCCGTTCCGTCCGTGGTCCGGTCGACGGTCTCGTCGTGCATGATCACCAGCACACCGTCCTTGGTGCGGCGCACGTCGGTCTCGACCATGTCGACGCCCAGGGCCACGCAGCGCTCCAGCCCCTGCAGCGAGTTCTCCGGCGTCGGGTCGTAGAGACCCCGCGAGGGCGCCGGGCTATGGCAGCCGCGATGGGCGACCACGAAAATCCCGCCGCTCGGATGGGACAGCTTGCGCAAGGCCTCGGCCGGGGTCGCGCGGGCGCCGCTGGCCAGGGACCAGGCCGAAAGAACCATCGTCAGGACACTGACGAGCCGAGGCGTGCCGTTACGCATGAGAGCCATCTCCGTGGCGTCGATATCGGGAAAGGAAGGTGCGGAGCGGCGCCAAGGGGATGAGCGGCCGCTCCGCCAGCGCGCGCGACCAGGGCCGCGCGCCTGCAGGGGACTAGAAGCGCGGCGTGAACCGCACGCCCAGCCAGAAGACGGTGGGCACCGAATAGGTGTCCTTCAGCAGGTTCTTGTCCGGCCCGTACAGACTGGTCAGGCGCGTGTGGGTCAGGTTGCTGGCCTGGCCGTAGACCGTCAGGCCCGGGCGCACCTCGTAGCTGGCCTGGACGTCCACCTGGTCTCGCGGGGCCCAGTAGAGGTCCTGCCAGGCGATGTCCGGCGTGATCGACCGCAGCGCCTTGCCCTGGTGGTTGTAGGCGGCGCGCACCTCGAAGCCCTTGCGGCTGTAGAAGATGGTGGCGTTGCGGGTCTCGTCCGGCTGGCCGGTCAGACGGTCCAGGGTGCGGGCGACGCCGTTGCCGCGCAGCACCCTCAGCTCGCCGTCCAGCTGGCTCCAGTTGCCGCTGACGCCGACGTCCTTCAGCCAGGGGTGCACCCACTCCAGCGAGTTGACGATGACATTGGCCTCGACGCCGCGGATCGTGGCCTTGGACGCGTTGACCGGCCGGGTGACCACCGCGTTGACATAGGTCACGCCGTCATAGGCAAAGCCCTGCGACGAGGCGTTGAAGATTTCGTCCTTGATGTCCTTGTTGAACACCGCCAGCGAGACGAGGCCGCCGTAACGGGTGGACAGGCGCCAGTCGACGGCCAGATCGAGATTGGTCGACAGGCGCGGCTTGATGTCGGGATTGCCGACCGTGACCGTCACGCCCGTGGCGTTCGGGTTCCCCTTGTCGCTGACCTGCACGAAGTTGATCGAGGTGCGGGCCGCGTAGCTGTCGTAGCTGGGTCGGCCGATCGTCTGGCTGGCCCCGAAGCGGACGTCGACCGTCGGGGTGATGTCGTACGTCACCAGGGCCGACGGCAGCAGGAAGTCGTAGGACGACTTGGTCGGCAGCTTGGTCCAGACGTTGACCACCCGGGCGCGGCCGGTCGTGTCCTGCCTGGTCGAGTCCTCGTGCAGACCGAACTGGGCCTTCAGCTTGTCGCTGGCGTAGGCGACGACGCCATAGGCGCCGATCGTCCGCTCGCGGTGCTCGAAATTGTCCTGGTTGCTGAAGCCGCTCTGGTCGGTGACGTTCAGCGTACCGGCCGCGCGGGCGGCCTCCCATTGAGCGGCGGCCTTGGCCTGGTCGATGGTCAGCAGATTGAGGCCGTTCGAATAGCGCAGCGGCGCGCCGCCCGGTCCGGCGGCATTGGCCAGGATGATCGGCGCGGCGTTGGTGTTGGGCGCGTACTCGACCCGGTAGACGTTATATTCCGGCGTATCTTGCGTGTAGCTGGCGCCGGCCGCGAAGCCCCAGCCGCGCGCCTCGCCGCCCATGTTCTTCCGCCAGTCGACCCGGCCGCTGTAGATGTTGTCGCTGGCCGAGCGCTTGTAGTCGGGGCGGTAGTAGAAACCCTTGTAGGCTGACAGGTCATAGAACGCCGCCGGGTTCATGTCGAAACGCTGATTGAACTGGCTGGTGTCGTAGGTGAAGGCGTAGGCGGCGCTGGGAACCACGCTGGCCCCGGCGCTCGTGCCCGGCGCGCCGTAGCTGACCCCGGCGATGTATTTGATCATCGTGATCGGCTCGCGATAGGTCGCCCGCGACAGCGAGCCCCGCGCGCTCAGCACTTGGTCGTCGGCGATCTTCCAGTCCAGGCCGGCCTGGACCAGCTGGGTGTTGGTGATGATGTTGGCATGCTCGAAGCCCACCTCGACATCGCCCTTGGCGTACTGGCCGCTGGTGGCGGTCTGGTTCAGCACCGTCCCGCGCTGGTTGGCGTCCATCAGGAGCTCGTTGCGCTCCATGGTGTCCTGGAAGCGGTAGAGGCCGCCGGTGATGAAGCCGTAGACCGCATCGCTGAAATTGGCCTCGCCCTTCAGGGTCAGGCCGTAGCGGGCGCGGCGGTCCTGGACGTACCAGTACTTGTCCTGTTGGGGCACGGCGTAGCCGTTGCCCAGGTTCTCGCCCGTCTGCAGCACGCCGGCGGCGTTGTAGAAACCCGCATGCACCGTGTCGGTGGTCATGTGGGTTTCGGTGAAGGTGTCCAGCTTCTGGTAGTTGGCCGAGGCCGTCAGGCCGTAGCGGCCGTCCGGACCGAAGGTGAAGCTGCCGGTGGTCTGGACGCGGCCGCCGATCGGGGCCTGCTCGCGCGGCTGGCCCTGGTCGTTGGCGCCGCCGCCGGCGACCTCGAAGGTGAAGAACGGCTTGCCGCCACTGGCGAAGGCGCTGCGGGTGCGCAGGTCGATCGCCCCGCCCACGGCGTTGGGGTCGAGGTCGGCGGTGAAGGTCTTGGTGACCGCCATCTCGCTGATCATCGACGAGGGTAGGATGTCCAGACGCACGCCCCGACCGATCGAGCCGAGGTTGCCGTTCGGCGTGCCCGGCGAGGCGATCGGCGAGCCGTCGATGGTGACGTTGTTGTAGGCTGGACCCAGGCCCCGGATCACGGGCGTGGCCGCCTCGTCGCGCGGGTGCTCGTTGTCGGTGGCCGGCAGGACCGACAGGCCCGGCACACGGCGCAGGGCCTCGACGATGGTGAGGTCCGGCAAGGCCTGGACCTCGTTGGAGCTGACGACGTCGACGATGCCGGCCGCCTTCAGCTTGCTGTCGATCGCCTTGACGTTGGCGCGACGGATGCCGGTGACGACGATCGCATCGACCTCGGCCCCCGACTCGGTTTGCGCTTGCCGCGCCACGGCCGGCGCGGCGGTGGCGAGCAGCGCGCAAAGCGCGACGCCGTGAACGAGATGCTTCTTCATGGCCCGACCCCAGGTTTCTTTCGCGCCAGCGGCGCCGTCGGGAAGCGGATTAGGGTCGGCGGACGACACATTTATTTATTTCTTTGGAAATAAATAAGCTCACCAAGCCCGCCCCGGCCGCCCGATCTCATGGATGGGCAGCAGGGCCGCGCCGATCGAGACGGCGCTGCTGCCAAGGGTCGAGGCGGTGACTGGCGCGCGAGGCAGATGCGGCGGCTCGCCGGGCTTGGTGAAGGCCACGGCGGCGACCTCCAGGCGGCGGCTCAGCCCCTCCAGGATCCCGGTCGGCAACGAGCCTGAGACCACGATGGCGCCAGGGTCCATCCAGGCGACGCCGCTATTGACCACCAGCTCCAGCTGGGCGGCCGCGCGATCCATCCAGGCCTCGATGACCTCGGCGTGGGAGACCAGGTGATCCTCGATCTGCAACAGCGACTGGATATCGGCCCCCGCCTCGCGCAGTCGCGCCAGCAGGTCGATGCCCGACGGGCGCGGCCGGTCGGTCGGATAGAGCCGGCCGATGTCGCCGGCGTTGCCGTACTCGCCACGGAACATCTCCCGCCCCGCGATGACCCCGCCGCCCACGCCGTGGCCGACGAACAGCACCAGGGCCGAGTCACAAGCCCGGATCAGGCCGCCCGTATAGTATTCCGCCAGAGCAGCGGCGCTGGCGTTGTTCTCCAGCCAGATCGGCAGTCCCAGGCGCTCGGACAGGAAATCGCCGAGATCGACCTCGCGCCAGCCGGCCAGCCATTGCACGGTCCACCACCGCTCGGGGCTTTCGGCGACCAGCGGGCCGGGCACCCCGACACCCAGGCCCAGGAAGCGCGAGCGCATCAGGTTGTGGGTCATGGTCAGGCCGCGCAGACGGCGCTCGACCGCCTCGACGAAGGTGGCCGGATCGTCGCTCTCGAAGGGCTCGACGTCGCGGGCGATCACTTCGCCGGCGAAGTTGACCAGGGCCAGTTCCAGCCATCCGGGGTGCACCGTCGCCCCGACGGCGTAGCCAGCGCGGTCGGACACTGTCAGCGGCACGGTCGGTCGCCCCCGCGCGGACCGCTCGCTCTGATCCTGTTCCTCAAGGACGCCCAGCGTGACCAACTCGCGGCTCAGCCGGGTCAGGGCGCCGTTGTGGATTTCCAGCGCGCGCGCCAGCTCGGTGCGGGCCGCCGGCCCGCCGGTGCGCAGACGCCAGACGATACGCTTCTGGTCTTCGGACAGGTGGATGGCGGGGGATGGCCGCATGGACGGTTCCGGCGAAACGAGTGGATACGCCGGTCGCTGATATTTCTTTTGTGTGAAATATTAAACGCGGACGTCGCGGCGCTGCATTGGCGCGATCATGACGACAAAGCCGACGCCGCCGATCGCCGTGACGACGCCGAGCATCACGAGCGTCGCCGGATCCCCTGCCCTGAACCCGTCCAGGGCGAAGCCGACGGCGCCGCCGAACACCGCGGCCGACAGCTTCAGGGTCGCGGTCAGGAGAGCGAAGGCAGCCAGGTCGGTGCGCTCGCCGGTCAGGCGGGCGTGATCGCGGATCGCCGCGCTCATGCCGCGCCAGAACAGGGTCATCACCCCCCCCCACCCCCCCCCCTGG
>NZ_JBWKZF010000025.1:0-60364 GCF_059424195.1 Caulobacter sp. GW456-12-1-14-TSB4
GTGGGGGCGGCGGCTTGGCCGAAGCGGGGGTCTCCGAGGCGATCGCGGCGGCGGTCGAGGCCGGACCATCGATCAGCGACACATAGGTGACCGGCGGTTCGGTCAAGGCGACGGCGGGGGCGCGGGCGTAGACGAAAATCACCAGAAAGGCGGCGTGCAGCAGAAGGCTGATCGCCACCACCATCGCCTGTCGTCGCCAGCTTTTCATGCCGCGACCTAATCACCTGATGAAAAACCAGGGAAGCCGGTGATCTAAAAACTTCGCGGATCCGTATTCGTTTTTTGACGGAAGGAACGCGAATTATTCGCGCGCTTCATTGCGCCTATTTCTTTGAGATATTCAGGCTGACGTCTCGCTCTGCACTTCATCGTGAGAGTGATGGTGATGGGCTCCGTCGCTCGGATTGAGCGCGATCAGGTTCAGTTCGCCGAAATGGACGCCGCGCTCGGCCCAGAGGTTTTCGGCGAAGGCGCGCACCTTGGCCCTGTCGCCTTTCAGGACGGCCGTTTCCAGGCAGGTCTCATGGTCCAGATGGACATGCATCGTCGAGACCAGCAACTCATGGTGATCATGGCCGATCTCGGTTATCCGCTGAGCCAGCGCCCGGGTGTGGTGATTGTACACATAGGACAGGCTAGCGACGCACGGACCGTCGATCTCATCCGAGGCGCGCGCTTGCACGGCCTTGCGCATCACGTCGCGGATCGCCTCCGACCGGCTCGTATAGCCCTGCTCGGCGATCAGGGCGTCGAAGGCCTCGGCCAGTTCCTCTTCCAGCGAAATCGTTACGCGTTGCATCGAACTCTCCTGTCGGCGCGCCGATAGGAGCCCAGCCCTCCGGGAAAAGAAACCCGTTCTCCGGTGATCCGCGACCGGCGTGTGAACGTAGTGGGAATTGTTCATACGCAGCGGCGCCCCAAGCGATCGCGGTTGGAGGGGGAAGTCATGAGCCAGCGTTATTGGGTGAGCCTTGTCTGTGGCCTGACGATCGCGTCCCCTACGAGCGCCGCCGTGGCCGCCGAGCGGGCGGACGACGACGCGCCGGTCGCCACGGCGACGATGGACGCCGAGGTTGCTCCGCTTTATGTCTGGGGCAAGCGCGAAGGGCTGATCGGGAAGGCCAACTCGGCCAGCGAGGGCGAGGTGTCCTTCGCCGCCTATGCCGACCGTCCCATGCTGCGGCCTGGCGAACTGGCCGAAGTCATTCCGGGCCTGGCCGTGACCCAGCACTCCGGGACGGGCAAGGCCAACCAGTACTTCCTGCGCGGCTTCAACCTGGACCACGGCACCGACTTCTCGGTCAGCTTCGACGGCGTGCCGCTGAACCTGCGGACCCACGCCCACGGCCAGGGTTACCTGGACCTGAACGGGATCACGCCGGAATTCGTCGAGACCATCGACTACCGAAAGGGACCCTATTCGGCGCAGGTCGGCGACTTCTCCGCCGCCGGGGCGGCGGACTTTCGCGCCTTCGCGACGCTGCCGGACAGTTTTCTAGAAGCACAGGGCGGCCAGCACGGTTTTGGCCGGCTGGTCGGCGGGCTCAATCTCCCCGAGGAGATGGGCATGATCGGCGTCGATCTGCAGGCCGGCGACGGCCCCTGGGTCAATGACGAGCGCCTGCGCCGCGCCAGCGTCTTGGCCAGGGCAGGGAAGGGCGCCTGGTCGATCAGCGCTCTGGCTTATGGCGCCCGCTGGCGTTCGACGGATCAGGTCCCCCAGCGGGCCATCGATGCGGGGGTGATTTCGCGTCTGGGAACGATCGACGATACGGACGGCGGCAAGACCAGCCGCTTCATCGTGGCCGCGCATTGGCGCCCGGACACCGACACCCAAGCCATGGTCTATGCCCAGAAATACCGGGTGAACCTGTGGTCGAACTTCACCTACTTCCTCGACGACCCGGTCCATGGCGACCAGTTCGAGCAGGCCGAGGACCGCTGGGTCCTGGGCGGCTCGGCCTCGCGGGCCTGGACGCTGAGCGACGATTGGACGGTCAAGGTCGGCGGCGAAGCCCGCTACGACCGCATAGGCAAAATCGGGCTCTACCGCACCCAGGCCCGACGGCGCCTTTCCACCGATCGCGAGGATCGTGTCGACGAGCTTTCCGGCGGGGTGTGGAGCGAGGCGACCTGGTCGTCGGGGCCAGTGCGCGCGACCTTCGGTCTCCGCGCCGACGCGATCGGCGTGGATGTCCAGTCCGATACACCGGCCAACTCCGGGTCGCGGGCCCAGGCCTTCGTCAGTCCCAAGCTCGCCCTAGCCTATCGAGTCTCGCCGACGCTGGAGCTCTATGCCGACGCCGGGCGGGGCTACCATTCCAACGACGCGCGGGGAGCCGTCGCCACCGTGGCGCCCGTCACCCTGGACCCGATCGATCCGGTGTCCCTGTTCGCGGCCGCGACCGGCGGCGAGGTCGGCGCGCGCTATGAGCGTGGTGGGCTGAACGCCAGCCTCGCGGTCTGGACGCTGAACCTGAAATCGGAGCTGGTCTATTCCGGCGACGGCGGCGACACCGAGGCAACAGATGGGACCCGACGCCTTGGCGTCGAGGCGCTGATGAACTGGGTCGTACGCCCGGGGCTCAATCTCGATATCAGCGGGGCGTTGACGCGTGCGCGTTACAGGAACGCCGCGGGCGGCGCCGATCGGATCCCCAACGCGCTCGACTATGTGCTGACCGCCGGCGCCACGGTCGCGCTGACCGCCGCCAGCAGCGTCCAGGTCACGGTCCGAAGGCTGGGACCCGCCGCGCTCATCGAGGACAACAGCGCCCGATCAAAGCCGGCCACGGTGGCCAACCTGTCCTACGGCTATCGCCTTTCCCGCGCCAAGCTTTCCCTGGAGGTGCTCAACGTCTTTGACAGCGGCGACAACGACATCACCTATTTCTACGCATCGCGCCTGCCTGGCGAGCCCGCCGAGGGCGTCGAGGACTATCACCTGCATCCGATGGAGCCGCGCCAGGTGCGCGCCTCGGTGCGCTACGCCTTCTAAATCCCCAGAAGAGGGCGGATCATTCGCGACCAACCACGCCATTGGACCCGGCCCTGCATGGCGATCAGGCAGGCGCACGGCCCATCGGCGGACACGCGCAGTTCATGCTCGGAGTGCGCGACGCTCTCGACGAAATCACCGGCGCTATAGAGCTCGCCGTCCATGAAGCTGCCGGAGAGCACAGCGATCAGTTCCCCACCGCGGTGTCCGTGCGTGGGGACCACCGATCGCGCCGGCGCCCGCAGCAGAAAGGTCCGCCATCCATCGTGAACCGCTGCGTTGACGGGCGCGGCCCAAAGGCCGGGGCCCAGCCATCGGCGCGGGCCAAGGCCCGCCCGCGCGGCTGCGAGGGGAATTTCTACGTCCCCGACGGTTGTCTTCGAGATGATCGGCGCATCGGGGCCGGGATCGTCCATGCGCGCCATGACGCGCTCCAGAGCGTCGGGGGCCATTTCGCTCGGCGGCAGGGCCGCGAGCATGCGGCCTTCAGCTTCCTCGATTTTGGAAACGAGCGCTCGGCACGCCTGACAGGTCTCCAGGTGCGCCGCGACCACGATCGAAGCGGCGAGCGGGAGTTCACCCGTGGCGTAGCTTGCGAGGCGGTGAGGGGAAACGTGATGCGAGGTACGCAAACTCAATCATCCAGGAGCGACCGAAGATAGGCGGCCGCGAGCCTGATACGCGATTTCACAGTTCCTAGGGGTAAGCCAAGATGGTGAGCGATCTGTGGATGCGTTTTTTCCTCGAAGAATGATAATCGAAGCACAGTCGACTGCTCGACGGACAAAGTCCCCATCGCTGCCTGCAGTCTCATTTCGCCCTGTTTGGCGCGAAGCTCTTCCTCGGGTGTGCTGGGCTGGTCGGGGTCGTTGTCCGCGGGCCGGTCGTCTGGATGGCGTTCCCGCCTCAGATAGTCGACGCGCAGATTGCGAGCGATCGTATAGATCCAGGCCGAGGCGGTCGCCCTCTGCGGATCGAATTGATCGGCTTTGCGCCAGACGTTCAGGAAGGTTTCCTGAGTGAGCTCCTCGGCGATCGCGTTGCTCATGCCGTGGCGGACCAGATAGGTCTTTATCTTTGGCGCGAAGTAGCGATAGAGCGCCACGAAGCTCCCGCGATTACGGTCTTGCGCGATCGCGACGATCCAGGCCTCGGGAGAAACGGCTAAGGGCAATAAAACCACGACCTCACTCATCAAGGTTCGCCTCCGAATGAGAGGTCCTTGGAACGGCGGGCCAGGAAGCCAAGGCGTCCAGCCCTCGCCGAAAGGTACGTTGCCAGGGTCGCGAGCGGATGCAGCTGTAGGGCGTTCGGTTTGTCGCTTTAAAAGTCATAAAGATCCGCCGCCCCGCTCGATATCCGAACGCGGTGGTGGGCGCTTTGTTGCCACAATAGGATTAGTTACCGCCGCGAACTTCGCGCGCAGACGCAATTGACCAACCTATCGCAAACTGGGCGGTAGGGTCGTCTATGCCATCGCGGATTTGCAGGCTTGGGCCGACGCAGGAACGAAGCGCCATACGGCTGACCCCCACGGTGGACATTCAGCGCCGCTAAGCTCGACGAGTAAGCGTCCCCGTCCTGTTCGCAAATAGACGCCTGGCGTGTACACTGCGTGTACAGTGAGGGTGGCTTTGGGCGTGTTTTTCGCACCTCGGACTCAGCTAACTCATTGAAATCATTGAATCGGATTTCTGTCGGTCCAATTATCCAATAGGGCAATTGGCGTAGAAATTATTGAATAAAATCAGAGACTTATGACGAAATTTTCCGTAGCGCCCATGATGGATTGGGGTGATTCTGTATAAAATCCAATAACTTATGATTTGTCGTGTGCGCAAATTGCACACGAAATTGCCATTCCTTTCCGTTCCTTTTCCATTCTTAGTGTGCGCGGAAATGCATCGGACCGGCAGTCGCAAGCGGTTGCTTAAGGTCCGTGAGGCTCTGATCCATTTCATACGATAGGTTGAGTGGACTTGAGCGAGGCGGCTCTAGCCGCAAGATTTGCCTAATCGCCTCCGTTCGGTTTGCTTCCTGGAAACCCCTCGGGGCATTAGGGCCCGTAGGGGCGGGAGCTCATCTTGAGTGATCGCCGCTACGACGACATCGTGGCTGATCTCTAAGGCCACGCCGCGCGCATAAAGCTTCAAGCCAACGAGCAAAGGCTCGGAAGGCGCTTCATTGTATCGGCCCGGCTTGCCTTCGAGGTCATCGAGGGACAGGCCTCGACCTTAGCCTGGGCTGAGGTTAGCCATCGGTCATGGAGTTCTGTCGAGAAGGCTCGACTATCTGCGCTGGGCGCCTGCGCTCTCACTAAGCGTTTAGACGACTATCTTGCGCTTTGCGTGGAGATGGACCGGACACTGCACCGGGAGTATGTGCGTCTGGAGCCTGAGGCTCGCGAATATAGCGTCGCATTTCGTAGCCGTAGCTTCCAACTGGCCTATTACGGCTTTGGTGCAAAAGCGCTGGGCTTCGACTATATGGGTCATTCGAATGGGCGATCTCGCGATCGCAGCTTGGCTTCTGGCGGTCGAATCAAGGAGGTCGAAGCCCTAAGCTCTGGCCAATTGCATTTTGTGCTTGAGAACCGGTACGCGCTTTACCCTCAAGAACACGGGGAAGTCTTCGGAACCAATAGGCTTTGGCGTGGCGAAGCCGCCTCGATCCGACGTCTTATGCTTAAATTCTGGCTGGTAGCTGCATGCCCACCACAAGCGCTCCGGTTTCCGTGCTGAACCCGGCGCCGCCCTTTGGTGTTGTCATTGGATGACATCATCCTCGCTTCTCCCCTCGGCCTTGATCGGCGCTGTCGCATCGGCCCGTTCCATGACGCCCATGGCGGCTCTCGCCACGGCGCGCTTGGCGGGCCGCGCCACGCCTGGGCGGCTCGTGCTGCTGGATCATCCGCTTTTCAAGTTCGGCGCGCTCGCGATGGGCGTTGGAGAGCTGTTCGGCGACAAGATGAAGACGGCGCCCGACCGGACCGTCTTCCTGGGCTTGCTGGCCCGGGTGATGAGCGCCGGCATCGCTGGCGCGGCGCTGGCGCCGAAGGGCAAGGAACGCGCGGGCGCGGTGGTCGCTGTGGGCGCCGCGGTGCCGCTCGCCTACCTCACCCTGGCCGGACGCAAGCGTGGCATGGCACGCGTCGGCCAGACGCGGAGCGGGCTTATCGAGGACGCGATCATCGTCGCCGCCGGAGCCGCCGTCGTGGCCTTGGCTGTCGGCCGGCGGCCTCTCGGTTCGGTGGGGCCGTTCCTGCGCTGAGTGGCGGGCCGTCCCTAGACACCAATTTGGCGATGGCGCGTTGACTGGCGAGCAGAGGAGTTTTGCCATGCCCGCCAAGTCAGCCGCCCAGCAGAAAGCCGCTGGAGCCGCCCTGTCCGCCAAGCGCGGCGACACGCCCAAGAGCAAGCTGAAGGGCGCGTCCAAATCGATGCTGTCGATGAGCGAGAAACAGCTCGAGGAATTCGCCCACACCAAGCGCAACGGTAAGCCCGAGCACGTCGGGGAACGGTGAGGCCACCGCGTCTTCATCTCGCTGCGCTGACATTGCTGACGGCCTGCGCGGCCTGCCAGCCGCTGTCCGAACTCGGCTTCGATCGGCGTCCCGTCCATATCACCGAGCCCATCGACGGTACGACCCGTGGCCGTCTGCTGAATGCGGTCGAGACGTCCCCGGCCTGCGCGGCTTGGCTGGCCGGCGCGGGCCTGACCTTCCGGCCGGTCGCCGACCGGACCGAGGACACCTATTGCCAGGTGACCGGAGCCGGGAACTTGGTCGACGCCACGCCCAGGATTGATCCGGCCTTGTCGCCGGCGCGGCCGATGATGGCCTGTGATCTCGCCGCCGCCGTGGCGGTCTGGCGCCGACAGTCGGTGGGACCGGCCGCTCGCGAGCTCCTAGGAACAGACGTGCGGCAGATCGACCATCTGGGCGTCTATGCCTGTCGCGGCGTCGGCGATCCGGTCACGGGCCGGCCCAGCGCCCACGCGCGCGCCGAGGCCATCGACATCGCCGGCTTCCGGCTGGCCAATGGCCGGCGCATCTCTGTCGAGAAGGACTGGAACGGGCAGGGGACCGAGGCGGCCTTCCTGCGCCGCGTGCGCGACGACGCCTGCCGCGTGTTCGGCGTGACCCTGTCGCCGGACTACAACGCCGCCCACGCCAACCACCTGCATCTGGAGACGGGGCGTGGCGGGCTATGCAGTTAAGGCATCAGAACGTTAGTCGATGGTCAGCACGATCTTGCCGCGCACATGGGCTTCTTCAAGCTGCTGGTGGGCGGTCTTGATCTCGTCGATCGGATAGGTCTCCGATACCACGACCTTGACCTTCCCGGCGTCGATCAGATCGGCGATCTCTTTCAGCTGGGCGGCATTCGGCTGGGCGGTATAGCGCGGCGCGGTGCGGGCCTTGTGGGCGGCGGCCTTAGCCTTGTCGGGTTCCTGCAGGGTGGAGACCATGATTCCGCCTTCGCGCAAGACAGCCCAGGAGCGCTCCTGGGTTTCGCCGGCAATGAGGTCGAAGACCACGTCGATGTCGCTGGTGACGTCCTCGAAGCGCTCGTTCTTGTAGTCGATGGCCATGTCGGCCCCGAGCTCGCGGACGAAGTCCAGATCGTGCTCCGAGGCGGTGGTGAAGACGCTCGCCCCCTTGGCCTTGGCCAGCTGGATGGCGAAGTGGCCGACCCCGCCGGCGCCGCCATGGATCAGCACCTTCTGGCCGGCCTGGAGGCCGCCGTAGTCGAAGAGGCCTTGCCAGGCGGTGATCGCCGCCAGCGGGACGCCCGCGGCGTGGATCAGGTCGATGGATGTCGGCGCGGCGACCAATTCGACGGCCTTGACCATCACGAACCGAGCCTGGGCGCCGCGATCCTGGCCGATGAAGGCGAAGACCGGGTCACCCTTGCTGAGCATGTAGTGCGCGCGCGTGCCCACTGCCTCAATCACCCCGGCCAGGTCGCGGCCCAGGGTGACTGGCAGGTCGCCTTCCTTGACCGCCGGATACTTGCCTTCCCGGATCTTGTGATCGACCGGATTGGCGCTGGCGGCGGTCACCCGCACCAGGACCTCGTCGTCCTGCGGCTGGGGAATGTCGATGGTCTCGATCACAAGCACGTCACGGTCGCCGAAGCGGTTCAGTCGCACGGCCTTGTTCGTCACGCTGTCGCTCATCGCGGGTCTCCAGGGGGATGAACCCAAAACCGCCGACGAAGCGAGACGATCCCGACGACGTCGCTTTGTCGTCTGAGGTCCACGCCGGCAGAGCTTGCAGGTCTTGGCCGCCCAAGGCACGAAAGGGGGATGAACACGATCGTCGGCGGGCGGCAGCCGCAATCAAGGCAGACCGACGCCCTGCTCAAGGAGCTGGGCGCGTCCGACGCCGTCCACGCCATCCTGGAGATCGTGTGCCGCACGACGGGACTGGGCTTCGCGGCCATCGCCCACGTGACGGACAGCCGCTGGGTGGCCTGCCAGGTTCGCGACGAGATCGCCTTCGGGCTTGAGGCCGGCGGAGAGCTGCCGGTCAAGACGACGCTGTGCGACACCGTCCGGGGCTCGCGGGACTCGATCGTCATCGACGAGGTCGCCGTCGATCCGATCTACCGCGACCACCACACGCCGGCCACCTATGGCCTGCAGAGCTACATCGCCTATCCGATCATCCTCTCGAGCGGGGAGCTGTTCGGCACGCTCTGCGCCATCGACCCCAAGCCCCACCGCGTGGACACCGTCGAGATCCGCGGCATGTTCACGCTGTTCGCCCAGCAGATCGCCGCCCACATCGAGCGGATCCGCGCCTCGGCTGAGGCGGCCATCCTCGAGCACCGGGTCGCCGACGTGCTGGCCGAGAAGAAGGTCTATGCCGATATCGTGGAGACCTCGACGGCGGCGATCACGGCCCTAGGCCCTGACTGGGCGATCCTGGCCATCAACCGGGCCAACGTCGAGGCGTTCGAGCGCGCCTATGGCAAACGCCCAAAGGTCGGCGACGATTTCCAGGCCCTGTTCGAGGACATCCCCGACCAGATCGAGCAGCAGCGGGCGATTTGGACGCGCGCCCTGGAAGGTGAAACCTTCGTGGTGGTCGGCGAGTTCGGCGACGGTGCCTTCGAGAAGCGCAATTACGAGGTCCGCTTCACGCCGCTGCTGAATAGCCAGGGCGAGCGGATCGGCGCTTCCAGCACGTCCTACGACGTCACCGCGCGCGTCCAGGCCGAGGTCCAGTTGGCCCTGGCCCAGGAGCAACTGCTTCAAGCCCAGAAGATGGAGGCCATGGGGCAGCTGACCGGCGGCGTGGCGCATGACTTCAACAATCTCCTGACCCCCATCGTGGGCAGTCTGGATTTGCTGCAGCAGCGCGGCGTCGGCGGTGAGTGCGAGGCGCGCCTGATCGAGGCAGCTCTGCAATCGGCCGAGCGGGCCCGCACCCTGGTCCACCGTCTCCTTGCCTTTGCTCGCCGCCAGCCCCTGCAGCCCAAGGCCGTCGATATCAGCGCGCTGGTCCGGGGCATGGGCGATCTCGTCACCAGCACGGTCGGTGCTCGCATCCGCCTGGAGATCGACCTGGCCGAGGGCCTTCCCCATGCTCACGCCGATCCCCACCAACTGGAGATGGCGCTGCTGAACCTCATCGTGAACGCCCGCGACGCCATGCCGGACGGTGGGATCCTGCGCATCGTCGCGCGTCACGAGATCATCGGCGCCGGGCACGCGGCTGTCGTCCAGCCTGGCGACTATGTCCGGATGTCGGTCTGCGACACCGGCGCGGGCATGGACGAGGCCACCTTGGCCAAGGCGATCGAACCGTTCTTCTCCACCAAGGGCGTGGGCAAGGGCACGGGCCTGGGCCTCTCCATGGTCGAGGGGCTGGCCCGGCAGCTGGGCGGCGCGGTGATGATCCGCAGCCAATTGACGGTCGGCACCGAGATCGATCTTTTGCTGCCGGTCAGTCAGGCCACGCCTATCCTGGTCGATGCTCGGCTCGTCGAGGGCGCGCGCGGACCGAGGCGCGCTGGCGTGGCGCTGATCGTCGATGACGAGGACGCCGTGCGGCTCAGCACCGCCGAGATGCTCGCCGACCTCGGCTATCTTGTCGTGGAGGTGGCCTCGGCCGAGGAGGCGCTGGAGAAGATCCGCGGCGGCGTTTGCCCGCAACTGGTGGTGACCGACCACATCATGCCCGGTCTCAGCGGCACCGAGCTGGCGCTGACCTTGGCGAAGGAATGTCCTGAACTCCCCGTGCTGATCGTTTCGGGCTACGCCGAGGAGGACGGTATCCCCGTGGGCTTGGCTCGGCTCACCAAGCCGTTTCGCCGTGTCGAACTGGCCGCGAGCCTCGGCAATCTGCTGGGTTAGGAATGGGCGGATTGGCGATCAGGCCGCCGAAAGGGCCGGTTCCGGTGCCATCTCGCCGTCGTGCTGATCGGGCCAGGTCGTGCGGCGGCGCAGAGCGGGAGCGAGGAACAGCACCGGCAGTTTGAACAGCAGCAATTCACCATGGACGAAGCTGTCTATGGTGCGCTCGCGCCAATTGGCCTGACGTCGGCCATGGTCGATGAGCCAAGCGTCATAAGGGGCCCAGTGACTGGGTTCGTCCTGCTCGATGACCTTGAAGATCTTGATGAGCTGGCTGTCCTTGGCGACTTTCGGATCGCGCAGCAGCGCCTCGACCTGGCGATGGCCGCGCTTCTCGGTCAGGGAGATGACCCGGCAGAGCCGTTCGAAGACGTCCTCGCGGCCGATCTGGTGAGTGTCCAGGGCATCGATCGGCGAGCCGAACACGATCTCCACGAACCGGTCGATGTGGCCGCACGCCCGGTCGATGTCGAAGGGCATGATCCCGCGCCGTTCGAACCAGCGGCGGAACATCAGATAGTGCTTGCGCTCGTCCGCCCTGTGGCTTTCCACCCGCGTGATCAGCGCCTGATCGTCGGGCCAGCTTACCTGGATCGCCGCCAGCATGCGGTCGATGGCTGTGTAGCCGCGATGCTCGTTGTAGAGATAGATCGAGCAGAGCAGCTCCAGAAACCGATGGTGAAACCCCTTGGCCATCTTGGCTTCCCCTGGCTCGGGCGGCTTGGACGCCGAGCTCTGCTGCTAACTTGGCTATAACGGCGGCCGACGCGGCTTGTTCCGGATACGAACCTTGGCGCTTGGCCTCTTTGGCCGCGCCGTTCCGCAACGACACTGCAAGCGATCCGGAACGGCCAAAGGACGGGCGACGTTGAGGCCCCATGGCCGCCACCGGACCCCGCAACAGTTCCGCGACCGTCGTCTACGCCGCGCTGGCCGGAAACCTGGCCATCGCCGTCACCAAGTTCGTTGCTTTCGGCCTGACCGGATCTTCGGCGATGCTGACCGAGGCGATCCACTCGGCCGTGGACACCGGCAATCAAGGCCTCCTTCTGCTGGGTCTCAAACGTTCGGCGCGACCGCCCAGCCAGACCCATCCGTTCGGCTACGGCATGGAACTCTACTTCTGGGCCTTCGTCGTGGCGCTGCTGATCTTCGCTCTGGGCGGGGCCTTCTCGATCTACGAAGGCTGGCTGAAGGTCCTGCGTCCCGAACCGATCGACCACGCCTGGATCAACTTCGTGGTCATCGGCCTGGCGATGATGTTCGAAGGCGGCTCGTTCCTGGTCGCCTGGAAGGAATTCAAACGCTCGCGCGGCGACACGCCGTTCCTCACCGCCCTGCGGCGCAGCAAGGATCCCTCGGTCTTCGCCGTATTGCTCGAGGATGGCGCGGCCCTGATCGGTCTGGTCCTGGCCGCACTGGGCGTGGCGGGCAGTTCGCTCGGCGTCGCCTGGGCCGATGGCGCGGCCTCGATGGCGATTGGGGTTCTGCTGTTGATGGTGGCGATCTTCCTGGCCAACGAGACCCGTAGCTTGCTGACAGGGGAGGCCGCTTCGCCCCGCATCGTGGCGGCGGTCAACGCGACCCTGACCGCCGACCCTCGCGTCGAGACCGTCATCGAGGTGCTCTCCATGCACCTGGGGCCGCAGGAAATCCTCCTGGGCGTCACCCTGGACTTCAAGGACGCTCTGACCGCCGGCGAACTGGAAGACGCGGCCGACACGTTCGCCGACGCGATCCGGACGGTGGACCCGCGCATCACCCGGGTCTTCATTCGCTCGGGCCGAGCCCGGCAGGCCTATGCCAGGCCGCTGCCGGCGTAAGGCCCTGGTGTCAATGAAACGCCGTGCTGGGCCAGTGCTTATTGGCGAACTCGCCGATCCATATCCTGATGAACCGCTGGGCGTCCGCGTGCGACACCGGGATCGGACGAGCCCGTAGCGTCTCGACCAGGTCCAGGACGCCGGCGCGGAGATCGTCCCACTGCGCGAGCGTCTCGGCGTCCGCGACGCCGCTCTCCACGGCCTGACGTATCGTGGTCAGACGTTGGAAGACAGGATCGGCGTCGCCGGACGACGTGTCGAAGCGAGCGAAACGATAGGGTTGATCCATGGCGTGCGCGTCCTAGCGCCAGTTGGCGGCATGGGCGGTCACGCTCGCTAGCACAGCGGCGATTATCGCGGCCCTGACCGTGTCAGCGCGTGTCATTTGTCCATCCTGAAAGCCCGCAAACCAACGTTCTGGCTAGGCCGGATGTTCCCGCCACACTTGGCGAACCGGCGCCCATTCCGCGCGGCGTCATGAAACCTATCGTACGCCCAGGAATTGCTCCGCTAGCGCCACCGGCGGCGCGCGTGCGGAGTCTTCCATGCCAACGTCCAGAGGGATCGGCGCAATGCCGCTCCATCCCCTTCACGCCATTCTGCTGGCATTTCCGTTGGCTCTGTTCTCGTCGGGTCTGGCCTCCGACATCGCTTATCTCAAGAGCGCTTTCGTCCAGTGGACGAACTTCTCGGCCTGGCTGATCGCCGGCGGCTGCTTCTTCGGTGGGCTGGTCCTGGCCTGGGCCATCGTCGCGGTGGTGTTCCCGGGACGCACCACGCGCGGACGGGCTCTGGCCTATCTGGCGGCGGTGGCGGTGATGTTCATCTCGGGCCTGATCAATTCTTTTCAGCACAGCCATGACGGCTGGAGCTCGGTGGGATCGTTCGGCCTGACCCTGTCGATCTTCTCGACCGTGGCGGCGCTGGTCGCCGGCGTGATCGGCTATTCGGAACAACGCATCGAAGGGATCGCCCGATGAGCGCGCGCTGGCTTCTCCTCGCCGCTTCGGTGCTGGCTCTGCAGGGCTGCGGCCGCAGCGATCCGGGCCTAGACCAGACCGGGGCCGGCAAGCCGCCGCTGCCCGATCAGCAGCAGACCCTGCTGCCGCCAATGAAGATCGCCAAGCCGGCCGGCTGGGACAATGCGACTCCGACCGCGCCCAAGGGCTTCACCGTCACGGCCCTGGCCACCGACCTGAAGGTCCCGCGCCAGATGCTGGTCCTTCCCAACGGTGACATCCTGGTGGCCGAGGGCGCGGGTGGGGCGCAGGCGCCCAAGGTCCGACCCAAGGACATCATCGCCGGCTACATCAAGGCGACGGGCAAGACCAAGGTGAAGGGCGGCAACCGGATCACCTTGCTGCGCGACGCCGATGGCGACGGCCGGGCCGAGGTCAAGGAGACTCTGGTTGAAGGGCTAAACGCACCTTATGGCCTGGCCTTCGTCGACGGACAGCTCTACGTCGCCAATCAAGACGCGTTGCTGCGTTTCCCGTTCCAGCCCGGCCAGACCAAGATCACCGACAAAGGCGTCGAGGTCACCAAGTTGCCCTCGCGGATCAACCACCACTGGACCAAGTCGCTGGCCGCCAGCGCCGACGGGACCAAGCTCTATGTCGGCATCGGCTCCAACAGCAATGTCGGCGAGCGTGGCCTGGACGTCGAGGAAGACCGCGCGACGGTCTGGGAGATCGATCGCCTGACCGGCGCGCATCGTGCGCTGGCGCAAGGCATCCGCAATCCGACGGCGCTGGCCATCGAGCCCACGACCAATACTCTCTGGGCTGTGGTCAACGAGCGCGACGAACTGGGCCCACAACTCGTGCCGGACTACCTGACCGCGGTTCGTGACGGGGCCTTCTATGGCTGGCCCTACAGCTATTGGGGCCAGAACGTCGATCCGCGCGTGCATCCGCAGAAGCCGGACATGGTGGCCAAGGCGACCGTGCCCGACTATGCCCTGGGCTCGCACGTGGCGGCGCTGGGCGTCAGCTTCGCGCGCGACGGCGGCTTTGGCGGCGACTTCCGCGAGGGGGTGTTCGTCGGCCAGCACGGTAGCTGGAACCGCCAGGACCTCTCCGGTTACAAGGTCGTGTGGATCCCGTTCGCGGGCGGGCGTCCCAATGGCAAGCCGGTCGATTTCGTCACCGGCTTCCTCGACGGTCAGAAGGCGCGCGGCCGTCCGGTCGGCGTGGCTTTCGACCCTGCCAAGCGCATCCTGCTGATCGCCGACGACCTCTCCAACACCGTTTGGCGCGTAGCCCCGGCGAAGTGACCTAGCTCAGCCAGGCCGCGCCGGGTTCCCGGCGGGGCCTTTTCGCCAACCCACTACGGTCAGCACAGCGATGACAGCGCTGCGCGCTAGGCGCACGACGGCGGGGTTGGGGCGGTATCGCGATCGGAGTGGTTAGAGCGCCACCTTGGCGTTGTCGCCCATTTCCGGCGCAGCGCCGGTCACGGCCGCCACGACCATCTTCGCCAGCGCCACGGCCCTGCCCGGGCTGTCCCACAGTTCGCCGTTCTCGGGCGTGAACGTCACAAGCCTGATCGAAGGATCGGTCTCGTCCGCCCACCAAGCTTCATCGAACTTGGTCCACAGCTCGGCGATCTTGGTCCGGTCATCGCTCACGCGGGCCGTACCCATCATCACCACGTACTTGTAGTGGCTATTGTCGGCCCAGGCGCAGGAAACGCTGGGGAAGTGCTCGACCTGGCCGTTCTTGTCGCCTTCGACATCGACCAGGAAATAGATGGCATGCTCGTCGCGACGCACGCGCGCCGACAGCGGACGGCTGTGTTGCTGCTCGCCATCCCAGGTCGTGAACATGCAGATATCGATCTTCTCGGCCAACTCCCAGATGCGATCCTGCACCTCTTGGGGTGACTTGGGATTATCGTCGGTCCGTTCCTTGGCCATCGCCGTGTCCTCTTGAGTTGGACTTTGCAAACGCACCGACGTCCTGCCCGTTGCCGCTGGTCAGGGCCTGTAGAGATCGGCGTCCGGATCGCGTTCGCCCCGCACCTCGGCCGCGACGATCTGTGAGGCAATGACCGAGTAGGTGATGCCGTTACCGCCGAAGCCCATGACGGCCCAGGTGTGATCCATGCTCTGCACGGGGCCGATGCTGGGTAGGCCCGTCGTGCTCTCGCCAAAGGCGCCGGCCCAACCGTAGTCGTGCTCAAACGTCACGTAGGGCAGTAGCCGCTGTAGCTTGGCGGCGATGATCTCGCCCTTGCGCTTCAGCTTCGCCTTGTCCTCATGGGCGCCTGCGGAGGCTTCGTCCTCGCCGCCGACGATCAGCCGACCGTCACCGCCCATGCGCAGATAGAGGTAGGGATCAGACGCTTCCCAGACCAGCATGTCCCTCAGCCAGTTTGGGCAGCGCTGGCGCGGCTTGGAGGCTATCGCCCAGGTCGAGATCACCTCCGCTTGCGGCGTCGGGACGCTCTTGGGGAACTCGTAGCCGCAGCAGAACACCACCGACCTGGCCCGCACCGCGTGACCGGTATCGGTCAGCAGGGTCACCCCGTCGGGATCGCTGACGGCCTGCACCACCTCGACCGGCGACCAGATCCGCGCGCCCCGCGCATGGGCGCGCCTTAGCAGCGCCGCCGCCAGCCGAGCCGGATCGCCGCTTGCCGAACCGCTTGAGAGGATAGCGCCGGTCCGTTCGATCCCGAACCGGTCGCGCAACAAGGCTGCGTCCATATACTGGCTGTCGAGGCCGATCTCGGCGCGGGCCAGCGCCTCGGCCTCCAGCGCGCGGTGGCCATAGGCGTCGCCCGCCAGGTAAAGCGACGACTTGTCCTTCAGCCCGCAGATAATGCGTTCTTCGGCCACGATCTGTTTCAGCGCGTCCACGGCCTGACGGGATCTGAGATAGGCCCGCCGAGCCTTGGCCGCGCCGATCTTCTTCGCGAGCGCTGTCAGCGGAAGATCGATCTCCCATTGCAGCAGCGCGGTCGACGCCAGGGTCGATCCCATCAGCGGCGCGCGTCGATCCAGCACGGCGACCGAGTGATCCTTCGACAGCTCATGGGCCATGAAGGCCCCGCTGATCCCGGCGCCCACGATGGCGACATCGACGCTGATCGCGGCGCCCAGCGGACGCGCCGGCACGCCCAAGCCAGGACTATCGGCCCATAGCGATCGACCGGTCCGCAGGTCGCGTTTGATCGTGACGCCGGTCATCAAGACATCCTCTAGAGCGGTGGCTTAGCTCTTGAGGTCATTCGCGGTTCCTCGGGACCCGTGCCAAGGCGGAGATTGTCCTTGGTCGGTACAGGTTTGACGCGCATGGTGACGGGGTGACCATTCTCATCGTCGACTTCACGCTAACTCTGGGTCGAGGCTGAGATCAGCGTGGCAATCGATAGTCTTTCCGAGCTCGAACGCGACGCCCTGACGGAGCTGGTCAATATCGCCGTCAGCGGCGCGGCCACGCGACTGCGCGCCATGATCGGGTCGGAAGTGTCCCTGAAAGTCCCGGTCGTTGAGATCCATGAAGCCGGAGACGCGACGCGAGCGCTTGCCAGCTTCAACGGCGAGGCGCTGACGGTCGTGCGTCAGGAGTTTTCCGGGCGGCTGAACGGCCAGACCATGTTGCTCTTCAGTCCCGACGACGGGAGCACCCTGGCGCGCGCCGTGCTGGGTGAAGGCTATTCCGAAAAAGATTATGCGGACCTGCTGGACGATACGCTGGGCGAGGTTGGCAATGTTCTGCTGCTAGGGCTTCTGGCCACCATCGGCTCGATGCTGGGCGTGACCTTCAAAGTGGCCATACCGACGGTCTCGATCTTGGTGGCGGACGAGTTGTTTCCGGCCGAAGACGGTCGCGTGGTTCTGTTGATCCACGTCGACTTCAACGTCCGTCAGATCAATGCGCGCGGCTATTTCGCGCTTGTCCTGGGGCTGGGCAGTTTTGCCGCTCTGCATGAAATCATCCGCGCCTTTCTGGCCAATCTGCTTGAGCCAGCGCCAGCCGAGTAGGTGGCGTGGGTGGGTATTCGCGAACGTATCGCAAGTCGTTCTGGCGGTGGAACGACGTGTCGAGCGCTCCGTTGCTTGTCTCGACAGTCTCCCTGGCTGTTCATGGAGACTAAGACAATGGCTGACGCCCCCAAACTCGACGCCGTGGCCCTGCTGAAGGCCGATCACCGCAAGGTCGAGGACCTGTTCGCCAAGTTCGAAGCCGCCAAGGGCGACGGCAGGAAGAAGGCCCTGGCCGAGCAGATCTGCATGGAGCTGACCGTTCACACCAAGATCGAGGAGGACATCTTCTACCCGGCCTGCGAGGGCAAGGTGGACGAGGGCCTCCTGAAGGAAGCCTATGTCGAGCACGACGGCGCCAAGGTGCTGATCGCCGAGATCGAGGCTGGCGGGCCGGACGACGAATTCTACGACGCCAAGGTCAAGGTGCTGTCGGAGATGATCGAGCACCACGTCAAGGAAGAGGAACAGCGCGTGGAAGGCATGTTCAGCCAGGCCCGCAAGGCCGGCCTCGACATGGACGCCCTGGGCGAGCAGATGGCCGCCGAGAAGGCGCAACTGATCGCGACCTACAAGGCCGGCGGTCTACCGGTCCCCGAGACGCCGACCCTGCAGGGCACGGTGCTCGCGGCGCACTGATGGACAAGCTGTTCGCGAAGTTCGCGAACGCCACGGCGAAGGCGACGGGCAGCCCCGTCGCCTTTCTGCTGTGCGTCGCATCCGTGCTGATCTGGGCTATCACCGGCCCGATCTTCAAGTTCTCCGAGACCTGGCAGTTGGTGATCAACACGGGAACGACCATCGTCACCTTCCTGATGGTGTTCCTGATCCAGAACACCCAAAACCGCGACGGCGTCGCCCTGCAGACCAAGCTCGACGAACTGATCCGCGCATCCGACGCCGAGGACGAGTTCATGGGCATCGAGAAGCTGACCGACAAGGAGTTGGCCGCCCTGCATCTGCGCTGCCAGCGCGCTGCCGAGCGCAGCGCAAGGATCGCCGCCAAGGCGCAGGCCGAACGCGCGTCGCGCACCGCGGCTGCGCCATGAGTCAGCTCGAAAAGGATGGAAGCGGGGCCGATCTGGCCGACCACGTCGCCGAGTCTGTCGAAGCGGTCGCCAACTTCCACCGAGAGCACTATCGCAGCGCCAGCGGCCTGCAGCGCGCGATCGATGCCGTCACCGACCGCTTGGGCCGTCCGCTGGCGGTGATTGTGTTGGTAGTCGTCGTCGCGGCCTGGGCTGGCCTGGCGGCATACCGAGGCGGTGGCAGGGTCGATCAGCCGTCCTTCGCCTGGCTCGAGCTGGCGGCGACCGTCGCCGCGCTGCTGGTGTCGTTTTTGATCCTGGTCACCCAGCGGCGCGAGGACCTGCTCGCCGACCGGCGTGCGCAGTTGACCCTGGAACTGGCGCTGCTGGCGGACAAGAAAAGCGCCAAGATCATCGAGCTGCTGGAAGAGCTGCGTCGCGACGAGCCCAGCCTGGCTGACCGCTCGGATCCGGAGTCGGAAGACATGGCCAAGCCGACCGACGCGGCCGCGGTCGCCGCCTCGATCGAGGCCAACGCCAGCGACCCGCGCCAAGCCGGATCTGCGTAGCCGTCAATTCAGCTCAGGCGCAGGGCGACCGACGTGACCGTATCGACCATGTCGTTGAGCCTGTACGGCTTGGCCATGAAGCGGCCATCGTCTGGCACCGGAGCCTGCAGGGCCTGTCCCGAAGTGACGACAAGCTGGATGTCAGGCCAAAGCTCATGGACGAGCTTGGCCAGTTCCAGACCATCGAACGCGCCGGGCATGTTGACGTCGGTGAACAGCACGCCCACGTCGGCCCGCGACTTGAGGATATCCAGGGCCTCCTGGGCGCAGTCGGCCTCGATAACCTGGAAGCCGGCGTCTTCGAGACTTTGGCAGGCCACCATCCGAACAACGGGCTCGTCGTCGACCAGCAGAACGAGGGTGTGATTAGGATGGGTCATGGGACGGCAACTGGCGACAGGTCGCAAGGTTCCCAAGTGAATCGTTCCGCAAGAATTTGAATTTATTAATAAAGATCTGGCCTCGCGAGCCTCGGAACCATGTCGTGGTCGAGGGCTTCCTTTCCCACCTCTGGGAGATCCAAGACATGTTGAGACCGATGATGGGCGTCGCGCTGGCCGCGATGCTGATGGCCGCGTGCGGCCAGAAGAACGCCGACCATGACAAGGTCGAAGGGCCGACCGTGTCGGCCGCCGCCGCGCCGACCAATGTCGCCGTCGACACCAAGCCCACCACTGGAGAGAGCGGCCCGACGCCGGGCGCCAGCTCCTACACCGCCGATCAAGCGCGGATGGCGATCGAGAAGGCCGGCTACACCGAGCTCGGCCCGCTGAACCAGAACGCCAACGGTCTGTGGCAGGGCGAGGCCATGAAGGACGGCAAAAAGGTCAGCGTCTCGATCGACTACAAGGGCGCGATCACCGCGCTCTAAGCCTCGGCACGACCTCCTTTCCAATCACATCACGCCAGGACATTCATCATGAGCAAGACGATCAGCCGGCTGTTCGACAGCCATACCCAAGCCCTCGACGCCATCTCCGATCTGGAGGCTCGCGGCATCGACCACGACAAGATCAGCCTGGTCTCCAACAACGCCGACAAGTGGCACGATGGTCACAAGCATGCCGATGGCGACAACGACACCGCCGAGGGTGCGGGGAAGGGCGCGGCCACCGGCGGCCTGTTTGGCGGCGGCGCGGGTCTTCTGGCCGGTCTCGGCATGTTGGCCATTCCCGGTCTCGGTCCGGTCGTGGCGGCCGGCTGGCTGGCGGCCACCGCCGTGGGCGCGGCGGTCGGCGCGGTCGCCGGCGTGGCCACGGGCGGTTTGCTCGGCGCGCTGAAGGACGCGGGCCACAGCGATGACGAGGCCAATGTCTATTCCGAAGGCGTCCGTCGCGGCGGCAGCCTGGTCAGCGTCAAGGCGCATGACGATGAGGTCGCCACGGTTGAGGGCATCCTGAACGACCGTCGCGGCGTGGACGCGGCGATGCGGGGCGACGCCTACCGCCAGACCGGCTGGACGGGCTTCGATCCGGCTGCCACGCCCTACAGCACGGACGATATCGGCCGTGAGAGGGCCCTGTATGGCGAGCCGCGCTCGTTCTCGCCGACCGACGATGTCGCCGTCGATGACGACACGCGTCGCGCCGAGCGTCCGGCGACGGACCCGATCCGCCCGGGCTACTGACTCGAACGCCCCGCTTCCCGAAGGCTCCGGGAGGCGGGGCGAGAGACGTGATCAAGCGTGATGTCACGTTTGCTGCATCGCAGCATTATACTGCGATGCAGCATTTCGCTGCGCTGATCAGGATGACGTCATGTCGGGCTTAGGTGACACCACCGCGATGCTGGCGCGACTGCGCAAGGCGTCGCCCCTCTCTTCCGGATCAGGCCAATCGCTGGAACGGACCCAAGCCTTTGGCGCCAATCCAGGCCAGCTGACCATGCTGAGCTATCGGCCCGAACAACTGGCGCCGGACGCCCCGCTGGTGGTGGTCCTTCATGGCTGCGCCCAGACCGCCGAAGCCTATGCCGCCAACGCCGGCTGGCTGACCTTGGCGGATCGCTTCGGCTTCATGGTCCTGGCGCCGGAACAGCCGTCGTCCAACAATCCCAATCGTTGCTTCAATTGGTTCTTGCCCGGCGATATTCGCCGCGGGGAGGGCGAGGCCGCCTCGATCGCGTCTATGGTGGCGCATCTGGCCGCAGCCCATGATCTCGACGCAGAGCGGGTCTTCATTACCGGTCTGTCGGCGGGCGGCGCGATGACCGCGGCCATGCTGGCGGCCTATCCGGATGTCTTCGCAGGCGGCGCGGTGATCGGCGGCTTGCCCTATGGTGTCGCGCGCAATGTCCAGGACGCCTTGCGGGTGATGAGCCGCGCCGACGGCCGTGCGGCGCCGGAACTGGGCGCTCTGGTCCCGAAGCCGCTGGGCGTACGCGCGCCGCGCCTGTCCATCTGGCATGGCGAGGCGGACTTCACCGTTCAATCAGGAAACGCGCATGACCTCGCCCAGCAATGGAGCGCGGTCCACGGCCTGCCCTCGGCCCCGCATCGCGTGGAGCCGCACGCCTTCGGAACACGGTCGCTCTGGCGATCGGCAGCGGGAGAAACGCTGGTCGAGTTGAACCTCGTGCGTTGCCTGGGCCATGGCACGCCGCTGTCGACCAAGGGCGATGATGCGCTTGGCAAGCTCGCGCCCTTCATGCTCGAGGCGGGCGTCTCCTCGTCCCTCGAGATCGCCCGGTTCTGGGCGATCGATACCGTGGCCGAGCGGGCGCGGTCGGTCCAGTCTGTCAGCGAGGTCGTGGCGCGGCAGACAGCGCCGGCGGTCGCGGAAGGCGGCCTGGGGCAGGGGGTGATGAACGCGGTCAGCGCGGTTCCATCCGCTGTTCAGGAGACCATCGCCAAGGCGCTGCGAGCCGCCGGTCTGTTGAAATAGCGCAGACTGCGGCGTGGTCCGACTGGCCGACGGAACGGAGCCGGGCGCCAGCCGTTAGCCGCCCTGCCGCGCATCCAGCGGCGTTGTTCGGCCTCGTCATGCCCTTGATGATCTATCACGTCGTTCCGTCCGCCCAGGGCTGGAAGCTCTCGCTCGACGATGGCGCGCTGGTCATGGAAGCGGTGACTTTCGAGCAGGCCGAACGTCGCGCGCGGTTCCTGGCCGTCCGCGCCGCGGTTCGCGATGTGGCTTGCGAAATCCGGGTCCATGACGCCAGCGGCGCTGAAATCGGTCGCTGGTGCGGCGAGTGCTTTGAAGCGACTGAGCTTATGACGCGCCTGGCCGCCTGATCGCCACATCCGCATCTCTTCAGGAAGACCCGATGCTCCTTACCGCGACCGAGATCGCCGATGACGGCCTCACCTTGCCGACCGCCGCGTTCGCGGGCCCCAAGGTCCTGCTGTCCGGACCCGTCGACTATGCGATGTACGATCGCTTCCGCGCCCAGCTGGGCCAGGCCCCGGAGGCCGGTGTCTGGTCTTCCTGGGCAAGGCGGCGATCTATTCGGCCGGCGCGACGTTCATGAGCTTCTTCGTCCAGGCCAATCGCTACCTCACGCGGGGGACGCGGCTCATGATCCACGAGCGCAAGATGAACACCACGCTGCAGGTGAGCGGACCGCTGACGACCTGCGTAGCGTCGGTCAAGGCTCTGCTGCATGAGATCGAGCACTCGATCGCCATCCAGAACGAAGGCTTCGCCAACCTGATCGCGGGCTCCGCGGTGACGATGGATGAGGTCCTGACCCGCGCGCCATCCAACTGGTACATCGAGGCCCAGGAAGCCAAGGCCCTGGGGCTCATTCGCGGCGTGATCTGAGTTTCTTGAGCTCTACGATTGGCGGTAGAAACGAGAAGCCGGAGCGGCCAAGCCGCTCCGGCTCTTGTCTTACAGGCCGAAGGCGGCCTTGAGCTTGCTGGCCGCGTAGTCCTCGGCGTCCTTGGCCTTGGCAACGACCGAGCCCATGCCGAAGAACTCGTGGGTCACGCCGGCATACTCCTTGAGATCGGTCTGAACGCCGGCGGCCTTGAGCTTGTCGGCCAGATTGACGCCGTCGTCATGCAGCGGGTCGATCTCGGCCAGGATGATCGTGGTCGGCGGCAGGCCCTTCAGGTCGGCGCCCACCAGGTTCAGGCGCGGGTCGAAGGCGTCGCCGGGCTTGGCCAGGGTGTTGGTGAAGAACCAGGCCAACATCGGGGTGTTGAGCGGCTTGGCGGCCGCCTTGTTGACCTTGGAGCCGGTGGCCATGTTGCTGTCGGCCACCGGATAGACCGCGACAACGGCCAGCGGCGCCTGGAGCTTGTCGTTGCGCGCGGCGATGGCGACGTTGAGCGCCATGTTGCCGCCGGCGCTTTCGCCGACCACGGCGACCTTGGTCGGATCGCCGCCCCAGGCCTTGGCGTTGGCCAGCACCCACTTCCAGGCCGCGACGCTGTCGTCGTGGGCGGCGGGGAACTTGGCCTCGGGCGCGTGGCGGTACTCGATCGAGACGACGATGGCGCCGGTGGTCTTGGCCAGGGCGCGCGGGCTGGAATCATAGACGTCGATGTCGGCGATCACCCAGCCGCCGCCATGGATGTAGAGCACCACCGGCGCATTGGCGGCCACGCGGGCCGGCGTGTAGATTCGCGCCTTTTGCATGCCTGCGCCGGCCGGATAGGTGACGTCCTTGGTCGTGACGCTGGCGTCGGCCGCGACGCCCTTGTCGGTCATCACCGCCTTGACCGCGTCGGCCGGGGTCGGTTGGGCGCGGGCTTCGGTGGGCGAGAGGGTCTCAATCGGCTTGCCGCCCAGCGACGCCAGCTTGTCGAGCACGGCTTGCATGTCGGCGTCGGGCTTGCCCGCTTCGGTGGCCTGAGCCGAGGCGGCGGGCGTGTCGCCAGTCGTCTTGGCGCCGTCGGTGCTCTTGGAGCAGGCGGCCCCGACCAGAGCGAAGGCGCAGACCGTGCCCAGCAGGGCGAGCGTGTGGCGAGATTTCATTGATGTTTCCAAGGCTTGCGAGCGTCGGCTCGCAATGATGTTTCCCCTGCGAACTCAACGAGGCGCTGGAGGCGAAGTTCCGCCTCGCTCGCCTGAGGCTTCACGCCGCCAGGGCTATTAGGAGGCGCTCCACCAACAGCCGGCGGGCGTCGCCGTCATCGGTCGAAGCGGCGATCAGCAGCCGGTTGTCCTCGAGCCGCGCCTGTGGGGTTACGCGCGCCGTTCGGTCAAGCGCTGTGGCGGCGTCGGCTGGGTCGAGGGTCAGGGCCAAGCCCTTGGGACCCGCGCTGACATGACGGACATTGGCCGCGCGGGCCAGGACCTGCAGACGCGTCAGGCCCAGCAGGTTCACGGTCGCCGTCGGCACGGCGCCGAAGCGGTCGTCCAGCTCCTCCTCGAAGGCGTCGATCTCGGCCAGGCCTTCCAGCCGCGCCAGTCGCGCATAGAGGTTGATCCGGGTGACGGGGTCGGGGACGTAGTCGAGCGGGATCGCGCCGGCTTCCCCCAAGCTCAGCACCGGGGTCCATTCGGCGGCGTGGATGGCCCCACGCGCCACGCGCACCGCGCGTTCGAGCAGGCGTTGATAGAGCGCCGCCCCGATCATCCGGATGTGGCCGCCCTGTTCCTCCCCGACCAGATCGCCGCCGCCGCGCAGATCGAGGTCGCGGGCGCTGATCGCCAGGCCGGAGCCGAGCCGGTCGAAGGCCTCCAGCGTCGAGAGCCGAGCGCGGGTTGCCTCGGACATGTCGTCATCGGGATCGGCCAGCAGGTAGGCGACGCCTTGGACGCGCCCGCGCCCGACCCGGCCCCGCAACTGATGCAACTGCGACAGGCCGAACCGGTCGGGACGCCAGACGAACATCGTATTGGCGCGCGGCACGTCCAGGCCGCTCTCGATGATGTTGGTGGCCAGCAGGACATCGCCCTGGCCGTCGGCGAAGCCGACCATTACCGCGTCGGCGTCCTCGGGCGAGAGCCCGCCATGGGCGACGAGCACGGAGAGTTCGGGCGCCAGTTGCGCCAGTCGCTCGCTTAGCAGCCCGATGTCCTCGATGCGCGGGGCGACGAAGAAGCTCTGGCCGCCGCGCCGCTTCTCGCGCAGCAGGGCGGTGCGCAGGCTGGCGGGATCGAACGGCGCCAGGAAAGTGCGGATCGGCCGGCGCCGCGCGGGCGGGCTGGCGATCAGACTGACGTCCTGGATGCCGACCATCGCCGCCTGCAGGGTGCGCGGGATCGGCGTGGCGGTCAGGGTCAGCAGATGGCCGTCCTGGGCCAGGTCTCGCAGCTGGGTCTTCAGCGCCGCGCCGAACTTCTGCTCCTCGTCGATGATCATCAGGCCCAGATTGTCGAAGGCGACGTTCTTGCCGGCCAGGACCTGGGTGCCGATCACCACCCCGATCTCGCCACTGTCCAAGCCCTGCTTGACGGCGCGGGCCTCGGCCGGGGTCACAAGGCGCGACAGATGGGCGACGCCGATTCCCGTGCCGGCGAAGCGGCGGCGGAAGGTCTCGAAGTGCTGCCGCGCCAGCACCGTGGTCGGGGCGGCGACGGCGACTTGGCGTCCACCCAGGGCCACGGCAGCTGCGGCGCGCAAGGCCACCTCCGTCTTGCCGAAGCCGACATCGCCGCAGACCAGCCGGTCCATGGGCCGCCCCGACGCCAGGTCGGCCAGCACCGCTTCGATGGCGGCCGACTGGTCGGGCGTCTCCGGATAGGCGAAGCGCGCGGCGAACTTGGCATAGGCCGTTTTCGGCGGAACGATAGGCTCGCAGGTCCGCGCCTCGCGAACCTTAGCCAGGGCGACCAGTTGCAGCGCGGCCTCGTCGACCTGGCGGCTGACCTCGGCCCGGCGCTTTGGCCAGCCATCGCCGGTCAGACGGTCCAAGGTGACGGCGGTGTCCTCCGCGCCATAGCGCCAGATGAGGCCGATCTCCTCGACGGGCGCCAAGACGCTGGCCCCGCCATGGTATTCTAGCTGCAGGGTGTCGCGCTCGAGGCCGTCGATCTCCACGCTCTTGAGGTCGCGTAGCACGCCGACACCATGATCCTCGTGCAGGACGACGTCGCCGATCCGCAGATCGGGCTCGGCCAGCAGATCCGAGGCGCTGGTCGCGCTGCGGGCGGCGATACGCCCGCCGACCACGTCGCTGGCGGCGATGACCGCAAGACCGGCGGCGGCGTCGATGAAGCCGGTGTCCAGGTCCAGTTGCAGGCTGACCACCTCGCCGAGGTCGCTGGCCAGGGCGGTGGCCCAGTCGGCGACCGGCGTGGGCTTGAGGTCCAGGCCCCGCGCCAGGGCCTTGGCCAGCGGGCGTTGCTCGTGCTTGAGGCCGGTCAGCACCACGCGGCGATGCGCCTGGCGTTGCGCCTCGACCAGATCACAGAACGCCCGACCAGGATTGCGTTGGGTCGCGAGGTTGGGAATGGACGTGACGTCGTCCAGATCGAGGACCCGAGCCGTCCAGCTGGCCAGTCCAACCACCAGCGCCTCGCCGAGCAGGTAGAGACCTGTGGGCGCGGGCGGCGTCTGGCCGTCGATTCCGCCCAGGCTTTGCCGCGCCTCGAACGCTTCCACGATGTGCAGTTCCACGTCGGCCAGCCGGGCAGGGGTCTTGTCGTCCTGCGAGACGCGGACCTTGGGCAGGATGTCGAACAGGGTTTCGAGCGCGCCGTAGCGTTCCGTCAGTCCGTGCTCCAGGCCCTGCGGGCGCGACGACGAGGCCTGATCGCCTGCCTGCGTCTCGTCGATCCATTCACTGGCCGGTCCCAGCAGCAGTGCGTCGGCCTGGCCCTCGGAACGCTGGGTCAGTGGATCATAGAGGCGGATCTCGTCGACAGCGCCGTCGGCGTTCAGCACGATGCGCACAGGACGGGCGGCGTCGGCGGGGAAGATGTCGGTGACCTCGCCGAGGAAGGCGATCTCGCCGGGCTCGTCGATGCGGTCGTCCAAGACATAGCCGGTGCGGGCGGCGAACCGCGCTAAGGCCTCGAGATCGAGGGGCGCGCCGCGCTCCAGCGCCATGAACGCCGTCTCCAAGATCGGCCGAGGCGGAAGCTTCTGGACCAGGGCTTCGGGCGAGGTGACGACAATGCGGGGGCCGGCGGCCTTGGCCGCCAAGGCGCGTAAGGTTCGCATCCGCCGTCCCATGACGTCGCGCGAGGGGGAGGCGCGATCGTAGGGCAGGCAATCCCAGGGCGGCAGGACCAGAACCTCGACGCCGACGGCCAAGCCGGCCAGCGCCCGGCCGATCTCCTCGGCCCGGCGCTCGCTGGAGGCGATGTGAATGCTGACACCGCGCCCGGCGCTGGCGGCCAGTGCCACGGCGACCGCGGCGGCCGGCGCCTGGACCGCGGTGTGGATGCGCTGACGTTCAGGTCGCGCGCCGGGGGTGAGAATATCGCCGATCGGCGGTTCGACGTCTTCGGTCCTGGGCATGAAATCCTTCCCCCGTGCGAACCTCCGAATGGCCGCGCAGGGAGCAAACACCGCGCGTTCCAGGTCGTTGCACCGCGGTTCGGCGCACATTTGTTCCGTGGAGTCGCCGACACAGGAACGTGGCCGCGCGCCCGCCGTTGTCGTCTTCCGCGCGTCTCGCTCAGAGGGCGTCAGGGGATCGATCATGGGGCAATCGCAACCGGGCAAGGCCAGCAAGGCGCCGCGCCCTTCCGAACGCGGACCCGTCCTCACGCGCATGCGCAATCTGAAGATGGCGTGTTCGGCCCACGCCTATGTGCGCGGCAGCACCGTCAAGTTCTATGATTGGCTGGAGGCGAGCGGCGGCAAGCTGCCCAGCGGTCCGCCGATCTGGATTTGCGGCGACTGCCACATCGGCAATATGGGCCCGCTGGCCGACGCCAAGGGCCGCGTCGACATCCAGATCCGCGATCTGGACCAGACCGTGATCGGCAACCCGGCCCACGACCTGATCCGCCTGGGCCTGTCCCTGGCTTCGGCGGCGCGGGGCTCGGATCTGCCGGGCGTGATCACCGCCCGCATGCTCGAAGGCCTGATCGAAGGTTACGAGGACGCCTTGGCCGAGGACTTCGACGCCAAGTCGCGCCATCCGCCGATGATCGGCGCGGTCCTGGGCGAGGCGTCCAACCGGACCTGGAAGCACCTGGCGGCCGAGCGCCTCAACGGCAGTCGGCCCGAAATCCCGATCGGCAAACGCTTTTGGCCCGTGAACCGCAGCGAGCGGCGAGAGCTGGAAACCTTGTGTCTCAGCCAGCCGATCCGCGACTTGGTGATGGCCCTGAAGTCGCGCGATCGCAACGCCGAGATCCGCATGCTTGACGCGGCCTACTGGATGAAGGGCTGCAGCTCCCTGGGCCGTCTGCGCTACGCCGTCCTGCTCGAGGTCGACGGCGGCGACGGCGCGCCCGACATCTGCTTCCTGGACCTGAAGGAGGCGGTGAAGGCCGCCGCGCCGCGTGATCCCAAGGCCGACATGCCGCGCGACAATGCCGAGCGCATCGTGGCCGGCGCGCTGGCGCTGTCGCCGAACCTGGGCGAGCGCATGGCCGCCTGCCGCCTGCTGGGCAAGTCGGTAATCGTCCGCGAGCTGATGCCGCAAGACATGAAGATCGAGCTGGTCGGCCTGACGCCGGACGAGGCGATGGCCGCGGCCCAGTCCCTGGCGCGCGTGGTCGGTGACGCGCACGGCCGGCAGATGGACGAGAAGACCCGCCTGGCCTGGGTGGCCGAACTGGCCCGCAATCGCTCGGGCCTGCTCGACGCGCCCTCATGGCTATGGTCCAGCGTCGTGGAGCTGACGGCGGCGCACGAGGCGGCCTACCTCGAACACTGCCGCCGCCATGCTCTGGGTCTGGATCTGTAGATAAGGCGACGCCGACGCGCCGCCTGGCTCAGCGGGCCTTGAACGATGAGCGCCCCGACTTTGTCCGCCGAGGTTCGTTTCCGGCCCAGGCGGGCGCGAAGAGCTTGCAGAGCGGAGCCATCAAGGCCGCCACAACCAGCAAGCCCGCCGAGAGTTCGAAGAGCCAGATCATTGGATTTTCCAAAAGGCGCCAAGCAAGAGGCGCGTTGACGGCGACGCCGTGGGAGATCGGCGACCGTCCGGAGGCGGAGATCGTAGGTATCGAGGTCACGAGCGCGTGACGTCCGTCCCGCGCTCGCAATCGTACAGGGTCAGTAGATGTCGCGGACGTCGACCCTGAGGCTTTTGCTCAACCCGTCGAGCCTGGCCATGATGATCGCTTGTCCCTTGGGACCGAGATAACCCTGGCGGGTGCGCAACGATTGCTCCTGGCGCTCGATGGCGACGAGCGTGCGTCTGGCTTGGCTGACCTCCGCCCGGCTCAAGCGGCCGTTCTGCGCGCCACGATTGATCCGTTCCGCCAGTTGCGCTTGGCGTTCGTCGACGCTGAGCGCGGCGGATCCCCCGCGAGGGCCGCCTTGGGGCATGTTGACGGGTTGGATTCGCCCGTCGGTGGCGATCCATTGGCCGCGCGTGTCGTAATAGCCGACCGCCTCGCCGCGGACCCAGCGGCCCTTGTCGTAATAGCCCGGCTGAGGATCGGCGATCCAGGCGCCGTTGGCGTCGCGACGTCCGCTGGCCTGACCCTCCATCCAGTGGCCGTCGGCGTCGTAACGGCCCGTGGCGGGGCCCGATATCCACTGCCCGGACCGGTCATAATAGCCTGACGCGGCGGCGATCCAGCGTCCGTCCTGGGCGTAGTAGCCGCTGGCCGAAGCCGGGACCCAGACGTTGTTGGCATAGTAGCCGCTCGCCGAGGCGTCCGCATTGGCCTGCACCCAGCGTCCGTCACGCCCGTAGTAGCCGCGCGGCGTGCCCTCGACCCAGCCGCCATCGCGGTTGAAATAGCCGGTGGCGTCGCCGCGGGCGACGGTGTTGGCGTGCCAGGCGCCCTGGTTGTCATAGAAGCCATAGGCGCGGGCGCAGTCTTGCTTGCCCTTCGTCGCCTGATTGCCGATCAGGGCGCCAGCGACGCCGCCAACGACCGCGCCTTCATTGCGATTGCCATGGCCAGCGATAGCGCTGCCGGCGAGCGCGCCGATACCAGCGCCAGCGAGTGTCCCGACAACGCGGCCGCCTTGCCGCTGCTCGCAGGTCTGCTGTGCGAGCGCAAGGGTGGGGATCAGGGCGGCGGCGCAGACGCCGGCGACCAGGGTTTGAATTCGCATTTTGTGGGGGTTCCTCGGGAAGAGGCGTACTCTTCCCAGGAAGAATATATAGCAATTTCTATTTTTATATTCAAGGATATAAAGAAAGTAATTATAAGTGGAACTAAGTTGAATATGTAATTATCGAGGTTTTGAAATGGTCTCGGTGCGCGAATTTATGGTTTTGATTGTGTATCCAGCCGAAGTGTAGCCGATCCTGCGGGGGTAATGTCCCATCCCTGAGCATTCCGCTCCGCGAGGCCGAGGTCGGTTAAAGCCCGGGCGCTGGAAATGTTGATGTAGGGGACCTCTTTGCCTTGGCGCTTGCGCTCCAAGTTTTCGAGGGCGTTTTGTTGAGCGTCGGTCAGGTTCATAACCAATCAACGCGCGCCGAACCGCAAAGACCCATTTACACAGGCGTCTTCAGAAGAGCCGATCCTCTTTCAGCGCAGCAGGGGACTATCAGCCGCCAGGTCATTGCGCAGGGTGGTGGCCGCCACGCCGGCCTCGCCCATGGCGTGGCTGATCTGATCCAGGCCCAAGACGACGTCGCCAGCGGCGTAGAGGCCGGGGATGCTGGTGCGCTGATGGGCGTCGACCTTGATGCAGCCGTCCTCGGTGACCGCCGCGCCCAGGGCCCGGGCAAGGTTGGAATGGACGTCCGATCCCAGCGACGGATAGACGGCGTCGAAGCGCAGACGTCCCGCCGTGCAGGTCACGACCAAACCATCGCGTTCAAGTTGGAAGTCACGCACCGGGCCGGCGAAGCGTTTGACGCCAAGGGTGTCGAGATGCGAGCGATCAGCCTCGTCCAGCCCATCTTCGCCGGTCAAGCCGATCAAGCTGATGTCGGCGGTGTAGCTGCGCAGGAACTCGGCCTCCCGAGCCGCTCGTGGACCAAGGCCGACAACCGCCACAACCTGATCCGTGACCTCGTAACCATCACAGACCGGGCAGTAGCGCAGGCGGCCTTGCCGAAGCGCCTCGGCGTGAAGGTCGTCGTCCATGAACGGCCGGCGGTTGGTCACGCCGGTGGCTAGCAGGACGGTGCGGGCCAATATTTCGCGATCCGCTAGAGTGGCGAGGAATCCTTCACGGCCGCGCTTCAGGTCCGTTACGCGGCCGGCGACCAGCGCCGTCCCATAGAGGGCCGCCTGTTGACGCATGCGCTCCAGCAGCGCCACGCCGGAGATCCCTTCGGGAAAACCGGCGTGGTTGCGGGTGAGCGGGATTTGCGCGGCGCGGCTGTCGCCGGCGTCGACCACCTGTACGGACAGGTGGAAGCGCGCGGCGTAGATCGCGGCGGTCAGGCCGGCGGGCCCTCCGCCGATGATCAGGCAGTCGATCATGAGGGGCCGCTTGCCGCGCCTAATCTTTCAGGCTGGCCGGAACGTGGCCGCCGTTCTCGGCCAGCTTGGCCCACACCGCCTTTTGCAGGGCGATGTTCTGCTCGGCGCTGCCGTCGGCACCGGCATGGACGCCCAGCTCTTGGCCCAGCTCCGTGCGCGCCTGAAGGCTGGAGTCCAAGTCCAGCAGCTTCAGCAGGTCGACGATCGAGGTGCGCCAGTTGCCGCCGCCGCTCTTCTGCGCCGCCAAGTCGGTGAGCACGGCCTCGACGTCTACGGGAGTGGACGGCGCTGGGGCTGGAGCCGCCGCCGCCGGGGCGCTCGCCGTCGGCGCGGTCTGCGGCGCCGGCTGCGGGGCCGCGGGGGGCGGATTGCGATGGAAGATCTTATTCAGGATGCTGCTGAAGATGCTCATGAGGTCCTGTAATGGGTCTGTGATAGAGTGGGCTAATCCCCGCCAGATGGACTTCGTTCCGGGCTTGCTCAGGCCGCCGCCACCAGCGGCTTGGGCGGCGGACGCACCAGGGGCTCGCGCGCCCAGATGCGACCGGCCGAAGCCGCGGCGATGAAGTCGTCTAGGCTGGCGTCGGGCAGGGCGATCAGGCCCACGTCGTCATCCGGTCCGACGTCGGTGATCCCGCCCGCCGCGAACAGCGGTGCGGCCGAGGGCAGGTAGGCGATGACCTTCAAGTGGCCATAGGCGTCGCGCAGGAAGTTGACCGCCGCCGCCTCGATCGCGAGCTGCTCGCCGCCGTCCTCGGACGGCAGGATCGCTACCGCGTCGAACAACACCGAAGGCCCGCCGTCGATCTTGTGATCGACCGGCAGCGTCGCGCCGCTGGCGGTGGTCACGCCATAGATGGTCGGGCCGATGATCTGCAGCTTCGCGCCAGCCGCTTCGACGGCGGCCTTCAGCTTGGCGACCAGCTTGTCGTCGCAGCCGTCGCTGACGAGGGCGCCGATCTTGCGGCCCTCCAGAGTCGGCGCGGCCTTGGCCAGCAGGCTGAGCATGGGCGAGGGCTCCATGTCCTTGGCCGCGATCGGGGCCGGGGCGGGGACGATCTTGCCCGGGAAGCCCAAACCTTCCGCCACCGACTGGGCCAGGAAGGCGTCGATGTGGATCAGTCGGGAGAGCACGGCCTCGCGAACACGCGGCGTCACGCACTTGCTGAGCTCGAAGACCAGGGCCGCGACGATGTGGTCTTGCTCGGGCTTGGTCTGGCTGGCGAAGAACAAGCGGGCCTGGGTGTAATGGTCGGCGAAGGTCTCGGGACGCAGGCGCAGCTGCTCGCCGGCCTCGGGATTGGGGAAGGTCTGGTAGCCGGTCTCCAGCGACTCCCGCGCCACGGCGGCGCCCAGGCTGGAGGGTTCGTAGTTCACCTGACCCTTGGGGACGCCCATCTGCACGTGGCCATCGCGCTGCAGGTTGTGGAACGGGCACTTGGGCTGGTTGATCGGGATCTGGTGGAAGTTGGGCCCGCCCAGGCGTTTCAACTGAGTGTCCTGGTACGAGAACAGCCGGCCCTGCAGCAGGGGGTCGTTGGTGAAGTCGATGCCCGGCACCACGTGCGCGGCGCAGTAGGCGACCTGCTCGGTCTCGGCGAAGAAGTTGTCCGGGTTGCGGTCCAGCACCATGCGGCCGACCACGCGCAGGGGGATGACCTCCTCGGGGATCAGCTTGGTGGCGTCCAGCACGTCAAAATCGAAGCCGTCGGCCTGTTCCTGGGTGAAGGTCTGCAAGCAGAACTCCCACTCGGGGAAGTCGCCGCCTTCGATCGCCTCCCACAGGTCGCGGCGGTGGAAGTCGGGGTCGGCGCCGTTGATCTTCAGCGCCTCGTCCCAGACCACCGATTGCGCGCCCAGCTTGGGCCGCCAGTGGAACTTCACGAAGGTGCTGTCGCCGGCGGCGTTGACCAGTCGGAAAGTGTGGACGCCGAAGCCTTCCATCATGCGCAGCGAGCGCGGGATGGCCCGGTCGCTCATCGCCCACATGATCATGTGCATGCTCTCGGGCGTCAGGGAGATGAAGTCCCAGAAGGTGTCGTGGGCGGTGGCCGCCTGCGGGAACTCGCGATCGGGGTCCTGCTTGGCCGCGTGGATCAGGTCGGGGAACTTGATGGCGTCCTGGATGAAGAACACCGGCATGTTGTTGCCGACGAGATCAAAGTTGCCCGCTTGCGTGTAGAACTTGACCGCGAAGCCGCGCACGTCGCGCGGCAGATCGGCCGAGCCCTTGTTGCCGGCCACGGTCGAGAAGCGGGTGAAGACCGGGACACGCTCGCCGGGACGCTGCAGGAAGTCGGCGGCGGTTACATCGGCGCAAGAGTCAAGGCATTCGAAGAAGCCATGCGCGGCCGAGCCACGGGCGTGGACCACGCGCTCGGGGATGCGCTCGTGGTCGAAGTGCATGATCTTTTCGCGCAGGATGAAGTCCTGCAGCAGCACCGGACCGCGCGCGCCGGCCTTCAGCGAGTTTTGGTTGTCGCCGATCGGCACGCCTTGATTGGTCGTCAGCTGGGTGTCAGGGCCATCTGCCTGCTGATGGGTCTCGCCGCCAGGCGCGACCAAGACTTCGCCCTCGGTCGAGGGACCGGCGGGCTGCGGGATCTTGGGTGCGGTCGAAGGCTTGGCGCTGGCGCGCGTGGCCTTGGTCTTCGCCGGGGTGGCCATGAGCGTCTTCCGATTGGATGGATGTGCAGGCCTAACGTCGGCCGCAAGTCGAGGTTGCGGTCGTCAAGTCGACACAGGGCTCGGATCGATCTGAAAAACACGCTTAGCCGTCCGCTACCGGCCACATGCACTTCAGGAAGCAGAGCGATTGGCGGCAGGCCGTGTTGAGCGGTGTGACACATCCATGCTTGTATGACCGTTCTTCAGCGCTGATCGCGACGGGCGCTCGGGTGGGCTGAAGAGTGTTCCAGGATTGACCAGATGGCGCTTGTGAAGACGACGAGGCTGGCTGGTCGCGCCAAGACGGGTGGAACGCCGGCCGCACAAGATGAGCAGCCCGCCGTCAAACGCGCCCCGGCCCGCAAGCCTCGCGCCTATCGGGAGGGCGCCGAGGGCCGGATCAGCGCCGCGGTGCTCGAGCTCAGCAGCGGGTTGGCCGAGGCCGCCAGCGCTGTCGAGGAATTGCGGCGCGCCCTGGCGCAGATCTCCAGCGGCGCCGAGGAAGCCGCCGGGGCGGCGCACGAATCGCTCGCGGCCACCAATGCGATGACCGAGCAGTTCCGGGAGGGGCGGGAACGCGCCGAGGCGGCGCGTCAGCGGGCCGAAGCGCTGCAAGGCATCCTGACCGAATTTGGCGCGGCGGTCGGCGCGTCCATCAAGGCCGTGGCGGCCAACGCCCGGCGCCAGTTGATGACCGTCGACGTCGTGGCCCAATTGGACCAGCACGCGGCTCGGATCAACGAGATCACGGTCGCCGTTTCCGACATCGCTGACCAGACCAATCTCCTTGCGTTGAACGCCGCCATCGAGGCCGCGCGGGCGGGCGACGAGGGGCGTGGCTTCGCGGTCGTCGCCGACGAGGTGCGGGCCTTGGCCGAGGCCGCCGAGGCGAGATCCGGGAACATCAAGGACTCCGCCGGGCGCATGACAACGATGGTCCGCGACGTCGGTGGACGTCTGCGCCGAGCCGCGACGACGGCCGAGGCCGAGGCGGCCTCGGCGACAAGGATCCTGTCGACGCTGGAGACGATCCGCACGGAGATGGCTCGGCTCAGTCAGGACAGCCAGATCGTCCTGATCGCGGCCGTCGAAGCCGCATCGGCGACGAACGAAATGCGACGCGGTTCCGAAAGCATCTCCAGCGCGGCCGAGGAACAGGCTGCGGCCGCTACGGAAGCTCAGCGCTCGATCCAGCAGCAGGGGCAGTCCCTGGACCAGAGCCAGAGCGCGGCCGAGTCCTTGAGCGAACTGGTCGAGACCGGGACCACGGGTACCGGCGCGGCGGCCGCGGCTACCGAGACCGCGGCTGCGGCGGAAGAGCTTTCTGCGGCCATCCAGGAACTTTCCGGGTCGGCGGACGAGATTCTCGTCGCCATCGACCAGATCAGCAGAGGTGCGCAGATCCAGGCTGCGGCGACCCAGCAGGCCAGCGCCGCGATGACCGAGATCGAGCGGGCCGCGCGATTGTCCAGCGTCAACGGCGCCGAGAGCGCGACGCGGGCTGAGACGATGCGGGGGCTGCTGGAGGAAAGCCGTCAGGCGATCTCGTCGCTGGTCGAGAATGTGGAGGCGGCCACGGCCGAAAATCGCTCGGTGCTGGACGCCGTCGAAGCTCTGGAATTGGAAAGCGCGGCGACCGCCAAGCTGGTGGACGGGCTCTCGCTGATCGCCGTCCAGACTACCATGCTGGCCACCAGCGGCGCGGTCGAGGCGGCCAGGGCGGGCGAGGCCGGTCGCGGCTTCGCCGTGGTGTCCGGCGATATCCGGACCCTGGCGCGAGACGCGTCGGGAAACGCCGAGTCTGTCAAAGACCTGATCGCGGCGATCTCGGTGCAGATCGGCAAGGTCCGCCGCGAGGTCGACCAGACCGTGGCTGTCGCTGAGGTGGAAGTCGATCGCAACCGCGCGATCGAAGAGCGGCTCGGGGCCGTGGTGCAGGAGGCCGAGGCGCTGCGCGCGGGCGCGCATGATATCGCCGAGGGCGGCGAGGCCATTCTCTCGGCCTGCGCCCAGGTATCGGCAGGCGTGAGCCAGATCGCGGTCGCCGCCGAGCAGGCCAGCGCCGCAGCGAGCCAGGCCGCTGTCGCGGCCCGTCAGCAGTCCCAGGCGGCCGAGGAGTTGGCCGCCGCGATCGAGGAAATTGCTCTCCTGGCCAGCGAGCTCCAGCGCGTGGCCGAGGCATGAGCGCGGACCACGGCGCTCGTCGGCGGTTGACCGTCCGAGCGGCCGGCGCCCGGATGTCGCTGCCCGCCCAGGCCGTTGCCGAGGTGATCAAGCGCCCCCGCCTGACCCGCGTGCCGCATGCGCCGCCCGGTCTGCTGGGCGTGGCGCATCTGCGTGGGACCGTTCTGCCGATCGTGTCGTTGGGACAGATGCTGGGCCTGGACGGTGAGGATGGCGACCGCGTCGTCGTGCTGCGGCGCGACCCGCCGGTCGGTTTAGTTGTCGACGGGGTCGAGGCCCTGGCGTTCGCCGACGGCGAGGGGGAGGACGGCGATACCCGGCTGCGGCTCTCGCGCGCCGACGGGACGCCTTGGCTGGATTTGGACGAAGCGCTGGACGCCAAGTTCGCCGTTGATCGGGGGCGTCGCCGGGCGGTCGCTCTCGAGGCGGCGCGTCCGACGCCTCAGCAGGCGAGCGAACCCGATCTCGCCTTTCTGGGGTTCAGCCTCGCGGGGCAGAGCTACGGCCTGCCGCTGGACGCCGTCGTCGAGGTGGCGGCCGTCCCGAAGGCCATCGCCGAACTCCCGCGCACCGAGGCGGTGCTGCTAGGCGTCAGCGACTATCGCGGCCAGGTCCTGCCAGTGCTGTCGGCGCGAGGCCTGCTAGGCCTGGCGGGTGACACGATCAACGGACGCCTCGTGGTGGTGCGCGTCGGCGGTGAGCGGGTTGGCCTGGTCATCGACGAGGTCAATGCGATCGTGCGGGCCTCGGCCGACCGCCTGGGCAAGGCGCCCAGCCTGTTCAACCGCGGTGGCGGCGAGGCGCGCATCGATACGGTGCTGCGGCTGACCGATGGCCGTGGCGTCCTGGCGATCCTGACCCCGGATCGCCTGTTGAGCGACGAGCGTGTAGCCCAGTGGCTGGCGCTCGGAAGTGGTTCCAAGGAGGCCGATATGGCCGAGACCCGACAGGCGACGATCCGCGAGCGCTTCGTCATCCTTCGGCTCGGCGACGAGCGCTACGGTCTGCCGATCGCGGCCGTAGACGAGGTCGTGCGCACGCCGGACCAATTCACCCGGCTTCCCAAGGCCCCGGCGTATGTTCGGGGTGTCATGAACCTGCGCGGCAAAACCCTGCCGGTGATCGACCAGCGCCTGCGCTTCTCGGCGCCCGGTGAGCCGGCCGCCAACGGCCGCGTGGTCGTCGTCACGGTGGACGGCCTGCAAGCCGGCTTCGCGGTGGACGGCGCCAGCGAGATCCTGGAAATCAGCGCGGACGAGCTGCTGCCCGCGCCGGAACTCTCGGGAGACCAGGCCCGTTTGTTCGATCGCGCCGTGGAGCGCGGGGGTGAAGTCATCTTGCTGGTCGATCCGAAAACACTGCTCGCGCGGGCCGAGGCCGACCTGCTGCGCGATCTGACCCGGGCGTCACCCACTTCGTGACAAAGGTCCTTGTCGTCGACGACTCGGCTCTGATCCGGCGCGTCCTGAGCGAAATCCTCTCCGAAGCCGGTTTCGAGGTCGCCATCGCGCGCGATGGGGTCGAGGCCTTGGCGAAGTTGAGCAGCTTCCTGCCCGACGTGGTGACCCTCGACGTTCAGATGCCGAGCATGAGCGGGCTGGAGTGCCTGGATCGGATCATGTTGCAGCGGCCATGTCCGGTCGTGATGGTCTCTTCGCTGACCGCCGCCGGCGCCGAGGAAACATTGACCGCTCTCGAACTCGGCGCGGTCGATTTCGTGCCAAAGCCCGATGGCGTTATGTCTTTGGCCGCCGGCGAACTAGCGCCGGTCCTGATCGAGAAGGTCCGGGCCGCCGCGACAGCGCGGGTCGGGCGCGCCCATCGCCTGGTCGAGCGCCTGCGCGCGCGACGCGGCGAGATCAAAAGTCCGACGCAACCACCGCCTCGCCCGATCCGAACCGCACAGGCGGTAAGCGTTAAGGCGGGGAAAGAACCAAAGGGGTTGGTCGTGGTCGGTGCGTCGACGGGCGGACCCGCCGCGCTCGAGACCGTGCTCTGCGACATCCCTGGCGACTTCCCGTGGCCTATCCTTGTCGCCCAGCACATGCCCGCGACCTTCACCGGCTCGCTGGCCTCGCGGCTGAACGGGCTGAGCGCTCTGACCGTCAGCGAGGTGACGGCGCCTACGCGTCTGGAGACGGGCGGCATCTATATCGCGCGTGGCGGCGCGGACATGGTGGTCAGTCGCCGCGTGTCCGGTCTCGTGGCCCTGCCGGCGCCGGCCGACGAAAAGTATCGCTGGCATCCGAGCGTCGATCGACTGGTCGCCAGCGCCATGGCCCAGGTCCCGCCCGAACAACTGGTCGGCGTGCTGATGACCGGCATGGGCGATGACGGCGCGCGCGAGATGACGGCGCTTCACAAGGCTGGTGGCCTGACGATCGCCGAGGCCGAGGACACGGCCGTCGTCTGGGGCATGCCGGGATCGCTGGTTCGGGCCGGCGGCGCGAACGCGGTCGAACCGCTGGAAGCCATAGCCGGCCGTCTGGTCGCGATGGTGCCACGATGACCGCGGCCTTCACAGACGACGAACTGGAACGGTTGCGGGACTATCTCTATCGCGAGACCGGCATGTGGTTCGGCGAGGCCAAGCGCTACTATATCGAGCGCCGCTTGAACGATCGGCTCGCGCATGCCGGCGGGGACTTCGCCAGCTACATGTCGCTGCTACGTATCGACAGCGAAGAGCGCCAGGCCCTGATCAACGCCTTCACGGTCAACGAGACCTATTTCTACCGCGAGGAGCATCAGTTGGCCTGCCTGGGCCGCGAGTTGCTGCCCGATATCGTTTCGCGCCGACGGCCCGGCGACAAGGTGCGGATCTGGTCGCTGCCGTGTTCGACCGGCGAGGAGACCTATTCCATTGCCTTGTGGCTGCTGGAAAACTGGCGCCTGGTCGACGCCTACAACATCGAGATCGTCGGATCCGACATCGACACCCATGCGCTCGACGCCGCCCGCGTGGGGCTCTATGGCGAGCGCGCCCTGTCTCGGCTGCCGGAGGCCGTGCGAGAGGGCTATTTCGAACCGGCCAAGCGCCATCGCCGCAAGATCATCGACGATCTGCGCGAGTCCGTGACTTTCACCCAAGCCAACCTGATCGACGGCGTGCGCCTAAAGGAGCAGGGCGCGTTCGACGTGATCTTCTGCCGCAACGTGCTGATCTATTTCGACGAGGCCTCGCGCCTGACGGCCGCCCAAAACCTCTATGACCGACTAACGCCGGGCGGTTATCTGTGTCTGGGCCACACCGAGTCCATGAGCCGGATCGACGAGCGCTTCCTTGTCCGTCGGTTCGAGGACGCGGTGGTGTTTCAGCGCCCGGAGGACGCGCGGTGATCGACGAACTCCTGGCCCAGTTCCTGATCGAAGGCCGCGAGCAGGCGCTGGAGGCCAGCGCCGACCTGGCGGCCCTGCAGCGCGCGCCGCGGGACGCCGCGCGGCTCGATAGCTGTTTTCGCGCGGTCCACACCCTGAAGGGCTCGGCCGACCTGTTGGGCTTGAAGCCGCTGGGACGCGTGCTGCACGTGGCCGAGGACCGGTTGGGCGCCTTGCGCGGCGGGAGGGAGGTCGCCCGGGACTTCACGCGCCTCGTCGCGGTCGTGGACCAGGTCGAGCGCTGGCTGGACGCGCTTGAAACGACGGGCGTCTTGTCGGCCGACGCGGACGCCGTCGCCGAGCGGTTGCTGACCCTGCTGGGATCGGCCGAAGGCACCACGTCCAGCCCGGTTGCCTCCAGCGGCGCGCCGTTCGTGGGCAAGGCTGGGACGGCCATCCGTTATACGCCGCGTGCCGATTGCTATTTCGCGGGCGACGATCCGATCGCCATCATCTCGGGAGTGCCGGGTCTGACCGAACTGCGCGTGGACCTGCGCGAGCCCGTCGGTGATCGCGCGCTCTATGATCCGTTCACCTGCAACCTGGTGATCCAGGCCCTGTCCACGGCGGACTGTAGTCTGGTCGAGGCATCTCTGCGGCTGGTGCGCGACCAGATCGAACTGACAAGTCAGGCGCCGGCGCCTGTCGAACCGGCGGCGCCGATCGAGACGGACACGGGCCGGCGCACCCTGCGCATCGACGCCGCTCGGATCGATCAGCTGGCCGACATCACCGACCAACTGGTGGTCGCCAAGAGCGGCTTTGGCGACCTTGCCGCCCAGGCCGACCGGCTGGAAGGCGGGCAGGGGCTTGGTTCGGCCTTGCGGGCGCGCCAGGCCGAGCTGGATCGCCTGGTCGCCAGCCTGCATGCCACGGTCGGCCGCGCGCGACTGACGCCGCTGACGCCTCTGTTCGGACGCTTCCCACGTTTGGTCCGCGAGATCGCCGCCGGTCTCGGCAAGGCCGTGTCGCTGGAGGTCGAGGGCGGTGACGTCGAGGTCGATAAGGCCGTGGTCGACGGCCTGTTCGAACCCTTGCTGCATGTGGTGCGCAACGCCGTCGATCATGGTGTCGAAACCGAGGCGGCCCGTCTGGCGGCGGGCAAGTCCGCCCAGGCCGTCGTCAAGCTCTCCGCCCGCGCCGTCGGCGACCAAGTGGTAGTCGAGGTCGCCGACGACGGCGGCGGCGTCGATCCAGCGCGCATCCGCGCTCGAGCCCTGTCGCGCGGCCTGATCGACGAGGTGATGGCGCTGAGCGAGGCGGAGCTGATCGACCTGATCTTCCAGCCTGGCTTCTCGACCGCCGACACCGTCAGCAGCGTCTCCGGACGCGGGGTCGGCATGGACGCGGTGCGGTCGGCGACGGCGAAGCTGGGCGGCCGGGTCGAGGTCGTTAGCCAGCTCGGGCGCGGCTCGACGATCCGCCTGGTCCTGCCGATCCGCATGGTTCTGGCGCGGCTGCTCGTGGTGGCCGCCGGGGCCGAGCATTTCGGCTTGATGCTGGAAGACATCGTCGAGGTCACGCGGGTGTCGACGAGCCAGGTCGTCCCGGTCCGCGCCGGCCACGCGTTCGTCCTGCGCGACGCGGTCGTGCCGCTGGTCTGGCTGGAACAGACCGTGGGCGGCGCGGGGGGAGCGCTCAGCGCTGTCGATCGCGTCGTGGTGGCCTGGGTGGACGGCGAGCTGGTCGGTTTCGCGGTCGACGCGGTGCTTGACCGGACCGATGCGGTCGTCAGGCCGATGAGCGGGCTGCTTTCCGGCGTGGCCGGCGTGGTCGGATCGACCCTGACGTCCGACGGTGATGTGCTGCTGGTCCTGAACCTGGCGGAGCTTCTGGCATGATGGCCTCCCGCGACGGCGACGTCGTCTATTTGACTGGCCACTGTCGGGTGGAAGACGCAGAGACGCTCGCAGCTCTGCTACAGCCATCCGAAGGCGTTATTGTCGACATATCGGGGTGTGACAGCCTCCATGCCGCTGTCGTACAGGTATTGCTGGCATTCGATGCGCCCGTGGTCGGCGCGCCGGTCGAGCCGTTCCTACGGGATCGCCTTTTTCCAGCGCTCGTCCGGAAGGCGGATTAGACCGAGACTATTGTGTTCGCCGCCTTGCGAAGGCGGCAAGGTTGGAGGGGTTTCATGGGTACGACGGTTCTGATCGTCGACGACAGCAAGCTGGCCCGCATCGTGGTCGGCAAGGCGATTGCGGCCCTGCAGCCCGAGTGGCGGCGGATCGAGGCCGGCAACGCCGATGAGGCGGTGGCGCTGTTCGAGAACGAGAAGATCGATCTGGTGGTCCTGGACTTCAACATGCCGGGTCGCGATGGCCTGGAGCTGGCCGAGGAGCTGCGCGGACGGTTCGCCGACATGCCGATCGCCGTGGCCACGGCGAACGTCCAGGACGAAATCATCGCGCGAGCCCGCGCGGCCAACGCCACCTTCATCGCCAAGCCCGTCACCGAGGACGGCATGCGCGGCTTCATCTCGGGCGCGGCTCTGCGGCTGCGGTCGAACGGCCAATGACGGTTCAGTCCATCTTCCTGGAAGAGCTGGAGCGCGACGCCCTGACCGAGCTGGTCAATATCGGCGTCAGCCGCGCCGCCAGCAGCCTGCGAAAGATGGTCGGCCAGCAGGTGCTGTTGTCGGTGCCGTCGGTCGAGGTCATGACGCGCGAGAGCGCCGCCACCCTGATCCGCGAGCGCGAGGCGGGTGAACTGGTCGCCGTGCGCCAGGACTTCGAAGGCGTGTTCTCCGGGCGCGCCCTGCTGATCTTCCCCCAGACCAACAGTCTCGCCCTAGTCCACGCGGTGACCGGCGGCGCGCTCTCGGCGGGCGAAGCGTTGGAGATGGAAGACGAGGCGCTGGCCGAGACCGGCAACGTGGTGCTCAACAGCTGCCTGGCGACCATGGCCAACATGCTGCAGAGGCCGCTGCAGATGTCGCTTCCGGAGGTCATGCGCGGCGATGGCGCGGCGCTGTTCAGCCTGTCGGCCAAGCACGCCGACGGCGGCGTGGTTCTGTTCCTCTACATCAACTTCGCGATCAACGACCGCGACATCCGTGGCTATATCGCCATGTTGATGGATCTGCCGTCGCTGCAGGCGCTGCGGACGCTGATCCACGATTTCATCGAGCGCGTCGCGGGTGATGTCGCGTGATGCGCCCGCTGAACCTATTGTCCAGCTTGGCGTTGTAGCGAGGTCATGAGTGACATCGTCGATCCAGCGATCCGCCGAGTGAACCGGGGGGCGGCCGCGGACCTGGACGCCTTGCGCGCCCTGGCCGGTCCGCTGTTCGATGCGTTGGTCGGTTCGGGCATGGCGGTCACCGTCAGTGACCCGCGCCGCAAGGACGACCCTATCGTCTTCGTTAACGCTGCCTTCGAGGCCCTGACCGGCTACGACGCCGCCGAGGTCGTCGGCCGCAACTGTCGCTTCCTGCAGACCGCCGAGACTGACGCCGACACGGTCGCGCGGATCGCCGCCGCCCTGGCCGCGGCCGGCGCAGCCAACGTCGACCTGCTGAATGCCCGTCGGGATGGCTCCAAGTTCTGGAATCGTCTGAACATCACCACCGTCACGGATGCGGCGGGGCGCCCGGCGTTCCGCATCGCCACACAGGCTGATGTGAGCGGCGAGTACCGTAACGAAGATCTCGGCCGCGAACTCAACCTGACGCGCCAGCGCCTGATCGAGGCCAAGGAGCGGCTGCGGGTCGCCCAGGCCGTGGCCGGCGCGGCCGGCGCCTGGGAGTGGGATATCGCCAGCGGCCGTCTGGTCGCCGACGCGCGCTTCGCCAGCCTCTATGGCTTGGATTCCGTCGCGGCCTCACAGGGACTGCCCACCTCGGTGTTCTTCGACACCGTCTTCGCGCCGGACCGCATGCGCCTGAAGATCGCCGTGGCCGGGGCCCTGAACGGCGCCGAGGTCTTCGCGCGCGACTACCGCGTCGTGATCGACGGCGAGGTGCGCTGGGTTTCGGCGCGCGGTCGGACCTTCCTGGACGAGCAGGAGAACCCGGTCCGGTTCTCTGGTGTCCTGGCCGACATCACCGACCAGAAGCGCGTCGAAGAGCGGCTACGGATCGCCCAGACCGCCGGCGGCATCGGCAGTTTCGAATATCTGAGCGGCTTCGGCACGGCCGAGGTTTCCGACGAGTTCTGCCGATTGCTTGGCCTGCAGCCCGCGCGCAGCCTGCCGATCCGCACGATCAATTCGGTCATGCATCCCGACGACCCGCCGCTGATCAGCGGGCGCGAGCGCGAGACGGACATCGGCGCGGCCTTCCACGAATTCCGCATCCGCCGCGCGGATACCGGCGAAGAGCGCTGGCTTGTCTGCCGAGGCGAATACCAGCAGGCGCCGACCGGTGGCGTCAGCTTTATCGGGGTGCTTTACGACAGCACGGCCACCAAACGTTCGGAGGCGCGCCTGCGGACCTTGGCGGCGGCGCTCGAGGAGCGGGTCGAGGTCAGCCAACAGGAGCGCGACCGGATCTGGAACCTGTCGCGCGATCTGCTCAGCATCGGCGACCGTGCTGGCGTCTATCGCGCGATCAACCCGGCCTGGAGGGACCTGCTCGGCTACGACGCCGCCGATCTCGTCGGCGTGCCTATGGGGGGGCTGGTCCATCCCGACGACAAGGCCCATGCGCTCGAACGCGCAGCGGGACTGCTCGCCGGCGACGCGGTCGCCGACTTCGATTGTCGTGTTCTGGCCAAGGACGGCGCCTATCGTTGGATCAACTGGACCGCGGTGCCCGAAGGCGATGTCGTCTATGCCGTCGGCCGTGACATCACCCAGCGCAAGCTGTTGGAAGACCAGCTGCGCCAGAGCCAGAAGATGGAGGCCGTCGGCCAGCTGACCGGCGGTCTGGCCCACGATTTCAACAACATGTTGACCGGCATATTGGGCGGCATCGACATGGTCCGCCGCCGGATCGGCGAGGGCCGTGTCGCAGACGCTGATCGCTTCCTGGAAGCAGCGATGCAGTCTGGGCTGCGCGCGGCGGCGCTCACCCATCGTCTGCTGGCCTTCTCGCGCCGCCAGTCCCTGGACAGCCGACCACTGGACGTCGAGACGCTGGTCGGATCGATGGAGGACATGCTCAGGCGGACACTGGGCGAACAGGTCCGCCTCGAGACCACCGTCGCCAAGGATGTCTGGACGGTCGTCGCCGACGACAATCAGCTGGAAAGCGCCATCCTCAACCTAGCGATCAACGCGCGCGACGCCATGCCCCAAGGCGGGCGGCTGACGATCGCGTCGCGCAACGTTTCGCTGTCGGCCGAGCGGCTGGCCAAGAGCGACCGCGCAGAGCCGGGTGACTATGTCGAGCTCAGCGTCTCCGACACCGGCCTGGGTATGTCGCCCGACATCCTGAACAAGGTCTTCGACCCGTTCTTCACGACCAAGCCGTTGGGGCAGGGCACCGGACTTGGCCTGTCGATGATCTACGGCTTCGTCCAGCAATCGCGCGGCCATGTCGAGATCGAGAGCCAGGAAGGTGTCGGTACGACCATCCGCCTCTATCTGCCACGTCACCACGGCGACATCGCCGAGGTGGAGGCCGATCTTGAAGACGCCACCCACATCGGCGCCGGTGAGACAGTGCTGGTCGTCGAGGACGACCCGTCGGTCCGGATGCTGGTCATCCAGGTGTTGGAGGAGCTCGGCTATCGCGCCATCGAAACCGAAGGCGGCCGCGACGCCACGCCGATCCTGCAGTCGCGGCGTCCGATCGACCTAATGATCAGCGATGTGGGGCTACCGGGAATGAACGGCCGCCAGCTCGCGGAGATTGCCCGGGAGAGCCGGCCCAACCTGCCGATTCTGTTCATGACTGGCTATGCCGAGCAGGCCGCCGACCAGGCCGCGTTCCTGGCTGAGGGCATGGAGATCATCACCAAGCCCTTCGCGATCGACCACCTCGCCCGCAGGATCGGCGCGATCCTGGAGCGGGCGGACGGTCCCGTCTCTTGACCTGCGTGATGGTCCTGGCTTGAGTTCGCCTTCCGATTTCAAGTCGATGTGTGAGAGTGGCGCGTAGTCGCGCCTCAGCGCATTCGACGCTTACGAGCTTCGGTCTTCGCGCACGGGGAAGTTCAGCATTGCGATCCGCGCCACGGCCTCCAGCTCTTCCCGCGTCGCGCCGTCCCGCGCCAGGATCGACATCCCGCTCTGGACCGTCTGAATAAAGCGAGCGAAGGCGTGAACGTCGATTCCGGCCCGAAGCTCGCCGTCCACGGCACCTCGGCTCAATCGCGCCTTGAGCCGCTCAAGACTGCCGAGGCGCGCCGCGCGAACCCTCTCGCCCAGAACAGCGTGGCCTTCGTCGCCGACCATCGACAAAGTCACCATGCAGCCCCGGGGCATGTCGCACAGCGAACCGGTCAAAGCGGCGGCGGAGTCCAGCAGCCACGCCGCCACCGCGTCGCGCGCCGTTGCGCCGGCCCGAAACCCGCCCCAGCCCATCTCGTCGTAAGTCCGGCGATAGTACTCGAGCGCTGCGTCATACAGCGCTTCCTTCGAGCCGAACGCCGCGTAAAGGCTGGGCGCGCCGATCCCCATCGCTGCGGTCAGGTCGGAAATGGACGTGGCCTCATAGCCCTTCTCCCAGAACAGCCGCGTCGCCTGGGCCAGCGCTGCGTCGCGGTCGAACGCACGCGGGCGGCCGCGTCCGCGCCCGGCGGGCATTGCACCACTTTCCGTATCTCGTCCTGAATTCTGCATCGATCGATAGATAAGTCCCTTGAACCGGCCCGGCAACCTGCCCAACTATTTGTGTATCGATCACTCTAGAAGCGGACTGCGGACCGACATGACGAATTTGGCTGGCAAGCGCGCCCTGGTGACAGGCGCCTCCCGAGGCATTGGGGCCGCAATCGCCCTGGAACTGGCCGAGCAAGGGGCGGACGTCGCCATCACTTACGAACGCGCCGCCGATAAGGCTGCGGACGTCGTTGGGGCTATTGAGGCCAAGGGCCGCAAAGCCGTCGCCATCCAGGCCGACAGCGCCGACGTCGCGGCGGTGAAGCGGTCGGTGGACGAGGCGGCCGCTGCGCTCGGCGGTCTCGACATTCTAGTCAACAACGCCGCCATCGCCCGTTACGCCCCATTCGCCGAGATCAGCCAGGAGGATGTCGACGCCTTGCTGGCGGTGAACGTGCGCTCGCCGATTTTCGCGGCCCAGGCGGCGATCCCGCACCTGAAAGCCGGCGGTCGCGTCATCACAATCGGCTCGGCGGGCGCCGACCGCATCGTGGGCGATGCGGGCGCGGCCTACTACATGACCAAGTCGGCGCTGCAGTCGTTCAACCGGGGCCTCGCCCGTGAACTTGGTCCGAGCGACATCACCGTGAACCTGGTCCAGCCGGGCTCTACCGACACCGACATGAACCCAGCCGATGGTGAGTTCTCCGATTTCCAGCGCTCGCTGATCCCGCTTGGCCGCTATGGCAAGCCTGAAGACGTGGCCGCCGCGGTCGCGTTCCTGGCCTCGGCTGCCGCGCGTCATATCACCGGGACGATCCTGAATGTCGACGGCGGAGCGCTGACCTAAAACAATGCGGTAGAGGGCGTGAAAACGCCCTCTACCGACCCCCGCAGGCCGACTTGGGCGGCTTTCTTCGCGCCTGCACCCTTTGAGATAGGCGTGCTTCGGACCGACGTGGGCGGTCGGTGCGCCTCTGCCAAGGTCGCATTTCTGGAGGGGCTCTCATGTCTGCAGTTGGCGCTATCCAGCTGGCGACACAGACCTTTGGGCCGGCTGGGGAGGGGGATCGCCTCGCTTTCGTCAGGGGCGGTTATGGAACGGTGAAGTCGCCAGCCGCCATCCTTTCACGCCGCTGTAGGCCGCCTCAAACAACCAGACTTGCGACACCATGGAGTGTTATAATATAACACTGCCGTTGAGTTGGTCGGACGGTTGTAATGACTGAGCTTAGCGATAATGGACCTACCCAGAAATTCCTCCGCGCCAATGAGGCAGGAGCATTCCTGTGCTTGTCCCCCAGCACGCTAGCTAAGTTGCGAGTGACCGGTGACGGGCCCGTCTATCGCAAGCTTGGCGGCCGGGTGGTGTATGCACTTTCGGACCTTCAAGCCTGGGCGGACGCCGGGGCCAAGCGCTCAACCGCAGAGCCAGGCGGCCATGCAGCGCCCTCGCGCTGGCGGAAGTAGCCAGCCTCGTCGGCAGACTGCACACGTCCGTCGTTCGTGTGCAGCCACGGCCAAAATTCGGCATGTAATTGCACACGAAAGTCCTCTAAGTAATTGAAATCACACGTCAGTCGGTCCAGTCCGCCATGGGCACGATTCTCAAGAAATTTATCTAATAAAATCAAATACTTATGACGAAATTTTCTGTTGCGCCTATGATGGACTGGACCGATCGGCATTGCCGGTCGCTGCATCGGGTCATGTCGTCGCGCGCGCTGCTCTATACCGAGATGGTGACCAGCGGGGCGGTGGTGCATGGCGATCGGGAGAAGCTGCTGGGTTATGACCCGGGGCAGCATCCGGTGGCGCTGCAGCTGGGCGGGTCGGATCCGGCCGAGCTGGCGCAGGCGGCGCGGATCGCCGAAGACTACGGCTATGACGAGGTCAATCTGAACGTCGGCTGTCCGTCGGACCGGGTGCAGAGCGGCCGGTTCGGGGCCTGCCTGATGCGCGAACCCGACCTCGTGGCCGAGTGCATGGCGGCGATCAAGGACGCGGTGAAGGTCCCCGCCACGGTGAAGTGCCGGATCGGGGTCGATGACCAGGATCCGGAAGAGGCGCTGTTCACCCTGGTCGATCGCAGCGCGGCGGCGGGGATTGACAGTTTCGTGGTCCACGCCCGCAAGGCCTGGCTGAAGGGCCTGTCGCCCAAGGAGAACCGGGACATTCCGCCGTTGGACTACGAGCTGGTCTATCGGCTCAAGCGCGAGCGGCCGAACCTGACCATCGCCATCAATGGCGGCGTGCCCGGCGTCGATGCGGCGCTGGAGCATCTGGCCAATGGCGTCGATGGCGTGATGCTGGGTCGCGCGGCCTATCACGAGGCCGGCTTGCTGGGCGAAGTCGATCGGCGGGTGTTCGGCCTGGATGTCGCTGATGTCGACAGCTTCGAGGCGGTCGAGCGCTACAAGCCGTACTTGGCGCGTGAGCTGGCGGCGGGCGTGCATCTGGCGGCCATGAGCCGGCACATGCTGGGCCTGTTCCACGGCCTGCCGGGCGCGCGGGCGTGGCGGCGCATCCTGACGGTCGAGGGCGTCAAGGCTGGCGCGGGCCTGGATGTGGTGGATCGGGCGCTGGACGCCGTGCGCGCGGCCTTGGCGGCGCGCGAGGAGCGGATCGAGGCTCCTGCCGTCTAAAGCCCTACGGGTGCAGGATCAGCGAGGTCGGGGTCGCTTCGAAACGCGACAGGCGGCCCAGATAGCTCATGCCCAGCAGCGAGTTCTCGAGACCCTTCTCGATGACCAGGGCGTCGACGTCGCGGACGCGTGCGCCGGCGATGGCGACGCTGGCCAGCTTGACCGAGGCGGCGCGGGTGCGGCCATCGGCGGTGATGACGTTGTAGTCGTAGTTCAGCTTGCTGGTGTCGATGCCCAGGCGCTGGGCGTCGGCCATGCTGAGCGAGACGGCGGTGGCGCCGGTATCGACCAGGAAGCGCACGGCTTTTCCGTCGACATTGCCCTGGGCCCAGAAGTGGCCGTCACGGTCCTTGGTCAGCTGGGCCGCGCCGCCTTCGGCGCCGCCGAGCGTGGCCGCCGCGGCCGACGGGGCGCGCAACTCCGGACGGCGCAGATCATCGAGGGAGACGACGGCCTTGGCCGCGCCCACCGCCGAGAGGGCCCCCACGAAGGCTATCGCCGCGAACCTCAACATAAAGACACCCTGCCATCTCGGCCGCTTCTGCGTCCGTTGCCTAAATCATTAGCGGGCAGGCGTTTTCAAGGCGTGAATCAGCAATGCGATTTTCACGTCATGGTTACCAATATCATAACAAGCATAGATCTGTACTAGGCGTTGTTCGCATTACAGGGTTTTAATATTCTACATTACGTCTGCGTAATGCTTTTCATGTCTTGGAATTAACTTCAGGAAGCTTTCGCTGGGCGGTATCTCTGTCGGCCATAGAACAAATGGCTACAGAGGGATCACGCCATGAAAGCCGTCCTTATCGCGCTCGTCGCCGCAGGCTCCATCGCTGGCGTTGCTCACGCCGGTTCGTCCGACAAGCAGTTCGTCGAGGCCTCGCGCTGCAGCGCCCTGGCCGCCTCGGAGAACCTGGGCAAGCTGGACACCACGGCCGTCGAGGCCTTCCTGCGCGGCGCGGCCGCCGAGCAGAAGCAATCGACCCGCATCGAGGCCGTCACCAAGATGAACAACACCCGCAAGAAGGCGGACTCGGCCAACGGTAACGCCAAGCTGAAGCTGATCGCCGAGCGCGACCAGATCTGCGCGCCGTACATCGGCTCGGCGCAGGCTTCGCGCTAAGACTTAAGACCGGGTCTGGGTGGCCGCCATCAGGGCGATCATCGGATCCGGACGGTCGGGGAGGGCGGTCATGATGGCCGCCCTTTCCGCGTCCGACAGCTTCGCCCAGCCGGCGATTTCCGGCAGGGTCCGACGGCAGCCCAGGCAATAGCCGCTGGCGCCGTCGACCGCGCAGACCTTCACGCAGGGCGTGACGATCGGGCGGGGCGGGGCGGTTGGCGTGCTCATCCTTTCGAACATCGTAGCTCAGGCGGCGGCGCGCAAGCGTGGGCTCTAGGGGTTGCTTTGAGCGCGGACGGGTTTAAGTCCCCGCCCATGACCGCTTCTCCTTTCGCCGACATCCGCCAGCTCGCCGTCTCGCCGCCCGCGCCGGGACCGTCTCCGGCGCTGGAGCAGGGCGGACGCCTGGCCGAGATTTCCGCCTGGCTGACCGCCTGGAGCGGCAAGACTCCGCCGGCCGTCAATCGCCCGGTCGTGGCGCTGTACGCCGGCGCACGCCAGGGCGTCGGTCCGCGCGGCTATGCCCGCGATCGGCTGGAGGCCATCGCCTCGGGCGGGGCGACCGTTTCGCGCCTGGCCGGCGTTCAGGGCGCGGGCCTGGAGGCCTTCGACCTGGCCATCGACCGCCCGTCGCCGGACTTCATCGGGCAAGCTTCGATGAGCGAGAAGGAAGCCGCCGCCACCATGGCCTTCGGCATGGAGGCCCTGGCCAAGCAGCCCGACCTGCTGATTCCCGGCGTCATCGTCGCCGAGGCCGCCCGCACGGCCGCCGCCGTGTGCCTGGCGCTGTTCGGCGGCGAGGCCTCGGACTGGTCGGACGATCCAGAGCGCGTGGCCGCCGCTGTTGCGCGGGCCCAGGCCGAGGGCATGGGCGATGATCCGCTGGAAATCCTGCGCCAGCTGGGCGGCCGCGAGACCGCCGCCGTCGTCGGCGCGATCCTGGCCGCTCGCGTCCAGAAGGTGCCGGTGCTGCTGGACGGTTACGCCGCCTGCGCCGCCGCCGCCGTGCTGCGGGCCGTCGAGCCGACCGCCATCGACCACTGCCTGGCCGCCCATGTCAGCCCGGCCAAGGGTCACGCGCGCCTGCTCGAAATCCTCGACAAGCGTCCGCTTCTGGCGCTCGATACCCTGGACGAGGAAGGGGTTGGCGGCGCCTCGGCCCTGGCCCTCGTCAAGCTGGCCTGCGAGGTCCGCTAGGGTTTTTGGAGCGGCTCAAGTGAACGCGGATAACATTCACTTCCGTTGACGCTAACGTCATCTTTCCAAACGCTCGTTCGACATCTATCGTGGCGCCTGAAACTCAAATAACGGCCTCCCGCAGAGGGGCCGATTGAACGGGAGCCCGCCATGAATCTGGACTTCTCGCCCGAGGACCTCGCCTTCCGAGACGAGGTTCGCGCCTTCATTGCCGAGAACTATCCGGCGGGCCTGCGGGAGAAGCAGGAAGAGGGCGAGGAGATGGCAAAGGAGGACTTCCTCTCCTGGCATCGCACCCTCGCCAAGAAGGGCTGGGTCGCGCCGGCCTGGCCGGAGAAGTTCGGCGGTCCGGGCTGGACCTCGGTGCAGCGCTATATCTGGTCGGAAGAGACCGCCCGCGCCGACTGCGTGCCGATCCTGCCGTTCGGCATCAACATGGTCGGCCCGGTGATCTACACGTTCGGGACTCCCGAGCAGAAGGAACGCTTCCTGCCGCCGACCCTGTCGGGCGACATCTGGTGGTCGCAGGGCTACAGCGAGCCGGGCGCCGGTTCGGACCTCGCCAGCCTCAAGACCAAGGCTGAGCGCTTCACCGGCGACGACGGCAAGGAATACTACCTGGTCAACGGCCAGAAGACCTGGACCACCCTGGCCCAGCATGGCGACTGGATCTTTTGCCTCGTCCGCACCGACCCGGCCGCCAAGATCCAGGAAGGCATCTCGTTCCTGCTGATCGACATGAAGTCGCCGGGCGTGACGGTGCGTCCGATCATCACCCTGGGCGGCGAGCACGAGGTCAACGAGGTCTGGCTCGAGAACGTCAAGGTGCCGGTCGAGAACCGCATCTACGACGAGAACAAGGGCTGGACCTGCGCCAAGTTCCTGCTGGCCCACGAGCGTAGCGGCATCGCCGGCGTCGCCCGGTCCAAGCGCGGCATCGAGCGCATCCGCCAGATCGCTTCGGTCGAGCTGTCGGACGACGGCGACGCGCTGATCAAGGATCCGATGTTCAAGCGCAAGGTCGCCGAGCTGGAGATCGACCTGACGGCCCTGGAATATACCGAACTGCGCACCCTGGCCGGTGAAGCGGCCGGCAAGGGCCCCGGTCCGGAATCCAGCGTCCTGAAGATCAAGGGCACCGAGATCCAGCAGCGGATCACCGAGCTGGTGCTGGAAGCGGCCGGCCACTATGGCGCGCCGTATTTCCGCGGCTTCCCGAAGGACGGCGACAACGCCCATCCGATCGGCCCCGACTTCGCCCACCGCGCGGCGCCGACCTATTTCAACGTCCGCAAGACGTCGATCTACGGCGGCTCCAACGAGATCCAGCGCAACATCATCGCCAAGATGGTGCTGGGGCTCTAACGCGCCGACCTGTCATCCCGGACGCGCCGGAGGCGCGATCCGGGACCGCCGAATTCAGTGACTTTGACGATCCCGGCTCTTCGCTTCGCTGCGGCCGGGATGACAATCAAAAAGAACGGAAACCCAGGGATGGATTTCAACTTCACCGAAGAGCAGTCGATGGTCCGCGACACGGTCGCGAGCTTCCTGCAGGACAAGTACGACTTCGAGACCCGCCGCAAGATCGTCAGCTCGGACGCCGGCTGGCGCGCCGACTACTGGAAGGCCTTCGCCGAGGAGCTGGGCATCCTGGGCGCCGCGTTCAGCGAAGAGCTGGGCGGCCTGGGCGGCGGCGCCATCGACAACATGATCATCATGGAGGAGTTCGGTAAGGCGCTGGTCATCGAGCCTTACCTGGGCACCGTCGTCATCGGCGGCGGCTTCATGAAGCACTCGGGCTATGCGGGCGCGGCCTCGGTGATCGAGGGCATCGTCGGCGGTACGACCACCGTCGCTTTCGCCTATGCCGAGCCGCAGGGCCGCTACACCTGGCAGGACCTGAAGACGACGGCCAAGAAGGACGGTTCGGGATGGGTCCTGAACGGCCACAAGGCCGTGGTGGTCGGCGCGCCGTTCGCCAGCCACCTGATCGTCACGGCCCGCACGGGCGGCGCTCAGCGCGACGCCGGCGGCGTCGGCGTGTTCCTGATCGACAAGAGCCTGCCGGGCGTCGTCACCCGCGATTACCCGACCGTCGACGGCGGCCGCGCTTCGGAAGTCTATTTCGAGAACGTCTCGATCCCGGCCGACGCCCTGATCTCGGAAGACGGCCTGGACCTGGTCAACCAGGTGATCGACGAGGCCACCGTGGCCGTCGGCGCCGAGGCCGTGGGCGTGCTGCGCAAGCTGCACGAGGGCACGCTGGACTACGCCAAGCAGCGCAAGCAGTTCGGCACGTCGATCGCCAACTTCCAGGTGCTGCAGCACCGGATGGTCGACATGTTCATCGAGGTCGAGCAGTCGGTGTCGATGACCTACATGGCCACCATCAAGGTCGACGAGGCCGCCGCCGAGCGCGCCAAGGCCGCCTCGGCCATGAAGGTGCGCATCGGCCGCGCCTGCAAGTTCGTGGGCCAGAACGCCATCCAGATCCACGGCGGCATGGGCATGACCGACGAGCTGGCCATCGGCCACTATTTCAAGCGCGCCAGCCTGATCGAGGGCCTGTTCGGCTCGGTCGATCATCACCTGAAGCGCTATGAGTCGCTGTCGTTCGACGCCGCGGCGTAGCGTCCGGGGCGGTGACGCCCACGGAACATCGACCGAACCCAGAGGAAATCGCCTGCGTCACGCCGACGCGGGCGATTTTTTTGTTCGGCGGCCATCGTGACCCGCGACTCGCGCCTGAGGCGGTCTTCGGCGTTAACCCTTGTCCGAAAAGGCTTTGCGCATAAGGCGGAGGTGAAAAATAGATGCGTATACGGATTGAATAGAAAGTGCGCGGATCGGATTTGTCCGCAGGCTGATATGATCCTTATACGGACAAAAATCGCTTGCGAACGCGGCCATTGGGGCCATCTTGGATGTCGACGCGCTGACGACTAGGAGGGTGAAAGCCCCTGTAAGCCGCGCGCGTCTCCTGGTCCTAACGGCTATGTCTGGGAGACGCCGCCATGAACGTATCGAAGATGAACCACGCCATGTTTTCGTTCGCCCTGATGGGCGGCATGCTGGTGGGAGGTCGGCCAAGCTCGAAGCCGCCCAAGTCGCCGTCCACGAAGTCCGGACGGAAGTAACCGCGTCAGGGTCCCACGCCCTCAAGAAAAAGGCCTCCGCCAGTCTCTGGCGGAGGCCTTTGCTTTTTCAGCCCCGAAAGAGCCTTAGCTCTTCTTGGCGGCCGTGTTGCAGTCGGCGAGGCCGGCTTCGTCCAGCGACTTGCCGCGGTAGTTGAAGGCGGTGAGCTCACCCACCTGGCCCGCGATCCGGCGGCAGGCGCGGGCGATCGGCAGCGACGGCACGGTCAGCGACGAGCAGGCGTCGTCCTTGCAGCGCCAGACCGAGCCTTCGTGGATGAACTGCTCGGTGGTCGCGGCGGTCTTCAGCTTCAGGGAAGCGCTTTGGGTGTCGGCGGCATTGGCCGAACCGGCGAACATCAGGGCGCAGGCCGCCAGGCCCGCGAAAACAGCGGTACGCATATCCTTGGTCTCCTATCCCCGCGCCGGATGGGAGTTCCGGCGCATGAGCTCGCGCCGTTCAACGAACGGTGGCTCAAGGGCATAGTGCGTTGCTTTTGAAAACTAAGTCAATGGCCGAAGCGTGGCCGGTGCGCCCGATTGGTAGATTTCCTCGTCCCAGCCGAGCAGGGCGGGAGTGACGTCCTCGGCCTTCTCGATCGAGCGCCAGGCGTCGACCAGGGTGGGCGGGGTCAGGCGCGCATCGATCGTGTGCTGGATCAGCGCGAAGAACGGGTCCCAGAAACCGCCGGGGTTATGGAACACAATCGGCTTCTGATGCAAATCTAAACGGCGCCAAGATAACAATTCCACGATCTCTTCCAGCGTGCCGATGCCGCCGGGCAGCACGACGAACGAATCCGCCCGCTCGTACATCATCATCTTGCGCTCGTGCATGTTGTCGACGACCACGGTCTCGACGTCGTCGAACGGCTGCTCGCGACCGCGCAGGAAGGTCGGGATGATGCCCAGCACCTTGCCGCCGGCCGAATGCGCGCCGCGGGCCGTGGCGCCCATCAGGCCGACGCCGCCGCCGCCATAGATCAGCTTCAGCCCCGCGTGGGCGAAGCTCTCGCCGATCGTGAAGGCGTCGGCGATGTAGCGGGGATCGGCGTCGTTGGAGGATCCGCAGTAGACGCAGACGGACCCCAGGCGGCTAGACTCGTTGGGCATCGTCGTCCACTCCACAAAAAAGGCGCGCGGTTTCGCGCGCCCGTTCCTATTTGAGGCCTAATGATCAGGATTCGCTCCAGGGCTTTCAAGCCGCCGGTTCTCGCGATGGGCTTCATCGCCGTACTGCTGGCCGCCTGCGAGCCTGGCGCGCCGACGCCCAACGCCCCGGCGGCCGCCAAGCCCGACAGCGCCGAGGCTGGCTATCTGGGGCCGCCGACCCTGGTGAGCGCCCGTCGCGCCGCCAACGGCATTGTCATTTCGGGCCAGGCCTCGCCGGACGCCGATCTGCGCCTGGGCTCGCCGACGGGCGAGGTGATGATGGCCAAGGTCGATGGCCTGGGCCAGTGGAGCGTCACGGTGCCCAACGCGCCCGGCGTGCGTCTGTTCGGTCTGTCGTCGACCCTGGACGGTCGCACCGTCCAGGCCGAGGGCTATGTGATGGTCGCCGACGGCGGTGAGGTCGCGCTGCTGCGGGCCGGGGCTGGCGCGCGTCGCCTGGCCGCCGAATCCAGCGCCCCGCGCATCCTGACCATCGATGTCGACCGCGAGGGCGGCGCCGTGGTCTCTGGCGTGGCGACGCCCGGCGCGGGCCTGAACGTCCGCGTCGACCGCGTCACCCGGGGCGGCGGTCGCACGGAGGACGACGGCCGCTTCAACATCTCGCTGACCGACGCGCTGGCGCCCGGCGTCCACGACATCCAGGCGGCCGGGGAAGGCGGCGAGACAGCCATCGCCATCGCTGTCTCGCCCGCCGCGCCGCTGGTCTACGGCCCTGTCCGCGCCGACCGCACGCCCGGCGGCTGGCGGGTCGATTGGCTGACCCCCGGTGGCGGCATCCAGACGACCTACCTGATCGGAAGCGCGCAGTGAGGGGCCAAATATGAGAGGGATGGGCGGGCCGCCCTCGGCCGGCCGCGCGCCCGTGGCGGGCGCGATCGCCAAGGCCGATCAGCCGGTGCGCTTCTGGAGGGCCATGGGCGACCTCGTGAGCCTGGTGCTGCGCTCGGAGGCTCCCGGCCTGAAATGGCGGGTGACCGTGGCGCTGCTGCTGACCCTGGCCGGCAAGGCGCTGGGCGTGCTGGCGCCGCTGATGCTGGGCAAGGCCGTGAACCAGCTGTCGGCTGGGCAGAGCGCGGTGGCTGCCGTCACCTGGGCCTTCGCCGGTCTGGCGGCCGGCTGGGCCTTGATCCGTTTCATCTCCGCCGCCGCGCCCCAGGCGCGTGACGCGGTGTTCACGCCGGTGGCCCAGGCCGCCCAGAACCGGGCGGCGGTCGAGACCTTCTCCCACGCCCTGTCGCTGTCGATCGACTTCCACCAGTCCAAGCGGACCGGCGCCCTGTCGCGGACCATCGATCGCGGCGCGCGGTCGATGGACTTTCTGCTGCGGGGTCTGGTCTTCAACGTCGCCCCGACCGCCGTCGAGCTGGTCATAGCCGCGATCGTGCTGGCGAAAGCCTATGACTGGCGGTTCGCGGCCGTGGCCCTGCTGACGGTGGGCGTCTACGGCTACGCCACCTTCGCCATCTCCGACTGGCGGATCGGCCACCGCCGGGTGTTGAACGAGGCCGACGCCGAGGCCGCCGGCCGGGCCGTCGACGCCCTGCTGAACTACGAGACCGTCAAGTCGTTCGGCGGCGAGACGCGGGCCGTGGCCGGCTATGGCAATGCGCTGGACGTCTATGGCGAGGCCCAGATCAAGGCCACCAATTCGCTGAACCTGCTGAACATCGTCCAGTCGGCGGTGATGAGCCTGGGCCTGGGCGGCATGGCCGTGCTGGCCGGGGCGCAGGCGGCGACGGGCAAGATCGGGCCGGGCGACGTCACCGCCGCCGTGCTGATCCTGATCAACCTCTACGCCCCGCTGAACATCCTGGGCTTCGCCTATCGCGAAATCCGCCAGTCGCTGATCGACATGGAGGCGATGCTGGAGCTGCGTCGCCAGACCGCCGACGTCGCCGACGCCCCGGATGCTCAGGACCTGCCGCCCTGCGCCGACCAGCGCGGCGGGGCGGTGGCCTTCGAGGCCGTCTCGTTCCGCCATGGCGCGCGGTCGGAGGGCCTGTCGGATGTCTCCCTGACGGTCGCGCCGGGAACCACGGTGGCCATTGTCGGCCCCTCGGGCGCGGGCAAGACCACCCTGGTGCGCCTGGCCCTGCGGATGATCGACCCGCAGGAAGGCCGCGTCACCCTGGACGGCCACGACCTGCGCGACCTCAGCCAAGCCTCGCTGCGCCGGGCGGTGGCCCTGGTGCCGCAGGATGTGGCTCTGTTCAACGACACCCTGGCCGCCAACATCGCCTTCGCCCGTCCGGGCGTCGACATGACCGAGGTCTGGGCCGCCGCCGAGTCCGCCGAGCTGGGCGAGTTCATCCGCAACCTGCCCGAGGGCATGGACACCAAGGTCGGCGAGCGCGGCCTTAAGCTCTCCGGCGGCGAGCGCCAGCGGGTGGGCATCGCCCGGGCGCTGCTGGCGGAGCCGCGCGTGCTGATCCTGGACGAGGCCACCAGCGCCCTGGACAGCCGCACCGAGGCGGCGATCCAGGCGACCCTGCGCAAGGCGAGAGCAGGGCGCACGACCCTGGTCGTGGCCCACCGTCTGTCGACCATCGCCGACGCCGACGAGATCGTGGTCCTGCGCCGGGGCAAGATCGTCGAGCGCGGTCGCCACGAGGTCCTGCTGGAGGCCGGTGGAGAGTACGCGGCGCTGTGGCGTCGCCAGACCCGCGAGCGCGAGCCCGTTTAGTGGATTTCCCCGCCTGGGACCGGTGTCTATACCGGGCGTGACCGACTAGAGGAGCTTCGTCTTGCGCTATCAACACAGCATGATCCGCGTCCGCGATCTGGACGCTTCGCTGCGGTTCTTCTGCGAGGGCTTGGGCCTGCGCGAAATGCGCCGCAAGGAGAGCGAGAAGGGGCGCTTCACCCTGGTCTTCCTGGCCGCGCCGGACGACGTCGACCTGGCCAACGACCGCGACGGCCCGATGGTCGAGCTGACCTACAACTGGGACGACGAGGACTACGGCGGCGCGCGCAACTTTGGCCATCTGGCCTATCGCGTCGACGATATCTACGCCGCCTGCCAGCGCCTGATGGACATGGGCGTGACGATCAACCGTCCGCCGCGCGATGGCCACATGGCCTTTGTCCGCTCGCCGGACGGCATCTCGATCGAACTGCTGCAGGAAGGCCATTTGCCGCCGGCCGAGCCGTGGGTCTCGATGCCGAACATCGGCGCCTGGTAGGCTTCTAAGGCGCCCAGGGCCGCGCCATCTCTTCCAGTCGCCGACGCGGGGCGTCGGCGATGCCCGCCCACAGGATACGGGCCAGTTCCAGCCGGTAGGCCGTGGCGTAACCGGTGACGAAGATCGCCGACTGACCATCCATGACGGCGCGGGCCATGTCTTTGCGGGCCAGGATGGCCTTGCGATCGACGGGAGCGGCGGCGTCCGAGGCGGCGACGCGCTTGTCCAGTTGGATGGCCGCCTGGACGGCCAGGTTCACGAGGGCCGGCAGCTGGCTGGTGTCGCCGCGCGGCTTGGAGACCGTCGCGCCGGTGGGGGCGCGTTCGAACTCGAGCGCGCCGACCACGCGTTCCAGGGTCTTCGGCCAGTGATCGTCTGCGGTGGTCATGAAGGTGTCGCCCCCCCGAGCGTTTCTCGTCCTCTCGGATAGCGATGTTCGCGCCCGGATCAAATGGGCCGAACCGTCGCGGCCTCGTTTTGGGTCCGCTCTGGAAAACCGGCGGGCGCTTTCCCAAATGCAACCGGCGCCGTTACGAGCGCCATCAACGAGGTTTCCGATGTCGGATCTGTCCGCCTTCCCGATCACCCAGCGCTGGCCCGCCCAGCATCCCGACCGGATCCAGCTCTATTCGCTGCCGACGCCCAACGGGGTGAAGGTCTCGATCATGCTGGAGGAGACCGGGCTGGCCTATGAGCCGCACACCATCGACATCACCAAGAACGAGACCTGGGGTCCGGAATTCCTGTCGCTGAACCCGAACGGCAAGATCCCGGCGATCATCGATCCCGACGGTCCGGGCGGTAAGCCGCTGGGCCTGTTCGAAAGCGGCGCGATCCTGGTCTACCTCGCCGAGAAGACCGGCAAGTTCCTGCCGGCCGATCCGGCGGCGCGCTATGAGACCCTGCAGTGGGTCATGTTCCAGATGGGGGCCATTGGCCCGATGTTCGGCCAGCTGGGCTTCTTCCACCGCTTCGCCGGCAAGGACTACGAGGACAAGCGTCCGCGTGACCGCTACGTCGCCGAGAGCAAGCGCCTGCTGGGCGTGCTGGAGGACCGCCTGGCCACCCGCGCCTGGATCATGGGCGACGACTACACGATCGCCGACATCGCCACCCTGGGCTGGGTTCGCAACCTCATCGGCTTCTATGGAGCGGGCGAGCTGGTCGACTGGGCGTCGCTGAAGCACGTGCCGCGCTGGCTGGAAGCGGGCCTGGCTCGTCCGGCCGTGCAGCGCGGCCTGGAGATTCCCAAGCGTCCCGGCTGATGGCGCGCGACGCCTGCGACCAAATGGCCAGGGCTTTGGAAATTAAGATCTGATTAACCATAAAGTCCGAGGTTCAGGCCGTCTTCTTTTGAGGGCGACCCACATCACTGACTTCAACAGCCCGGCCACAAGCCGGGCTGATTTTTTTGAAATTCGGTGCTTGCATCGGTGCGGTGAGGCGGCTATCACCCGGCTTCTTCAAAAGAGCGACCTGTTCCGCGGTAGCTCAGTGGTAGAGCAGCCGGCTGTTAACCGGCTGGTCGTAGGTTCGAGTCCTACCCGCGGAGCCACTCTTCTTCCTCGCTCGGTCGAAGATTTTCCCCAGCCTAGATCGTATCGCCTCGCCGGTTTTCGCCGTGCGTTTTTGATCGAAGCGTCAGTGATTTCGCCGCTTGCGCCGACTCGACGAGGCGGCTATCAACCGGCCTCTTCTTGAGAGCGACCTGTTCCGCGGTAGCTCAGTGGTAGAGCAGCCGGCTGTTAACCGGCTGGTCGTAGGTTCGAGTCCTACCC
>NZ_JBWKZF010000025.1:60462-75828 GCF_059424195.1 Caulobacter sp. GW456-12-1-14-TSB4
CCGCGGAGCCACTCTCTCAGACTTGCGATCGGTCGTGTCCGGTCCTTGCAAGTCGAGAGATGTCTTTAAGACTTCCGAAAATCTTGCGCTCTAGTCCCAAGATGGCTTCGATCGAATGATCAACGGCACGTCGCCTTCGGTGCGGACGGCGACGCGGTCGCCCTGGCGTTCGAAGATCAGGTCGACGGTCAGGATTCCTACACGCAGGCGCTCTACGGCCAGGCGATCGATGCCGATCGGCAGGCGCGGGTCCACCAGGACGATCTCGCCGCGATTGGCGTCTATGGTGATCCCCAGGCAGGCCTGCAGCATCATGAATACCGACCCCGCCGCCCAGGCCTGGGGCAGGCAAGCCACGGGATAGGCCACCGGCGGTTCGCCGGCCGAGCGTGGGAAGCCGCAGAACAGCTCAGGCAGGCGCATGCCCATGCGGCTGGCGGTTTCGAACAGGTCCGCTGTCAGGTTCACCACGCCGTCCCGCTCGCCGTAGCGGGACAGGCCCATGACGCACAGCGCCGTGTCGTGCGGCCAGACCGAGCCGTTGTGATAGCTGATCGGATTGAAGCGGGCCTCGCCGGTGGCCAGGGTCCGCACGCCCCATCCGGAGTTGAAGTTGGCCGACAGCAGCTGGCTGCTGACCTTGCGGGCCCGCTCGGGCGAGGGCAGGCCGCAGAACAGCAGGTGGCCGGGATTGGACGCCAGCGTCCGGCACAGCTGGCCCTGGCCATCGACGGCGATGCCGTAGAAGCCGCGATCCTCCATCCAGAAGAGCTGCTCGACCTTGTCGCGCAGGGTCTGGGCCTTCTGCTTCCAGACGGTGGCCTTGTCGGTCTCGCCGCGACGTTCGGCCAGGCGCGCCATGTCGCGATAGGCGGCGAAGGCGTAGCCCTGCACCTCGACCAGGGCTATCGGGCCGGAAGGGTAGCGGCCGTCGGTGTGGAAGACGCTGTCCTCGCTGTCCTTCCAGCCCTGGTTGGAGAGGCCGCTGTCCTGGCCTCGGGCGTAGTCGATCAGGCCATCGCCGTCGCTGTCGCCGTCGTTCTCGATCCAGTGCATGGCCTTTTCGAGGGCGGGCCACAGCTCGTCGATCAGCTTGTCGTCGCCGGTGCGCTGCTGGTAGGCGCCGGCCAGGGCCACGAACAGCGGCGTGGTGTCGACCCCGCCGTAGTAGCGGCCGAACGGCACTTCACCCAGCGCCGGCATCTCGCCCTTGCGGGTCTCGTGCATGATCTTGCCCGGGGCGCTGTCGCGGAAGGTCGAGCGCTCCTGGGCCTGGTGGGCGGCGAGGTAGCGCAGCACGCCCTTGGCCAGCGAGGGCTCGAACCACAGGATCTGCCAGGCGGTGATGATGGCGTCGCGCCCGAAGGCGGTCGAGAACCAGGGGATGCCGGCATACGGGTAGGGACCGGTCTCCATCTTGGTCGTCAGCAAGGCGAGATCCGCCCGCGACTTGTCCAGCCACTCGTTGAACAGGCGGCCGGAGCTCTTCAATCGCGCCCCGTGGCGACGACGCGAACGCATGTCCCAGCGGGCCCGGGCGGCGGCATCGCGGAAGCGCTCGCGGCTCGGCGTGTGGCCATCGACGACGCCGATCTCGATATAGAGTTCGTGCTCGCCCTCGGCATGCAGCGAGAACATGAACTCGGCCTTGTGCGCCGAGAGACGGTACGGCGCGTCCGAGAACGCGATGAACGAGGAGCGCTCGACGTCGTCGAGGCCCAGATAGGTGTAGGCCACGCGCCGGCCATCGACATGCGGCGGACCCTTGGTGCCGCGCTTGGCGCGATGGCTGCCGCGCACCTCGAACATGTCGCGGAAATCGGCGTCGAACTCGATGGTCATCGGCAGCAGCACGGTGTCGCGGCTGTAGTTGACGCAGCGGATGCGCTCGAACAGGCGCTCGCCCCACAGGAAGCGCTTGCGCTCGATGTGCAGCACGCCGGGCGGACCCATCCGCTCGCCGGGATAGGGCAGGGCCTGGTTGGTGCTGTTGCAGGTGAAGAAGACGTTGTCGTGGGCGACGGCGGCCGACAGCAGCGACGGCATGCGGCCGCCCAGGGTCAGCCGGTAGAGCGACAGGATGCGGGTGTCGTTGTGGAACAGCCCGTCGCCCTGGCCGGCGATGTCGCCGAACTCGTCGGCGACGATGAAGGTGTCCTTGTCCTTGAGGGCATAGAGATTCTGCGGCGCGCGGACTTCCGCCGTCACGCCGTAGTCGACCGGCGCCTCCATGGCCGGCGCGAGACTCTCCATACCCCCTCCTTCAATTTACGCGTTACGCGCTTGCCGCTAGATCGACCAAGGCTGGGTAGACGGCCGCGCCATCGCAGAGCCGCTCGTAGATGGCGACGTAGCGGCGGGCCATCGCCTCGGACGAGAACCGTTCGTCGAAACGCGCGCGGACACGGTTTCGATCCAGGCTTTCGGCGCGAAGGATGGCGTCGGCGGCCTGGTCGTCATTGTCGACGATGAAGCCGGTCAGGCCGTCGTCGATGACCTCGGGCACCGAACCGCAGCGATAGGCGACGACCGGGGTGCCGCAGGCCATGGCCTCGATCATCACCAGGCCGAAAGGCTCGGGCCAGTCGATCGGGAAGAGCAGGGCGTCGGCGCCGCCCAGGAAGGCCGACTTTTCGCCGTCGCCGATCTCGCCGATGAACTCGATCAATGGTTCGTCCTTCATCATCGGCGCGATGACATCGTCGTAGTAGGCGCGGTCGGCGGGATCGACCTTGGCGGCGATCTTGAGCTTCTTGCCCAGGCGCTTGGCCAGGTTGATGGCGCGATCGGGACGCTTCTCCGGTGAGATGCGGCCGAGGAACGCCAGGTAGCCCTCGCTCTTGGCCGAGAAGGCGTAGAGGTCGGCGTTCATGCCGTGATGGACGGTGCCGGCCCAGTTGGCGAAGGGCAGGGGGCGGCGCTGGTCGTCGCTGATCGAGATCAGCGGGAACTGCGGCCAGCGCTTGTAGACGGCCGGAAGGTCCTTGAGGTCCAGGCGGCCGTGCAGGGTGGTCAGGGTCTTCTCCGCCCGATCGGCGAAGAACGGGAACTGCACCATGTCGGTGTGGAAGTGGACGACGTCGAACTGATCGGCCAGGGCGCGGACCTCGGCCAGCTGCGTCAGGTGCGCCGCCAGATCCGACTTCAGGGGCGCGGGGTCCAGGCGGATGGCCTGGTCGCGGACGGGGATCAGCCGGGCCTTGGTCTGGGCCTCGGCGCTGGCGAACAGGGTCACCTCATGGCCCAGATCGACCAGGGCGTCGGTCAGGTGAGCGACCACCCGCTCGGTGCCGCCATACAGACGCGGCGGAACAGCCTCGTAGAGGGGAGTGACCTGGGCGATTTTCATCGGGAGCGAACCTTGCGGGAGGAACTGGAACGCGGCGCTTTTGGCCCGCGTGAAATCAGCTCCGCCGGGTTCGATTGGTTCCTTGGCGCGTCCTTTTCCTGCCATATTGGGGCGAAATTCGCGCCTGGATGTCAGGCTCCCGACGCAACTTGGCTGTCCGCCCATGGTCGCGACTTGGGATCGCATTGCGTTTCGGCCGGGCGCGGACCTATAAGCCTGCTCGAAAGTCTAGTCCTTCGAGGGATTCCATGAGCACCGACTTCACCGCCGCGCGGCTGAACATGGTCGAGAGCCAAATTCGCACCGCCGACGTCACCGACCTGCCGCTGCAGGACGCGTTGCGGGTGGTGGCGCGCGAGGCCGTCGTGCCCGCCACGAAGGCCTATCTGGCCTATGCCGACGCCGACATCGAATATGCGCCGGGCCGCTGGCTGCTGCGCCCGCGCGAAGTGGGCAAGCTGCTGCAGACCCTCAAGCCTCGTGAAGGCGAGAAGGCCCTGGCCATCGCCGCGCCTTACGCGGCCGCTGTCCTGGAAAAGATGGGCCTTTCGGTCACCCGCCTGGACGGCGACGACCTGAAGGCCGTTCCGGCCGGTTCGTACGACGTGATCATCTGCGAAGGCGCTGTCGCGGTCGCGCCGAAGGCCTGGCAGGACGCCCTGGCCGCCGGCGGCCGTCTGGGTGTCGTCGAGCGCACCGGCCCGGTCGGCCGCGCCGCCATCTATCTGCGCGCCGAAGACGGCGTGGGCCGCCGCCAGGCGTTCGACGCCTCGCCGCCGCTGCTGGCCGGTTTCGAGGTCGAGACGGGCTTCAGCTTCTAGACACCAGTGGGCGCTAGCCTGCCGCAACGTCTGCGTGAAAAAAGCTTAACTAGCGGCTTGTGGCGGCTGGACTTACACGCGGTCATATTGTGGCGAGCGCGCGCTTCGCGGGGATTGGGGATAGAATTTTGATGTCGAACCGTCGACGGGCCGGGTTGCTGGCCGCCGCGTGCTGCGCCAGCCTGATGGCCGGCGTGTTTTCCGCCGCTCAAGCCGACACCCTGGCCGACGCGATCGCCCTGGCCTACCAGACCAACCCGACGCTGCAGCAACAGCGCGCCGTCCAGCGCGCCACGGACGAGAGCGTGGTCCGCGCTCGCGCCGGCTTCCGCCCGACGCTGAACGCCTCGGCCGGCCTGACCAATTCGCGCACCGACCTGGCGACTCCGAGCACCACCGTGGTCGGCGGCGTGCTGGTCACGGGCGCCGACGTCAACAAGATCGGCTCCAGCAACGCTCAGCTCCAGCTGAGCCAGCCGCTCTTCACGGGCGGCCAGGCCACCGCCAACCTGTCGGCCGCCGAGGCCGACGTGCTGGCCGGCCGCGAGGACCTGCGCCGTGTCGAGCAGAGCGTGCTGGCCAATGTCGTCACCGCCTATGTCGACGTGCGCCGTAGCCAGGAAACCCTGCGCATCGCCAACGAGAACGTCGCGGTGCTGACGCGCCAGCTCGACGAATCGAACGCCCGCTTCGACGTGGGCGAGATCACCCGCACCGATGTGGCCCAGTCGCAGGCGCGCCTGGCCGCCGCCAAGGCCAGCCAGTCGTCGGCCCAGGGCAACCTGGCCATCGCCCGCGCCACCTACGCCCAGATCGTCGGCCAGAACCCGACCGACCTGACGCCCGAGCCGTCGCTGGCCAGCGTGCTGCCGACCTCGGTCGAGCAGGCCTTCGAGGCCGCCGAGGGCAGCAATCCGGCCGTGCAGAGCGCGCGCTACGCCGAGCAGGCCGCCACGGCCCGCGTGGCCCTGGCCAAGGCCGCCTACCTGCCGACGGTCTCGGCCGGCGCCAGCCTGGGCTATGACGCCACCAAGGTGAACGGCAACGGCGACCAGTTCGGCCAGTACGACCGTCAGATCGCCGGTTCGCTGACCGCCCGCGTGCCGCTGTTCACCGGCGGCCTGAACGCTTCGAACGTCCGCACCGCCCGCGAGCGCGAGAACGCCGCCCGCATCGCCGTCGACGGCGCCAAGCGCACCGTGATCCAGCAGGTCTCGGCCGCCTGGAGCACGCTGCTGGCCGCCCGCGCCAACCTGGTCTCGAACGAGGAGCAGGTGCGGGCCAGCCGCATCGCCTTCGAAGGCGTGCGCCAGGAGCAGCAGGTCGGCCTGCGCACCACGCTGGACGTGCTGAACGCCCAGCTGGAGCTGTCGAACGCCGAGCTGGCCCTGGTGGCCGCCCGTCGCGACGAATACGTGGCCAGCGCCGTCGTCCTGCAGGCCATGGGCCAGCTGGACGTCAACAAGCTGTCGACCAGCACCGCCGCCTACGACCCCAAGGTCTCCTACGATCGTGTCACGCACAGCGCCGGTTGGGTGCCGTGGGAGCCGGTCGTGCAGGCGATCGACAAGGTCGGCGCCCCTTCCGCCAAGCCGCAAGCCGCCTCGAAGTAGGCTTCTCGCCGCGTCGATTCCGCCCAGGCGTGGACTTGCGCTTGCTTAAGCCGCGTAAGTCTGCACCATCGCGGCCAAGCGCGTCCTAGGGCGCGCAAGGATTCGTACCCTTTACGACGGCCCCCGCACATGTCCGATCAGAGCTCTCAAGAACCGACGATGGAGGAGATCCTCGCCTCCATCCGGCGCATCATCTCGGAGGATGACGCGCCGGCGGAGCCTGCGGCCGAGGCTGCGCCTCCGCCGCCGGAACCCGAGCCGGAACCCGAACCGATCGAGGACGACATCCTCGAGCTGACCGATCCGATCATGCCGGAGCCGGAACCCGAGCCGCTGGCGTCCGTCGGCGACATCGACGTCTATTCGCCGGAGCCCGAGCCGGAACCGGTCTACACGCCGCCTCCGGCCGCGCCGTCGCCGGTCTTCGACCGTGATGAAGTGGCCGAGACCCTGGTCGGCGCCACGGCGTCGTCGGCGGCCGCCTCGGCCTTCGGCAGCCTGAGCTCGGCCCTGCTGATGCCCAAGGACGCCCGCACCCTGGAAGACGTCGTACGCGAGCTGCTGCGCCCGCTGCTCAAGGAGTGGCTGGACCAGAACCTGCCGCGCATCGTCGAGACCAAGGTCGAGGAAGAAGTGCAACGGATCGCCCGCGGTCGCGGCGTCTAAGCCCAAGCCTTCGCATAGCGAAGGCGTGTTCTTAGAGGGAGCGCGACGGGCGCCGAAACCGGCATCCGCTTTCGGCTGTCGCGCTCTCCAAGATCTAGAAAATCGAGGCGGTCGCTCCGGCGGCCGCCTTTTTTCGTTTCCAACCGTCAGAAAACCAAGGCCCGCCGGTTTCGCCCCCGGGCCGCAGATGGCATATCCGCTCCGCCATGCTCGATAAAACCTTCGATCCCAAATCCGTCGAACCCCGCCTGTACGCCGCCTGGGAGGCCTCCGGGGCCTTCAAGCCCAGCGAGGATCCGAACGCAGAGCCGTTCGTCATCGTGATCCCGCCGCCGAACGTCACGGGCAGCTTGCACATCGGCCACGCGCTGAACAACACCCTGCAGGACGTGCTGACGCGCTTCCACCGCATGCGCGGCAAGGCCGCCCTGTGGCTGCCGGGCACCGACCACGCGGGCATCGCCACCCAGATGGTCGTCGAGCGCCAGCTGGCCGCCGCCGGCAATATCGGCCGCCGCGACATGGGCCGCGAGGCCTTCGTCGACAAGGTCTGGGAATGGAAGGCCGAGAGCGGCGGGACCATCACCAACCAGCTGCGCCGCCTGGGCGCCAGCTGCGACTGGTCGCGCGAGCGCTTCACCCTGGACGAGGGCCTGTCGGCCGCCGTCCGCAAGGTGTTCGTCCAGCTCTACAAGCAGAACCTGCTTTATCGCGACAAGCGCCTGGTCAACTGGGACCCGCAGTTCCAGACCGCCATCTCCGACCTCGAGGTCGAGCAGAAGGAAGTCGACGGCGCCTATTGGCACTTCGCCTATCCGCTGGCCGACGGCGTGACCTACCAGCACCCGATCGCCTTCGATGACGACGGCAAGGCCACCGAGTTCGAGACCCGCGACTACATCGTCGTGGCCACGACCCGTCCCGAGACCATGCTGGGCGACACCGGCGTCGCCGTTCACCCCGACGACGAGCGCTACAAGGGCCTGGTCGGCAAGTTCGTGACCTTGCCGATCGTCGGCCGCCGTATCCCGATCGTCGCCGACGACTACGCCGACCCGACCAAGGGCTCTGGCGCGGTGAAGATCACGCCCGCCCATGACTTCAACGACTTCGGCGTTGGCAAGCGCGCCGGCCTGGAAGCCATCAACATCCTGACGCCGGAAGCCAAGCTGAACGACAGCGTTCCGGCCGAGTATGTCGGCAAGGACCGCTTCGTCGCGCGCAAGGAGATCGTCGCCCGCGCCGAGGAAGAGGGCTGGCTGAAGGAGATCGAGAAGACCAAGCACATGGTCCCGCACGGCGACCGTTCGGGCGTGGTCATCGAGCCCTTCCTGACGGACCAGTGGTACGTCGACGCCAAGACCCTGGCCCAGCCGGCCCTGAAGGCCGTCGAGACCGGCGAGACCGTCTTCGAGCCCAAGCACTGGGAGAAGACCTACTTCGAGTGGCTGCGCAACATCGAGCCTTGGTGCGTCTCGCGCCAGCTCTGGTGGGGCCACCGCATCCCGGCCTGGTTCGGCCCGGTCAAAGCTGATGCCCCGGCGAATGCCGAAGGTGAAATTCCTAGCGATACCTTCACCAACAGCATTTTCGTTGAAGAGACCGAAGACGAAGCCATCGCTGCGGCGGAGCGTCACTACGGCCGAAAGGTCGTTGTCGTTGAAGACCGTATCGTGGGGATGGGTGCTTGGCTTGCCGCTGGTCAAGCGAGCGATGCGAACGCGCCTATTCCGATTTGGCGCGACGAGGACGTCCTCGACACCTGGTTCAGCTCGGCCCTGTGGCCGTTCTCGACCCTGGGCTGGCCGGAAAAGACCCCGGACGTGGCGCGCTTCTACCCGACCAGCACCCTGGTCACGGGCTTCGACATCATCTTCTTCTGGGTCGCCCGGATGATGATGATGGGCATCCACTTCATGGGTGAGGCCCCGTTCAAGCAGGTGTTCATCAACGCCCTCGTCCGTGACGAGAAGGGCGCCAAGATGAGCAAGTCCAAGGGCAACGTGATGGATCCGCTGATCCTGATCGACGAGCTGGGCTGCGACGCGGTGCGCTTCACCATGACGGCGATGTCGGGCCAGGCGCGCGACATCAAGCTCTCCAAGCAGCGCATCGAGGGCTATCGCAACTTCGGCACCAAGCTGTGGAATGCCTCGCGCTTCGCCCAGATGAACGAGTGCGTGCGCGTCGAGGGCTTCGACCCTTCGACCGTGCAGCAGCCGATCAACAAGTGGATTCGCGGCGAGACGGTCAAGACCGTGGCCGAGGTCACCAAAGCCCTGGAAGGCCCGGCGTTCGACGAGGCCGCCGGCGCGCTTTACCGCTTCGTCTGGAACGTGTTCTGCGACTGGTACCTGGAGCTGGCCAAGCCGATCCTGAACGGCGATGACGCCGCCGCCAAGGCCGAGACCCGCGCCACCGCCGCCTGGGCGCTGGACGTGATCCTCAAGCTCCTGCACCCGGTGATGCCGTTCATCACCGAGGAGCTGTGGGAGAAGACCGCCGAGTTCGGCCCTGCTCGCGACAGCATGCTGATCTCGGCCCAGTGGCCCGAGCTGTCGGAAAGCTGGATCGACGCCGAAGCCGAGGCCGAGATCGGTTGGCTGGTCGGCACGGTCGGCGAGATCCGCTCGATCCGCGCCGAGATGAACGTGCCGCCGTCGGCCAAGCCGGCGCTCAGCGTCGTCGGCGCCGGCGCGGAGACCAAGGCCCGCCTGGCCCGTCATCGCGACCTGCTGCTGACCCTGGCGCGCCTGGACAGTGTCCGTGAGGCCGAGGCTTCTCCGGCCGGCTCCGTGCCGATCGTGATGGGCGAAGCCACCGGCGCGCTCGGCATCGCCGACTTCATCGACCTGGCCGCCGAGAAGACCCGCCTGACCAAGGAAATCGCTGGCCACGCCGGCGAGATCGACAAGGTCAACAAGAAGCTCGGCAACCCCGACTTCCTGGCCCGCGCCAAGGAAGAGGTCGTCGAGGAGAACCGCGAGCGTCTCGCCGAGGCCGAAGCCGCCAAGGCCAAGCTCGAGGCGGCGCTGAGCCGCCTGGAGTCGGTGGGGTAACAGCCACCCAATCTTGTCATCCCGGAAGCCTCGCAGAGGCTGTCCGGGACCCAGGGGACGGCGCAGTGCGGTAGCCCCTGGGTCCCGGCTCTCCGCTTCGCTACGGCCGGGATGACAAGCGTTTTTAGAAGCTCAACGCCCCCGAAGCCGCCACCTTCAGTGGCCCATACCCCGTCACCCCCGGATGCGGCGTCTCCAGCGGATGGCTGTGCGTCGCGGTGATCACCACCACCTTCGCCCCCGCCGCCTCGCCAGCGGCGATGCCCGCCGGGGCGTCCTCGAACACCAGGCAGTTCTCGATGCGGTGGCCCAGGCGCTGGGCCGCCAGCAGGAAGCAGTCCGGCGCCGGCTTGCCGCGCTCGACGTCCTCGGCGGTGACCAGCACGACGGGGAGGGGCAGGCCCGCCGCCGTCAGCCGCACCTTGGCCAATTCGCGAGGAGCCGAGGTGACGACCGCCCAGCGATCGGCGGGCAGGGCGGTCAGGAAGGCGATCGCGCCCTCGATGGCCTCGATCCCGTCCGTGTCCGCGATTTCGGCGTCCTTCAGCCACGTGACCTCGGCGTCTTCGTTGACATCGGGGATGTTGAAGCTGCGCACCGTCTCGACCGCCCGCCGGCCGTGGATGCATTTCAGCACCGCCTCGACGTCCAGCCCGTGCTTGCGCGCCCAGGTCCCCCAGACCCGCTCGCTGGCGACGATCGAGGTCAGCACCGTGCCGTCCATGTCGAACAGGAAGGCGGCGAACTCGCGGTCGGGGAACAGCAGGGATTCGGCCAAGGCGACGCTCCGGATTCGCGGGGGATGACGCTAGGTCATCGGTCCTCGAAAGCGGGGAGTCCAGGCCTATCCGCCCCTTGTAACTTATCAATGTTCTCCTAGCGTCAAACGGATGTTTACAAGCGGCTCGCGGCTGTGCTCTCTGGTTGGCGAACGCGCTCGATCAAACAGGGCGTGACGCCAAAACCGGGAGAGTAGAAATGAGCCAGGCCGCACCCGCGTCTGTTCCGTGGCCCGCCATGTCCGTCCAGCAGGCCTATGCCCTGATCACCCAGCCGGGAACGCCGGGCGAGATGGAAGAGGTCGAGATCCGGGGCGTGAAGACCCGGACCTGGAAGAACGCTCCTCCCACGCTTCGCGATACGCTGCTGTTCGGCCGCGCCCACGGCGAGAAGATCTTCCTGGTCCACGAGGACGAGCGGGTCAGCTTCGAGGCCTTCTACCGCGCCGTGACCCACATGGCCGCCGAGTTCGAGTCCTTCGGCATTCAGAAGGGCGACCGCATCGCCATCGTCATGCGCAACCTGCCCGAATGGCCGGTGGCCTTCTATGCGGGTCTGTCGCTGGGCGCGATCGTCACGCCGCTGAACGCCTGGTGGACCGGGCCCGAGCTGGAATACGGCCTGGTCGACTCCGGCGCCAAGGTCGTGGTGGTCGATGTCGAACGCTTCGAGCGCATGGCCGAGCATTTCGATGCCTGCCCGGACCTGAAGGGCGTCTATGTCAGCCGCTCGAAGGAAGAGATCGCCCACCCGTATGTGAAGCGCCTGGAGGCCGCGATCGGCTGCCCCAACGACTGGGCCAAGCTGGACGAGAAGCCGCTGCCGACCACGCCGATCGGACCGGATGACGACGCGACGATCTTCTACACCTCGGGCACTACGGGTAAGCCCAAGGGCGCGATCGGCACGCACCGCAACGTCAACAGCAACATCTTCGCCGCCGCCGCCGCCGGGGCCCGCGCCTTCCTGCGTCGTGGCGAGGCGCCGCCCCAGCCCGATCCCAGCCTGCCGCAGAAGGGCTCGCTGCTGTCGGTGCCGTTCTTCCACGCCACGGGCTGTTTCGCGGTGCTGAACCCCTCGCTGTTCGGCGGGGCCAAGCTGGCCATGATCCGCAAGTGGGATCCGGAAAAGGCCATGCAGCTGATCCAGGACGAGAAGCTGACCCAGATGGGCGGCGTCCCGACCATCGCCTGGCAGATCATCGAGCACCCCTCGCGTCCGAACTACGATCTGTCGTCGATCGAGACCGTGGCCTACGGCGGCGCGCCCTCGGCGCCGGAGCTGGTGCGCAAGATCAAGGAACTGTGGCCCAAGTCCTCGCCGGGCAACGGCTGGGGCATGACCGAGACCTCGGCCACGGCGACCTCCAACTCGGCCGAGGACTACGAGAACCGTCCGGACTCGTGCGGCCCGGCCGTGCCGGTCACCGACCTGAAGATCATGACCGTCGAGAAGCCCTATCGCGAGCTGCCGATCGGCGATGTTGGCGAGCTGTGGTGCAAGGGCCCGCAGGTCGTGCGCGGCTATTGGAACAAGCCGGAAGCCAGCGCCGACACCTTCGTCGACGGATGGGTGCGCACGGGCGACCTGGCGCGCCTCGACGCCGAGGGCTTCTGCTTCATCATCGACCGCGCCAAGGACATGCTGATCCGCGGCGGCGAGAACATCTACTGCATCGAGGTCGAGAACTGCCTCTACGACCATCCGGCGGTGATGGACGCGGCCCTGGTCGGCATCCCGCACAAGACCCTGGGCGAGGAGCCGGCGGCCGTCGTGACCCTGAAGCCGGGCGCCACCGCCGACGAGGCCGAACTGCGCGCCTTCGTCGCCGATCGCCTGGCGGCCTTCAAGGTGCCGGTGAAGATCGTCTTCTGGCACGAGACCTTGCCGCGCAACGCCAATGGCAAGATCATGAAGAACGAACTCAAGAAGGTGTTCGTCGAGGGGTGATCACGCCCCTCCCAGGAGGGGATCATGGTCCAGTCGAAGGCGGCGACGGTCGATGACTTCATGCAGGAGGTCGCGCCCGAGCGCCGCCCGGCGCTGGACCGCCTTCGAGCCATGTGCGTCGAGCGCTTCGGCGCCGAGACCGAGAAGATGGCCTTCGGCATGCCGGCCTATGGCGACCCGAAGACCCCGTTCTTCGCCTTCAACAGCCAGAAGCAGTACATCGCCCTCTATGCCGGCAAGGCGGCGCTGGACGCGTTCCCCGAGCGCATGGCCGGCGTCGATCGCGGCGGCGGCTGCGCGCGCTGGAAGAAGCCCGAGACGATGGACTTCGAGCTGATCGGGGACATCCTGGATCACATCCGGGACAAGGGCCGGGGCGGCTGCTGAGCCGCCCCGTCTTGATTTAGAGGCTCACCGGCGGCTTGCGGTGCGCCCAGGGCTGGGCTTCCTCCAGCTGATAGGCCAGCTGGAACAGCAGCGCCTCGCCACCCGCCCGCCCGGCGATCTGAACGCCCACGGGCAGGCCGTCGGCGGTCCAGTGCAGCGGCACGCTCATCGACGGCGCGCCGGCGACGTTGTGCAGCGGGGTGTAGCCGACATAGGTCAGCAGCCGCGCTTGCAGCTCCTGGAACGGGACCCAGCCGGCGACATAGCCCAGCTCGACCGGCGGCTTGCCCAGCACCGGCGACAGGATGACGTCGTACTTCGTCAGCCAGGCGTCATAGGCCTTGGTGTTGGCGTTCAGGCGCTCGATGGCGGCGGGCAGGGCGCCGGCCGGCAGTTGCCCGACCAGCTTGGCCATGCCGATGCTGAAGGGCTCCAGGACGGTGTCGTCGGGCTCGCGGCCGATGGCCTTGCCGACCGCCGTGATCAGCTCGGCCGCGCCGCTGGCCCACAGCACCGTGAAGTCCTGGCCAAACTGGGCGCCGTCCATCGGCCATGTGGTAGGTTCGACCTTGTGGCCCAGGCTCTCCAGCAGCTTGGCGGCGTTGTTGACGGCGGTCTGCACTTCGGCGTCGGGTGTCACGCCCGTGCCGGTCTGCATGATCAGGCCGACCTTCAGTTTCTTCTTCAGCGGCTCGCTGACCACGCCGACCGGCTTGAACACGGCGTTGGCGCCGGTGCGCTCGGTGGCGGCGAACAGCGCGGCCGAGTCGCGGACGCTATGGGCCAGGGCGTGGGCGACCGAGATGTCGATGCCGCGCGAGACCGGACGGCCTTCCAGCATCCGGCCGCGCGAGGGCTTGAGGCCGAAGAGGCCGCAGTTGCTGGCCGGGATGCGGATCGAGCCGCCGCCGTCGCTGGCGTGGGCGATCGGCACCATGCCCGAGGCCACGGCCGCCGCCGCGCCGCCCGAGGAGCCGCCCGACGAGCGCGCGGTGTTCCAGGGGTTGCGGGTGGGCTGGAAGCCCATCGGCTCGGTGGTCGGCAGGAAGCCGTACTCCGGCGTCGCCGACTTGCCGATCACCACGAAGCCGGCGGCGTCGAAGGCGTCGACATAAGGAGTCTGGGTGGTCTCGGGCGGGCTGCGCAGGCCGCTGCGCGAGCCGTTGCGGGTGGGCAGGCCCTTATAGGGATCCAGGTCCTTGACCATGAACGGCACGCCCGCGAACGGACCCGACAGCTGGCCGGCCTTGGCCTTGTCCAGCGCCCGGTCGAAGTCCGAGGTGACGATCGCCCCGACCTGGGGCTGCAGGGCCTCGGCCTTGCGGATGGCGTCCTCGACCACGTCGGCGGCGCTGACCTCCTTGCGACGGATGCGGCCGGCCAGCTCGGTGGCGTCGGGAGTCCAGGGCGCGGGCGTGGTCATCGATTTGGGCTTAGCCTCCACTGAAGATGCGGCCGCCACGGCGGCGGATGCGGCCAGCAGGCCGCGACGCGTGAATCGCATCAGGTTTCTCTCCCCCCAAGCATGGCGTCGCCACGCTCAGTCTTAGAATTTAGCCGGCGTCTGACGCGCCGGTGATCAGCGTTCAGTTGAACCCGAAGAGACCTGGGCCGCAAGCCCGTGCTAGACGGCGGTCTTAACTTTCGAGGAGGCCGCGTGGCCCGCAAGCGTATCGATCTGTTGCTCGTCGAACGGGGCGTCGTCGACAGCCGCGCCAAGGCCCGCGCGGCCGTCGAGGCTGGCCTCGTCACGGTCAATGGCAAGGTGGTCACCAAGCCCGCCGACACGGTCGAGCATGACGCCGAGATCGTCGCCCAGGCCGCCCACCCGTGGGTCGGGCGCGGGGCGCTGAAGCTGATCCACGCCCTGGACCTGTGGCCGGTCGCGGTGGAGGGCCGTGTGGCGCTGGACGTCGGCGCGTCCACGGGCGGCTTCACCGAGGTGCTGCTGTCGCGCGGCGCGGAAACGGTGTTCGCGGTCGATGTGGGCCGCGATCAGCTGCACGCCAAGCTGCGGGACGATCCGCGCGTCGTTGATCTCTCAGGCGTCGACGCCCGGGCGCTGGACGAGGACGTGATCGGGGCCGCGCCGACGCTGGTGGTCAGCGACGTCAGCTTCATCGCCCTGACCAAGGCCTTGCCGAAGGCGCTGGAGCTGGCGGCGGAGGGCGCGGACCTGGTGGCGCTGATCAAGCCGCAGTTCGAGGCCGGCCGCGACTTCGTCGGCAAGGGCGGTCTGGTGAAGGACCCCGAGATCATCGCCCGCGTCGAGCGCGAGGTGGTCGAGTTCCTGGAGGCCTCCGGCTGGTCGGTGAAGGGCCTGACCGAAAGTCCGATCACGGGCGGCGACGGCCAGGTCGAGCGGCTGGTCTGGGCGACCAAGGCCTAAACGAAATCGGCCGCTCACAAGGAGCGGCCGATCGTCTTCCACACAAGGTAGGTCGAGGACTTAGTCGACGACCTGGTACTTGCCGTTGCCGTCCGGGCAGACGCGCACGAAGCGTTTCTGGACGCGGCCGTCCGGCAGGTAGATCGGGCTTTCGGCCAGGGTGCAGCCGTTGACGTCGGCTTGGCCGCTGGTGCGCTCGTTCACCCGGTAGCCGTCCTGGCGATCATAGGAGCGATCGTACGAACGGTCGTAATAGCTGTCGCGCTGGGCGTCGCGACGGACCTGCTCATACGGGACCGGGCGGTAATCGTCGTCATAGCCGTCGTTATAGGCGCGCGGCGGCGGGGGAGGC
>NZ_JBWKZF010000026.1:0-73715 GCF_059424195.1 Caulobacter sp. GW456-12-1-14-TSB4
GATATACCCCAGCCCCGCCGCGCGGTGGATGGCCTGCGCCCTCCCCGCCACCCGCAGCTTCAGCGCCGCGTTCTGGACGTGGAAGCGGACGGTCGGGCCTGAAATGCCGATGATCTGGGCGATGTCGGCGTCGGTCTTGCCGGCCGCCGCCCATTTCAGGCACTGGACCTCGCGCTTGGTCAGCCGCACCGGCGGAGCGTCGTCGCCCAGGCCGTCGCGATAGGCGCAGACCAGCCGCAACGCCGCGCCGTGCAGCTCATCCGCCCGCGCCGCGTACAGCGCCGGCAGGTCCGCGACCGGCTTGGACGAGGCCCAGACCACCGCCCCGATCACCCCGCCGGTTAGGTAGGTCGGCGCGATGATCGCCGCCTCGATGCCGAAGGCCTGGGCCGCCTCGCGCACCTCGATCGCCTCCAGCCGCGCCAGAGGCCGCCAGCTGGCGAACCGGCCCTCGTGATAGAAGAACGGCTCAGCCGAGTAGCGCGCGGCCAGGATGAACGGGGCCCGCAGCGCGAAGGCCCGGTCGCGCCAGTAGCGCACCGCGTTGTCCAGCCACTCGAAGGTCGTCTCGGCCAGAGGCTTGCCGTCCGCGCCCAGCATCGGCTCGGGACTGGAGATGTCGGCGCTGGCCGCCACGTACGGCAGACCGATTTCGGCCCCGAGGTCGCGGACCCGCTCGGCCAGGATCGTGACCCGTTTCAGGCGTTCGATGTCGTCCGCCTTGCTGAGCATCGAGACCGCTTCCCCTATCGGTTCCGATAGCTTGCGCGCCGCCCCCGCCCCTCCGCAAGTTTCCCCGACGATGCTGGCGGAAGGAAACGCGGGTGGATCTGGAACTGTCGCCTGACGACCTGGCCTTTCGCGACGAGGTCCGCGCCTTCCTGGATGCGAACCTGACGCCGCCGCTGCGCGAGGCCGGCCGGCGGATGACCAGCGTCTTCTGCGACAAGACCCATAGCCTGGCCTGGCAGAAGATCCTGCACGCGCGAGGCTGGGCCGCCCCGACCTGGCCAGTCGCGTACGGCGGCCCCGGCTGGAGCGACATCCAGCGCCACGTCTTCTTCGCCGAGTGCGCCCGCGCCGGCGCGCCGAACCTGGCGCCGATGGGCCTGCGGATGGTCGCGCCGGCGATCATGGCGTTCGGCACGCCCGAGCAGAGGGCTCGCTACCTGCCGCGCATTCTGTCGGGCGAGGACTACTGGTGCCAGGGCTATTCCGAGCCGGGCTCGGGGTCGGACCTGGCGTCCCTGCAGATGCGCGCCACGCCCGACGGCGACGACTACCTCCTCAACGGCTCGAAGATCTGGACCACCCACGCCCACTGGGCCAGCCACATGTTCTGCCTGGTCCGCACCTCCGCCGAGGGCAAGCCGCAGGCCGGCATCACCTTCCTGCTGATCGCGATGAACCGGCCGGGCATCAAGGTCGATCCGATCGTCACCCTGGCTGGCGAGCACGAGGTCAACCAGGTGTTCTTCGACGACGTCCGCACGCCCCAGGTCGACCGCCTGGGCGCGGAGAACCAGGGCTGGACGGTCGCCAAGCACCTCCTGGAATTCGAACGCGGCGGCGGCTACGCGGCCGGGCTGCACGCGGGGCTGGAGCGCCTGCGGAGCATGGCGCAGGCGGAAGACATCCTCGACGACGTCCACCATCGCCGCCGCCTAGCCGAGGCCGAGATCGGAGCCCTGGCCATCGATATCACCGAGCGCCGGGTGCTCTCCGCCCTGGCCGCCGGCGGCAAACCCGGCCCGGCCTCGTCGATCCTCAAGCTCCAGGGCTCAGAGCAGCTCCAGCGCCTGGATGAACTGGGCGTCGAGGCCCTGGCGACCTACATCGCCCCACACCAGCCCAAGGCCCGCGAGGCCGGCTCGAACGAAAGCCCCGTCGGCCCCGAGCACGGCCTGACGACCATGGCCCGCTACCTCAACAACCGCGCGGCCTCGATCTATGGCGGCTCCAACGAGATCCAGCGCGACATCATCGCCAAGCTGGTCTTGGGGCTCTGAGGGGCCGCCCTCGTCCTTCGACAGGCTCAGGATGAGGGCTACTGAAGCGCTCGAGTAGAAACCTCATCCTGAGCTTGTCGAAGGACGAGGTTTCGGTCCGTCCCTATCATTTCCGATAGCTTGTTACGCGAGTAAGGGACCCGCACGCTCCCCGATAGAGCCAACGCCCAATGCAGGCGCGGCCAAGAGGGAGGTAGACGATGCCAGGACCCACGCGCCTGACTGTGAGCGTGTCGGCGCTCGCCCTGCTGATGGCGGCCCCCGCCATGGCGCAAACCCAGGCGCAAAAGCCAGACGACAGCCTGACGATCGACACCTTGGTGGTCACGGCCCAGCGCCGCGAGGAAACCGCCAACAGCGTCGGCATGCCGATCCAGGCCTTCAGCGGCCAGGCCCTGCAGCAGCTGCGGGTCACCGACCCCAAGGACCTCTCCACCGTCGCCCCCAGTTTCACGGTCAGTCAGAGCTATCAGGGCGTGCCGACCTATACGCTGCGCGGCATCGGCTTCAACACCATCAACCTGTCGGCCACCTCGACCGTCGGCACCTATTGGGACGAGGTCGCCTACGCCTATCCGTTCATGAACACCGGCCCGATCTTCGACCTGGAGCGGGTCGAGGTGCTGAAAGGCCCGCAAGGCACGCTCTATGGCCGCAACACCACCGCCGGCCTGATCGACTTCGTGACCAACAAGCCGACGCAGGAGTTCGAGGGCGCCCTCACGGCGGAAGTCGGCAACTACAAGACCCACAATTTCGAGGGCATGGTCAGCGGCGCGCTGGGCGAGCGTGTCCAAGGCCGCCTCGCCTTCCGCACCGAGGACAGCGACAAGGGCTGGCAGGTCAGCAACACCCGCGGCGAGCACCTGGGCGAGAACCACCGCGACGGCTGGCGCGCCTCGCTGGCCTTCCAGCCGACCGACAAGGTCGACATCGACCTCTCGTACTCGGGCTGGCGCAACAAGTCCGACACCGTCGCCGCGCAAGGCATCGGCTTCACGCCCGCCACCGCCGCCAGCCCGTTCAACGCGCCCGGCATCGTCAGCTACATCGCCAATAACAAGCCGACCAAGGCCAGCCAGGCCGACTGGGCGCCGCTGTCGGTGCGCGGGACGGACGCCGGGGCAGGCGTCGGCATCCGCGATCCCTACCGCGAGGACGACAAGTTCGACGCCGGCAAGCTGCGCATCGCCTGGGACGTCGCCGACCATGTCACGCTCGTTTCGCTGACCAGCTACAACAAGCTGACCCGCGACGCGGTCTTCGACTGGAGCGGCGCGCCCTACGAGATCCTGATCCAGAAGGCCCACGGCGAGATCGAGTCGACCGCCGAGGAGCTCCATCTGGAAGGCGTCACCGACAAGGGCTCGTGGCTGGTCGGGGGCTATGTCGCCCACGACAAGATCCTCGACATGAACCGCACCCTGCTGGGCCAGAACGCCAATGTCGGCACGATCCGCTATGTCGGCTCGACCCTGCTGGCCACGCCGTTCAACAGCTTCGGCTACACCGCCCTGCAGATGAGCCAGGCGTTCCGCACCTATGAGGACGTCGGCAATATCGAGACCGACACCTGGAGCCTGTTCGCCAACGCCGACCGCCAGCTGGCGCAGGACCTGAAGCTGACCCTGGGCATCCGCTACAGCCAGGACAAACAAGACTATGTCGGCTGCTCGCGCGACTACAACGGCTCGATGCTGGTCAACGTCAATGTCGTCAACCGGGCCCTGTTCGCCGGCGCCTATGGCCTGGTGGCGCCGATCACGACCAACGGCTGCAACACCTTCGACCCGGCGACCAAGAGCTTCGGCCTGGTGAAGTCCAAGTTGGATGAGGACAACCTCGCCTGGCGCGTGGCCCTGGACTGGACGGCCTCGGAGACCGTGCTGGTCTACGGCTCGGTCTCGCGCGGGGCCAAGGCCGGCGCGACCCCGATCAACGCCGCCAACATCTCGACCCAGAACGCTCCAGCGACGCAGGAAATGCTGACCGCTTACGAGGTGGGCGTGAAGGCCGGCCTCTTCGACCGCCGGGTCCAGGCCAACCTGTCGGCCTTCTATTACGACTACCAGGACAAGCAGCTGTCGGTCTATTTCGCCGACCCGATCTATACCGCCCTGGCGCGGCTGGCCAACGTGCCCAAGGCCGAGGCCCATGGCCTGGACGGCGACATCACCTGGCGCGCCAGCCGGGCCCTGACCTTCATCGCCTCGGCCACCCTGCTGCACACGGAAGTGAAGGGCTACACGGGCATCAACGCCGCTGGCCAGACCCAGAGCTTCGACGGCGCGCCGTTCCTCTACAGCCCGAAGTTCCAGGGCGGGTTGACGGCCCTCTTCCACCAGCCGATCGGCGGCGGACTGGAGCTGAACGCCGCCCTGAACGGCCGCTACCAGTCCAAGTCGCAGGCCGATCTCGACGGCAATCCGCTGTTCGTGATCGACAGCTACGGCCTGCTGAACGCCAGCCTCGGTATCGGCAATCCCGACAAGGGTTGGGACCTGTCGATCTGGGGCCGCAACATCACCGACGAATATTACTGGAGCGCGGTGAGCAGCAACGCCAACGTCGTCGTCCGCTTCCCCGGCAAGCCGACGACCTGGGGGGCGAGCCTCAACTGGAAATTCTGATGAGCCGGAAACCTCGTCCGGAGTTCATCCTCGGGCCGACCTTCGGTCGGACCCGGGGGACAGGCTCAGGATGAGGTTTCCTACTGAACCGCCGTAGTCCTCACCCTGAGCTCGTCGAAGGGCGAGGACGGGCCCTCGATCTCGGTCCCTGGAGCGCGGCGGCGACGTCGCGCTCCTTTTTTACGTCCGGGTCCGCAGCAGGATCTTGGACCGGGCCTCGAGCCCCAGCAGCGTGAACAGCACCACGAACGCGAAGGCCAGCAGCAGCAGCGACAGGCGATGCGCCTCGCCCCACTCCAGCCCCTCGACCAGACGGAAGATCTCGGTCGACAGTACAGTCGTCTCGCCGGGGATATTGCCGCCCAGCATCATCACCACCCCGAACTCGCCCACCGTATGGGCGAAGACCAGGATCGCGGCGGCGACATAGCCCGGGATCGACAGCGGCAGGGCCACCCGCCAGAACCGCTGCCAGGGCGTGGCCCCCAGACAGGCGGCGGCCTCCAGCGGCTCGTCGCCGATGGCCAGGAAGGCGTTACGCAGCGGCTGCACCGCGAACGGCAGCGAATAGATCAGCGAGCCGATGACCAGGCCCTCGAAGGTGAAGGCCAGGGTGCGGATTCCGAACGGCTGGAACAGCACCATCAGCGGGCTCTTTGGCCCCAGGGCGATCAGCAGGTAGAAACCCAGCACCGTCGGCGGCAGCACGATCGGCAGGGCCACCAGCGCCGTCACCGGCGTGCGCAGGGGCGAGCGCCCGCGCGCCAGCCACCAGGACAGCGGCGTGGCCAGGGCCAGCAGCAGGATCGTGGTGATCCCCGCCAGCTTGCCCGTCAGCCACAGGACCTCTGTCACGATCAGCGGACCTCGTAGCCGTAGCGCTTGATGATCGCCTTGGCGTCGCCGCTCTTCAGGAACTTCAGGAAGGCCTTGGCCGCCTCGCTGTTGGCCCCGGTCTTCAGCAGCACGGCCTGCTGGTCGATCGGGGTGTGGTTGGCCGCCGGCACCACCCAGCGCGAGCCGCCCTGCTCGGTGATCACCTGCGACAGGGCCACGAAGCCCAGCTCGGCCGCGCCGGTCTGGACGTACTGGAAGGCCTGGGTGATCGAGGTCCCCTGGACGATCTTGGGCTTCAGCGTGTCGTACAGCTTCAGCTTGGTCAGGGTCTCGACCGCCGCCTGGCCGTAGGGCGCGGCCTTGGGGTCGGCGATCGACAGCTTCTCGAACTTGCCGGTCTTCAGCACCGCGCCCTTGCCGTCCACCAGGCCGGGGGTCTTGCTGTAGAGCACCAGGCGGCCGGTGGCGTAGGTGAAGCGCGAACCCGGAACCGCCAGGCCCTCGGCCTCGGCCTTCTGCGGACGCTCGACATCGGCCGACAGGAACACCTCGAACGGCGCGCCATTGGCGATCTGGGTGTAGAACTGGCCCGACGAGCCGAAGCTCAAGGTCGCGTCGTGGCCGGTCTTGGCCTTGAACTTGGCGGCGATCTCCTTGGCCGCCTCGGTGAAGTTGGCGGCCACGGCCACCTTGGTCTCGCCGGCGAAGGCGGTCCCGCCCAGCGTCAACGACAGAAGCGCGGCGATCAACATCGGACGGCGGGCGATCATCTGATAATCCTATGGGGGCGCTGCGGTTATGTAGCTCTCATGCATAACGGTGAAACAGTGGCTCGCGAAGACGATTTCAGCGCCTCCCTGATCCTCAAGCGCGGCGGCCTGGCCCGGGTGGGGCTGGAGCGCATCGCCCTCTTGGAAGCCGTCGCGGCCCTGGGCTCGATCAGCGCCGCCGCCAAGCAGGTCGGCCTCTCGTACAAGGGCGCCTGGGACGGGGTGCAGGCGCTGAACAACCTGTTCGACGCGCCCCTGGTCAGCGCCGCGCCGGGCGGCAAGAGCGGCGGGACGGCCGAGGTCACCCCACGCGGCCAGGCGGTGATCCGCGCCTTCCGCGCCGCCGAGCGCGAGGTCGGCGCGGCCTTCGCAAGGCTGGAGGCGGACCTGTCGGGCGACGCCGAACTGCTCTGGAGTTTGGGCCTGCGCACCAGCGCCCGCAACGCCTTGCGCGGTGTGGTGACGGCGGTGGAGGGCGACGGCGTCACCGCGACCGTGACCCTGTCGCTGGCCGAGGGCCTCGTCCTCCACGCCTCGATCACCCAGCGCAGCGTCGAAGACCTGGGCCTCGCGCCCGGCCGGGCGGCCATCGCCCTGATCAAGTCCAGCTTCGTGCGGATCGGCGAGGGCGACGCCGACAACCGCCTGGCCGGCGAAATCGTCGACCGCGAGGCCGGCGAGACCTCGGCCGAGGTGACGATCGCGCTCTCTGCGGGGAAGTCGCTGGTGGCGACGCTGAGGCCGGAAGACGCGGCGTGGGCGCTGACGGTCGGCGCCAAGGTCGAGACCCAGATCGCGGCAGCGGATGTGATCTTGGCGGTCGACTAGGTCTTCAGCGTTTCATTCGCCTCATCGACGAACTTGCGCAGCAGGCGGGCCAGTTCCTGCAGGTCCCAAGCGCTCCACTGGTCCAGCATCGGCTTGGCCAGCCGCTGACGCGCCGCATCGAGCGCGTCAGCGTACTCCTGCCCCTTCTCCGTCACCACCGCCTCGCGCACGCGCTTGTCGGTCGCGTTCGGACGGCGCTCAACCAGGCCCAGACTCTCTAGCTTGGCGACTTGGCGGCTGACCACGGAATGGTCCCGGCCGGCTAGGTCTGCAAGATCGACCACACCGATGGGGCCCTTACGCTCGATGCGCACCAGGAGCGGGAAGAGCGCCCTATCCAGCGACACGCCCGCTTCGCGCAGCAGGACATCATCGACCTGGGGGCGATTGAGGAGCCCGGCGAGGTCCATCATCGCCAAGTGGATGTCTCGATACACGGTGACCATGGGTGCATTTTGCACGTTTTATGTTGACGCCGTCCAGTCCTGGATTTATGTGCTTTTTGCACACGATATATGTGCATAGCGCACACGACAGGAGATGCGGATGACCTCTTCCCAATCCACTCCCGACACCACCAACATCCTGATCGCCGGCGCCGGTCCGGCCGGCCTGACCCTGGCCATCGACCTGGCCCGCCGGGGCGTCGCCTTCCATCTGATCGACAAGGCCCCGCAAGCGTTCCGGGGCTCGCGCGGCAAGGGCCTCCAGCCGCGCAGCCTGGAGGTGTTCGAGGACCTCGGCGTCCTGGCCCCGATGCTGGCGACGGGCGGTCCCTATCCGCCGGTGCGCAACTACGCCCCGGACGGCAGCTTCGAGGAGACGGCGATCGGCGAAGGCGCGACGCCCTCCCCCGCCGAGCCCTACGCCGCGCCGCTGATGCTGCCGCAGTTCATGACCGAAACCATCCTGCGCCAGCGCCTGGCCGACCTGGGCCACACGCCCGAATACGGCGCCGAACTGATCGGGATCGACCAGGACGCCGAGGGCGTCACCGCGACCCTGGCCGATGGCCGCACGCTCCGCGCCCGCTGGCTGGTCGGGGCCGACGGCGGCCGCAGCTTCGTGCGCCATGCGCTGGATATCGGCTTCCCGGGCAAGACCATGCCGGGCCAGGCGATGGTCGCCGACACCAGGCTGACGGGCCTGTCGCGCGACGCCTGGCACGTGTTCGGGACCCGCGAGACGGCCCAGGTGTCGTTCTGCCCGCTGGCCGGGACCGACCTCATGCAGATCCAGGGCCACGCGCCGAAGGACGGCGAGGCGGGGCTGACGGTCGAGGGCCTCAACGCCTTGATCCGTGAACGGACGGGTCGCGAGAACATCGTGGTCCAAGAGGTGTTCTGGACCTCGGTGTACGGCCTCAACGCCCGCCTGGCCGACCGCTACCGGGTCGGGCGCGTGCTGCTGGCCGGCGACGCGGCGCACATCCATCCACCGACCGGCGGGCAAGGCCTGAACACCAGCATCCAGGACGCCTACAATCTCGGCTGGAAGCTGGCCGCCGTGCTGGCCGGCGCGCCGGAGAGCCTGATCGACACCTACGAAGCCGAGCGCCGCCCAATCGCCGCCGGCGTGCTGGGCCTCTCCACCGACCTGCTGGCCAAGGCCATAACCCGTCAGGGCATGAAGCGCGGCCGCGAGGCTCGGCAGCTGGACCTCGGCTACGAAGGCTCGGCTCTGTCGCTGGACCTCGGCGTCGAGGCCAAGGTCGCGCCCGGCGACCGCGCCCCGGATGCACCGTGCCAAGGTCGGCGCGTGTTCGAGGTCCTCGCCGGCCCGCACTGGACCCTGCTGGGCAAGACCACCATCGCGCCGCGCCCCGGCCTGGTCGTCGCCGAGCTAACGGACACCGACGGTTGGTTCGCCGACGCCTACGGCCTGCCGCCCGGCGGTTTCGTGCTGATCCGCCCGGACGGCTACATCGCCACGATCGGCCGAGCGGGCGACGAGGCGGCGGTCGAAGCCTATCTCTTGGAAACCACGGCGAAGCTACCTTAGATAGCCCCGCGCGCCAGGGACGCGCACGGGGGCCTTCCATGACGTTCGTGATCTACGCCTTGATCATCCTGTGGATTCCGGCCTGCGTGGCGGCGGTGGTGTTCATCATCCGCCCCAGCCGGCGCTGGCCGGTCTTCGGGACGCGGCTGCGCGCGTTCCTGATGCTGCTGGCGTTCTTCTTCGGCGTTCCGATCTTCATCGCCCTGGCCGCGCCCGACAGCATGCGCGTCAAGCCCGGGCAGGAGAACAAGCCCGCGCCGGCCGCCGCCACGCCGACCGCCGAGACCAAGCCCGCCCCCGCCGCGCCGCCGCCTCCGGCGACCGTCGACGCCGAGGATGTCGCCCGGAATCCCCAGCGCTACATGGAGCTGAGCGACATCCAGACCACCAAGGGCCATGGCGGGACGGTCCTGCTGAGCGGCAAGATCTTCAACGGCGCCGACGTCACGGTCCGGAACCCGAAACTGAAATGCTACCTCTCGGTGGGCCGCGAGAACGCCGGGACCGTGTCCGGCGTGCTGCGCCGCGCCATCCCGGCCGGCGAGGAGGTCGCCTTCTCGGACCTCGACATGGGCGACGCCGATCTCGAATGGCGCCACCAGGTCTGCGAGATCGCCGGCGCCGAGGTCGCCGGCAAGAAGCGCTAGCCCACGAAGCCCTAGCCCACGCAGGCGGCCAGGCCGTCGCGGCGCACCGTCCCCGAGGCCTTGCCGATCTTCTGGGTGCGCTTGGCCACGTACTTGCCCGGCTTGATCACCCGCCACTTCAGCGGGCTGGGCAGGATCGCGGCCAGCCGCGAGGCCTGGGCCTGGGTCAGCTTGTCGGCGTCGACGCCGAAATAGCGCTGCGAGGCGGCCTGGGCGCCATAGATGCCCGAGCCGAACTCGATGGAGTTCAGATAGACCTCCATGATCCGCTCCTTGCCCCACAGCAGCTCGATCAGCACCGTGAACCAGGCCTCCAGGCCCTTGCGGACATAGGAGCGCCCCGGCCACAGGAAGACGTTCTTGGCCGTCTGCTGGCTGATGGTCGAGCCCCCGCGGATCTTCCTGCCGGCCTCGTTGTTGGCATAGGCCTTCTGCAGGGCGTTGAAGTCGAAGCCGTGATGCTCGCAGAATCGGGCGTCCTCGGCGGCGATCAGGGCGCGCGGCAGGGCCGGGGCGACCTTGTCGATCGACATCCAGCGGTGATCCAGGCCCCGCCCCTCGACGGCGCGGATGACCATCAGCGGCGTCACCGGCGGCGGGACGAAGCGATAGAGAATCACCGTCACCACCGGTCCGGCCACCAGCACGATGAACAGAGCCAGCGCGATATTCCGCAGAAGCCGCCGCACGTAACGCCCCCAGAAGTCCACTTGTCTTGACCTTGCGGACGGATGCTAACCAGAGCGACCGTCGCTGTCGCGCGGCATAAATGCACACGGGTTAAGGGAGCCTTCGATGGACGTGATCGACGCCGTCAACCGCCGCATGTCGGTGCGCGCCTTCAAGCCCGATCCGGTCGATGGGGCCGTGGTCCGCGAACTGCTGGAAGCCGCCGCCCGCTCGCCGTCCGGCGGGAACCTTCAGCCCTGGCGGGTGCAGGCCGTCGCCGGCGAGCCGCTGGAGAAGCTGAAGGCGACCATGCTGGCCCGCGTCGCCGCGCCCGATCCGACCGAATACGACGTCTATCCGGCCAATCTGTGGGAGCCGCTGCGTACGCGCCGCTTCCAGGTCGGCGAGGACATGTACGGCGCGCTGGGCATCCCGCGCGAGGACAAGGTCCAGCGCCTGATGTGGTTCTCGACCAACGGCCAGGGCTTTGGCGCGCCCGTGCAGCTATTCTTCTCGATCGACCGCCGCTGCGGCCCGCCGCAGTGGAGCGACGTCGGCATGCTGATGCAGACCTTCATGCTGCTGGCCGTCGAGCGGGGCCTGGACACCTGTCCGCAGGAGTTCTGGTCGCACTACAACAAGATCGTCGACGACCATGTCGGCCTGCCGGAGGGCCACATGCTGTTTTCCGGCATGGCCCTGGGCTATCGCGACGAGGCCGCGCCAGTGAACAACTTCCGCTCCCAGCGCGCCCCGTTCGAGGAGTGGGGGGAGCTGAAGGGGTTCTAGCCGCCCGCGAACTGCCTCGGCCCGCTGAGGTCCGGGATCTCGATCACGCCGGCCTCGCCGCTCTCGTCGCCCCAGGCGAAGAACTTGCCGTCGGCGCTGGTCGACAGGGCGCTGATCGGGGCGCCCTTCTCGGCCTTGAGGGTCTCGATGCGGCCGTTGCGCATGTGGGCGGCCCAGATCTTGCCGTTGTCCTGGCCGGCCAGGCAGACCGGCTGGACGTCGATCCCCGCCACGCGGACGACCATCGAATCACGCGAGAAGCCGATCTCGGCGGCTTCCTTGCCCATCGGGCCGTTGGCGCCGGCGAACGGCCAGATGACCGCGCCCGAGGCGCCGGCCGTGGTCAGCAGGGCGCCCTTGTCGAAGAAGGCCACGCTCTTGATCTTGGACGGATAGCCGCCCATCCGCATGTCCTTGCTGTCCGACAGCCGCCAGCCGTGCAGCTGGTTCTCCTGCATCGACGAGATCAGGAACTTGCCGTCCGGGCTGAATTCCACGGCGATATGGCTGCCGGCCCACTTCAGGACGGTCGGCTTCTGGTCGGCGATGCGGGCGTACCAGAGATAGGCCCCGCCGTAGGAGGCGCTGGCGAGGCGCCGGCCCTTGGGCTCGAAGGCCAGGCCCGACACCGTCTTCTCATGCGTGAAGGCGCGGGCGAAGGCCGGATCGGCGACGTCGCGGACATGGACCTCCTTGCCGGCCGTGAAGGCGATCAGGCCCGAGGCGGCGCTGGTCGCCACATGCTCGATCCACTTGTTCTTCACCTCGGCGATCAGGGTGGCGACCACCTCGCCGCCCTCGATTCGGCTCCAGACCACCTTGCCGTCGTCGCCGCCGGTGACGACGCCATTGCCGCTGGGGTGGACGGCCGAAGCCAGAACGGCCGCGCCCATAGGGCCGCCGTGGGCCTCGACGGTGACGAATCCCTCCGGCGTCTGGAGGCGGACGGTGCCGTCGCCCAGGGCGAACAGGGCGCGGCCCGAGCGGTCGAACAGGGCGTCGGTGACGAAGGCGTCGAAAGAAAAGATCATGCGCGCGAGATAAGACACGAGAGCCCCGACGACCAGACTCTTTCCAAAAGCCCGCCCCGTTGGCGCATTTCGCGCCCCAGGCGAACCCATACCCATGAAGCTGCACGTTCGAACGGCGTTCGGTCAAAAAGAGTCGAAAAGGGGGTTGCCATTGCAATGCGTCGTCGGGCTTTACTTCCGCGCCCGTCTACGCCAGACGTGGCGAGGTAACGACATTTCAGGCGCGCCCGTGTTGGCGCGGCCTTCTGGGAGACAGTCAGGCTATGGCGGCTAAACTTGCTGGCGGCGGCGGTGGCCGTTATTCGCTGGGCCAGAATTCCGAAATCAACGTCACGCCCTTCGTGGACATCCTGCTGGTTCTGCTGATCATCTTCATGGTCGCGGTTCCCATGGCCGTGACTTCGATCAAGATCGACCTTCCGCCGGCGGTTCCGCCGCCCCCGAACGCGCCGAAGCCGAAGGAACCGGTCTTCATCTCGATCCAGAAGTCGGGCGCGATCTTCATCGCTGAGAAGCAAACCAGCCTCGACGGCCTGGAAGCCGATCTGAACGCCAAGTTCGCCGCCAACGGCCAATCGGGCCCGAAGGACGATCAACGCGTCATGATCCGCGCCGACGCCGACGTGCTGTACGCCGACTTCATGGGCGTCCTGAACCAACTCCAGACCTCGGGCTGGTTCAAGGTCGGCCTGATCAACGAAGACCTGCACTAGCAGCTTCGGCGATCTCGAAAATCAGGGGCCCGGCGGCGACGCCGGGCCCCTTTTTCGTGTCCAAATCCCTACGGCGCACTCGCGACTTTACAATTGTAGAAACAAGCGCAATCTACAAACGTAACTTCGAAACGAGGAGGGAAAGACCATGGCGGTGAAACTCTCGGGCGGCGGTGGCGGCCGCTATGCGGTGCGCCAGAACGCGGACATCAACGTCACGCCCTTCGTCGACATCCTGATGGTGCTGCTGATCATCTTCATGGTCGCCGTGCCGACGGCGGTGACCTCGATCAAGCTGGACCTGCCGCCGCCTTCGGATGAGGCCTCGCCCAGCAAGCCGGTGGTGATCTCGATCCAGAATTCCGGCGGGCTGTTCCTGGCCGGCCAAGCGACGCGGCTGGACACCCTGGCGGCGGACCTGAACGCCCGCTTCAAGGCCAGTGGCGAGACCGGAGCGCGCGGCGAGCAGCGGGTGATGATCAGCGCCCAGGCCGACGTGCCCTACGAGGCGCTGATGGGCGTCATCAACGCGGTCCACGACAACGGCTGGACCAAGGTCGGCATCGTCAACGAAGACCTGCACTGAGAAACAAGAAAGCCCCGGAGCACAGGCTCCGGGGCTTTTTGCTTTGCGGACTGAAGGGGCCCCTTAGGCCGCCGTCGCCTCGAAGCCCTTGCGCAGCTCGGCCTCGTCCAGGTCGCGGCCGATGAACACCATGCGGCTGTAGCGCTTGTCCTTGTCGGTCCATTCGCGCTGGAAGTCGCCTTCCAGGATCATGTGGACGGCCTGGAACACCAGACGCTTGTTCTCGCCCTTCACGTCGATGATGCCCTTGGCGCGCAGGATGTCCGGACCGCGCTTGGCCAGCAGGTCGTTGAGCCAGGCGGTGATCTTCTGGCCGTCGACGGGCTTGTCGAGCGTCAGGGAGACGCCCTTGACGCCGTCGTCGTGGATGGCGCTGGCGTGACCATGGTCATGGCCATGATCGTGGTGGTCGTGACCGCAGTGTTCGTCGTGGACGTGCCCGTGGTCGTGATCATGGTGGTGATGGTCGTGGCCGCAGTGCTCGTCGTGCACGTGGCCGTCCTCGCCGTGGGCCGGGTTCAGGAACGACGGCTCCAGCTCGGTGATCCGCTCCAGGTCGAAGCTGTGCTTGCCCAGGATGGCGTCCAGCGGGACGTTCGAGCGTTGGGCGCGGTGGATCGGGGCCAGCGGGTTGATGCGCTTGATGCGGGCTTCCACGTGGCGCAGGTCGTCTTCCGAGACTAGGTCGGTCTTGTTCAGCACGATCTGGTCGGCGAAGGCGATCTGCTCGACGGCTTCCTTGCTGTCGCCGAGACGCAGCAGGATGTGCTTGGCGTCGACCACGGCGGTGACCGAATCGAGCGCCGTGCGGGCCTTGACGTCGTCATCGACGAAGAAGGTCTGGGCCACCGGGCCGGGATCGGCCAGGCCGGTCGTTTCCACGATGATGGCGTCGAAGCCGCCCCCCTTTCCCTTAGTAGGTTGGCGCTTCATCAGCCCCTGGAGGACGCGGATCAGGTCGCCGCGCACCGTACAGCAGACGCAGCCGTTGTTCATCTCGAACACTTCTTCGTCGGCCCCGACCACCAGGTCATTGTCGATGCCGACCTCGCCGAACTCGTTGACGATCACGGCGTACTTCTTGCCGTGCTCCTCGGTGAGGATGCGGTTGAGCAGCGTGGTCTTGCCGGCGCCGAGATAGCCGGTCAGCACGGTGACGGGGATCTTGCCGGAGGCGGGAGCGGTCTGGGTCATGGCCGCTATTTAGGAGGCCGTGAGGCGGAGTGAAAGCCGCTTACGTCTTGAAGAACGCAACAGCCAGGCCGACCAGCACCAGGGCCACGCCCAGGATGGTCTCCTCGTAGCGCTCGACCCACTGCAGGCCCAGGCGCTTGAAGCCGGCCAGGGACAGGCTGGTGAAGATCAGCATGCCGGCCGAGGTGGCGGCCATCAGCACGCCGCTCAGCACCAGGAAGGCCTGCCAGCCGTGCTGCATGCCCGCCAGATAATAGGGCAGGAAGGCCTCGCAGGGCGACAGGGTCAGCAGGGTGACCAGGGCGATGATCGCGGCGCGGTCCGAGGCGTAGGTCCGGCGACCGGCGTCCGGCAGGGCATGGTTGTGACGGCCGCGCGCCATATAGAAGAGGCCCACGGCCACCATCAGGCCGCCGACCACCCAGTGGAACAGGCCGCCCAGCTTGGGCTCCAGCGCCAGGCCCGCGACCACCAGGCCCAGGCCCAGCGCGATCGTCAGGCCCACATGGCCCAGGCCGGCCAGCAGGGTGACGCCCAGCGTCCGCCCCGTCGACCACTTCTGGGCGCGACCGACCAGCACGAACGGCAGCCAGTGAGTCGGCAGGGCCGCGTGCAGGAAGGCCACGACGAAACCGGTGACGGCGATAGAGGTGAAGAAGGTCGAGTTCACGTCACGGCATATAGCGCGTTATAAAGTAACAACCCAGAGGGCGTGGCCGCCTAATCGCACTTAAGCGCCGTGGTCGGCTGAATCCGCCCTAACGGCGTTGACTCCCGGCCTTCTGGCTGTATAAGTCGCGCCCTCTTCGCCCGCCGGGTTTCCGAGCGGGCGTTCCCTATTTTGCGAACGCACGTTTTTAAGGCGCTAAACCTATGTACGCGGTGATCAAAACCGGCGGCAAGCAGTACCGGGTTCAAGCCGGCGACCTGCTGGTTGTCGAAAAGCTCGAAGGTGAACCCGGCGCTGCCGTGGCCTTTGGTGAAGTCCTGATGCTTGGCGAAGGCGAGGCCGTGACGGTCGGCGCCCCTCTCGTGGACGGCGCTGTCGTCTCGGGCACGCTTATCGAAACCCGCAAGGGTGAGAAGGTGAAGATCTTCAAGAAGATCCGTCGCCAGGGCTATCGCCGCACCCGCGGTCACCGCCAGTTCGAATCCGTCGTGCGCGTCACGTCGGTCGTCGGCGCTGGCCAGGAAGCCAAGTGGGAAGGGTCGATCGACCTGACCCCGAAGGTCATCCTGAACGCCCGCGCTCGTGGCCTCGGCGACGCCGCCGTGCCGTTCAGCATCCCGACCTCGACGGAAGCCGCTCCGGCTCCGAAGAAGGCCGCGAAGGCTCCGAAGGCTGCTGACGCCGCCGTCGAAGCGACCGCTGAAGCCGCCCCGAAGAAGAAGGCCGCCCCTAAGAAGGCCGCCGCCACCACGGAGGAAGGCGAAGCCTAAGGGCGACGCCTTCTAAAGGTAGGAGAGCAAGATGGCTCACAAGAAATCAGGCGGCTCGTCCAGCAACGGTCGCGACTCAGAATCGAAGCGCCTTGGCGTGAAGAAGTTCGGCGGCGAGAAGGTTCTCGCCGGCAACATCCTCGTGCGTCAACGCGGCACGAAGTTCTATCCGGGCGCCAATGTCGGCATCGGCAAGGACCACACCCTCTTTGCCCTCGTGCAAGGCGCTGTGGGCTTCGTGACCAAGAAGCATGACCGCACGTACGTGACGGTGACTCCGGCCGCGCAACCGGCCGAGTAAGCACGAACCAGAGTTCATTCGGGTCGTGCTTCTTACCAAGAAGACGATCCGGACAGACGATCTCTAGCGGGGAGTCCGGAACGCCGGGCTCCCCGCTTTTGTTTTGTCTCGCCGCCAAATCAAACGAACTTCGCCATGGCGGCGTCACGGTCTCCGATCAAGAGAGGCCGGAAACTCTGGGAGGCGCCGATGAGCGCTATCAAGGAAAGACCCGTCATCGCGACGCAGCGGCTGACCCTGCGCGCCCCGGCCAAGGCCGATGTCGGGCGCGTGGCCAGCTTCTGCGTCGATCCTGACGTGGCGCGCATGACCACGCGCATGCCCTCGCCCTATACCCGCGACCACGCCGAGGATTTCGTGGCCCGCTGCGGCGCGCAGGACCGCTCGCGCGACAACACCTTCGCCATCGCGCTGGAGGGCGAAGGCCTGGTCGGCGTCATCGGCATGTTCACCACCGCTGAGAACACGGTCGAGCTGGGCTACTGGATCGGCCGGCCCTACTGGGGCCAGGGCTTCGCCACCGAGGCGGCGCGCGGCGCGCTGGACTGGGCCCGGGCGGCCTGGAAGAAGCGCTATGTCGTGGCCGGCCACTTCGCCGACAACGACGCCTCGGGCCGCGTGCTGGTCAAGGCCGGGTTCCTGTACACCGGCGTCGTCGAGCACAAGCCCTCGATCGCGCGCGGCGAACCGGCGGCGACGCGGATGATGGTGTGGCTGGCCTAGGGCTTTAGATCCTCCCCCTCTGGGGGAGGTGGCCCAGAGGGCCGGAGGGGGCAGCGCGGCCTAGACCGAGATGGCCCCCTCAGTCGGCTTCGCCGACAGCTCCCCCAGCGGTGGAGCATCTTTGTTCTTAAGCCGCCCGGTGCGTGTGGATCACCTTCTGCGGGCCTTCGCGGAAGCGCTTCTCGGCGACGACAATCCGCTCGCACAGGGCGTCCAGGTCGCTGAGCAGCGAGTAGGTCGCGTAGATGGGGATCTCCATCAGCGCCACCTGAGCCCGCGGCATGAACTCGGTGTACTTCTTCCAGGACACGTGGCTGTCGCGAGCCGCCATGGCCCGCTGGCCCAGCGGGTTCCACAGGTCCAGGTCCATCAGCTCGTCGCGGCACTGCTTCATGACCGGCAGGGCGATGTAGAGGAACAGGAAGGTCGGGGTGGCGGCGCGGCCGAACTGCGGCTGCACCTGCAGGTGCCAGATGCGGTAGGCCTCGAAGAAGCCGGCCTTGCGCGCCGGGTCCGGCGGCAGCCAGGTGGCCTGCTCGTTGATCAGCTCGCTGACCACGGCCGAGCGCTTGACCAGTTCGTCGGCCGAGGTGCCGGCCGGCATGGTCTTGGAGAGGGCCGCAACCGGGATGGCCAGCTTGCGGGCGACATCGGTGAAGGCCACGTGCTTGCCGGCCATCGGCGTGAACTGGCCGAACGACGGCGCGCCCGGCGCGCTGGCGCGCTTCTGGGCGGCGGCCTGGTGCATCACCAGCTGTTCTTCACGCTGCTTTTCAGCGCGCAGGCGGTCGAATTCGATTTCGTGAGCGGCCTGCTCCTCGGCGGTCATCCAGCGGGCCCGGCCCGGACCGTAGGTGCGCTCGTAGCGATTCAGCAGGACGAGGGTGTGCTCGGAGGACGGCTTGACGCCGACCTCGGCGACGAAGGCCTTGAAGTCGCGCCATTGAGGGGCGATGCCCGTGCCGCGCGCGATCAACATGTTGCGGTGGACCGAAGCCTCGGCGCTATACTTACGGTGAAGCTCCTGCGTCGACAAATCGCGCAGATCCCCCGCCAGTATCGCCTTGCTGTCTTCTGCCGTAGCCAAGGTCAGCCTCCCACTCCGCCGAGATATTACGGCGGTTACGCTGCCAAGACACTTTGTCGCACCATCTGTTTTAACATTTCGTCACGACGACGAACAGCGGTCACGCTTTTCATAGCGGCCAAGCGTCACACTTCGAAGACCCGGTGTGGATGCCGTTACGTAAGGCCAGGAGCCATTTTGGCTCGACGCGCGGGACCCCTTGGGACTAAAGAGCGCCATGAAATTCTTGGACCAATGCAAGATCTACATCCGCTCCGGTAACGGCGGCGGCGGATCGGTGTCGTTCCGCCGCGAGAAGTACATCGAGTACGGCGGCCCGGACGGCGGCGACGGCGGCCGCGGCGGCGACGTGTGGATCGAGGCCGTCGAGGGCCTCAACACCCTGATCGACTACCGCTACCAGCAGCACTTCAAGGCCGGCACGGGCATCCACGGCATGGGCCGCGCGCGCCACGGCGCCGCCGGCGACGACGTGCTGCTGAAGGTTCCGGTCGGCACCGAAATCCTCGAAGAGGACAAGGAGACGCTGATCGCCGACCTGGACCACGTGGGCGCGCGCCTGCTGCTGGCCAAGGGCGGCAACGGCGGCTGGGGCAACCTGCACTTCAAGGGCCCGGTCAACCAGGCGCCGAAATACGCCAATCCCGGACAGGAAGGCGAGGAACGCTGGATCTGGATGCGGCTGAAGCTGATCGCCGACGTCGGCCTGGTCGGCCTGCCCAACGCGGGCAAGTCGACCTTCCTGGCCGCCGCCAGCGCCGCCAAGCCGAAGATCGCCGACTATCCGTTCACGACCCTCACGCCGAACCTCGGCGTCGTGGACCTGTCGACCAGCGAACGCTTCGTCATCGCCGACATCCCCGGCCTGATCGAGGGCGCGTCGGAAGGCGCAGGGCTAGGCACCCGCTTCCTGGGTCACGTCGAGCGTTCGGCCACGCTGATCCACCTGATCGACGGCACGCAGGACGACATCGCCGGCGCCTATGAGACGATCCGGGGCGAGCTGGAAGCCTATGGCGAGGACCTGGCCGACAAGGCCGAGATCCTGGCCCTGAACAAGATCGACGCCCTCGACGAGGACACCCTCGCCGAGAAGATCGCCGAGCTGACGCAGGTGTCGGGCATCAAGCCGTTCCTGGTCTCGGGCGTCTCGGGCCAGGGCGTCACCGAGCTGCTGCGCGCCGCCTACAAGCAGGTGCGCATCCGCAAGGGCGATCTCGAGGCGGATATCGACGAGGACGAGGATCATATCGAGGAGACCCCCGGGGGCTGGACGCCGTGAGCCAGGCCGCCGAGGCTTTCTCGAAAGCCCGCCGCATCGTGTTCAAGGTCGGCTCGGCCCTGCTGGTCGACGCCGAGACGGGGGCCGCCAACCGCGCCTGGCTGGAGGCGTTCTGCGCCGACGCCGCGGCCTTGCGCGCTGACGGCAAGCAGGTGCTGGTGGTCTCGTCGGGCGCTGTCGCCCTCGGAAGGCGCCGCTTGGGCCTCTCCGGCCGCAAGGCGACCCTGCCCGAGAAGCAGGCCGCCGCCGCCGCCGGCCAGTCCCTGCTGATGCGCGCCTGGGAAGAGGCCTTCGAGCCGCACGGCGTCGGCGTCGCCCAAATCCTGCTGACCCGCGACGACACCGAGACCCGCCGCCGCTGGCTGAACGCCCGCGCCACCACCGAGACCCTGATGGGCCTGGGCGTCGTGCCGGTGGTCAACGAGAACGACACCGTCGTCACCGAGGAAATCCGCTACGGCGACAATGACCGCCTGGCCGCGCGGGTGGCCCAGATGGCCGGCGCCGACCTGCTGGTGCTGCTGTCCGACATCGACGGCCTCTACACCGCCGATCCGCGCAAGAACCCCAACGCCGCGCACATCCCGCTGGTGACCGAGATCACCAACGAGATCGCCGGCATGGCCGAGGGCGCCAACGCCGCCGCCGGGGTCGGCACCGGCGGCATGGCCACCAAGATCGCCGCCGCCCGCATCGCCCGCGCCGCCGGCTGCGCCACGCTCATTACGCTGGGCTCGCGCCCGCGCCCGCTGGCCGCCATCGCCGACGGCGAGAAGGCCACCCTGATCGAGGCTGGGGCCAGCCCCGCCGCCGCCTACAAGGCCTGGATCGCCGGCTCGCTGGCCCCGCAGGGCTGGGTGACGGTCGATGCCGGCGCCGCCAAGGCGCTGACCACCGGCAAGAGCCTGCTGGCCGCCGGGGTCCGCGCTATCGAAGGCCCGTTCGAGAAGGGCGACGCCGTCCGCGTCCGCGACGAGACCGGCGCCGAAGTCGCTCGGGGCCTGGTCCGCTACGACAGCGCCGACGCCCACCGCATCGCCGGCCTGCGCTCCGACGCCATCGAGGCCGAGTTGGGCTTCACCGAAGGCCCGATGATCCACGCCGACGACCTCGCCGTCGCGAACTGACGAGTATCCCCATGGCCTATCGTTCCTTGCGCGAATTCATCGACGTCCTGGAGGCCAAGGGCGAGCTGGTGCGTGTCACCGAGCCGGTCTCCAGCGTGCTGGAGATGACCGAGATTCAGACGCGCCTGCTGGCCACCGGCGGCCCGGCCGTGCTGTTCGAGCACGTGCTGCTGCCCGACGGCTCGCGCTCGGCGATGCCGGCCCTGGCCAACCTGTTCGGCACGGTCAAGCGCGTGGCCATGGGCGTCACCCTGGGCGGCGAACCCCGCACCACCGCCGGCGAGCTGCGCGAGGTCGGCGAGCTGCTGGCCTTCCTGCGCCAGCCCCAGCCGCCCAAGGGCCTGAAGGACGCCATCGACATGCTGCCCCTGGCCAAGACGGTCATGAGCATGCGTCCCGGCACGGTGAAGAAGGCGCCCGTGCAGGAGGTCGTCCTGACGGGCGACCAGATCGACCTGACCAAGCTGCCGGTCCAGACCTGCTGGCCGGGCGAGCCGGCGCCGCTGATCACCTGGCCGCTGGTCGTCACCAAGGGTCCGGGCAAGGACCGCGAGGACGACTTCAACCTCGGCATCTACCGGATGCAGGTCCTCTCCAAGGACAAGTGCATCATGCGCTGGCTGGCCCATCGCGGCGGAGCCCAGCACTACGCTCGCCACAAGAAGGCGGGCAACAAGGATCCCCTGCCCGCCTGCGCCGTGCTGGGGGCCGATCCCGGCACCATCCTGGCCGCCGTGACGCCTGTGCCCGACACCCTGTCGGAGTACCAGTTCGCCGGCCTGCTGCGTGGGGCCAAGGTCGATCTGGTCCCGGCCAAGACCGTGCCGCTGATGGTCCCGGCCCACGCCGAGATCGTCATCGAGGGCCACGTCCTGCTCGATGAGTTCGAGGACGAAGGCCCGTACGGCGACCACACCGGCTACTACAACAGCGTCGAGAAGTTCCCGGTCTTCCAGGTGACGGCGATCACCATGCGCAAGGACCCGATCTATCTCACCACCTTCACCGGCCGGCCGCCGGATGAGCCCTCGGTGCTGGGCGAGGCGCTGAACGAGGTGTTCATCCCGCTGATCCGCCAGCAGTTCCCCGAGATCGTCGACTTCTGGCTGCCGCCCGAGGGCTGCAGCTACCGCATCGCCGTGGTCTCGATGAAGAAGGCCTATCCCGGTCACGCCAAGCGCGTGATGCTGGGCGTCTGGAGCTATCTGCGCCAGTTCATGTACACCAAGTGGGTGATCGTCGTGGACCACGACATCAACGCCCGCGACTGGAAGGACGTGATGTGGGCCATCAGCACCAAGATGGATCCCGCCCGCGACATCACGGTGATCGAGCACACCCCGATCGACTATCTCGACTTCGCCAGCCCCGAGAGCGGCCTGGGCTCCAAGATCGGCCTGGACGCCACCGACAAGTGGCCGCCCGAGACCAAGCGCGAGTGGGGCGAGGAGATCCGCATGGACCAATCGGTGATTGAATCCGTTACGGAAAAATGGGCTCGCCTGGGTTTGCCGGGAGACGGGACCCCGATCTGGAAGTAGCGTTTCCACGAGTCGGCGCTCGCAAGAGCGCCGAGGCTGGGGGGCCAATGGACGCTATCGAGATCTTCTTCGCCGCCTATGGCGCGCTGCTGGCGTTGGCCATCGCCAAGGTCATGTCCTCGGCCGTGCGGCTGATCCGCCATCGCGAAAGCGTGCGGATGGGCTGGCACACCCCGCTGCTGATGCTGCTGGTGGTGCTGGACATCTGCAGCTTCCTGAACAGCGCGTCCAAGATCATGGGCCAGGCGGACCTGGGCTTGGGCATGGTCACCAACGGCATGCTGGCCTGCGGCGCCTACTACCTGATCGCCAGCCTGGTCGCGCCGGACGACCTGACCGCCTGGCCCAACCTCTCGGCCTATTACGACAAGCACAAGCCGCTGGTCGTCGGCGGCATGATCGTGGCCAGCCTGCTGGGCTTCGAGGTCACCTCGATCCTGGTCCGCGGCTTCATGGAGACCGTCCAGGTGCGATGGATGGGCCTGCACGCCACCCTGCTGCTGGCCTTCTACAGCCTGATCGTGGCGCTGTTCTTCGTGCGCAACCGGACGGTCAACCTGATCCTGTTGGCCATGCTGAACGCCATCTTCGTCGTGGTGATGTTCACCTTCTAAGGCTTGCCAGAAAGGCCTTGAGGCGCGACGACAGCGGCCTGCTTGTTTGGAGCCTCGCATGTCCTCGAAAGCGCCTTGGGATCAGCCCTTCCTGCCGCCGGCCCCGCACTGGCAGGGCGCCAGTCAGGGCCTGATCCGCGACGCCTCCGATCCGTGGATCACCGCCTTCGAGGCCGACGCCGAGCACGACTTCTCGCCCAACTATGTCGACACTCGCGCCTGGTTCGATCGCCTGGATGCGGCGTCGGACCTGGTCCGCGTCGAGGATTTCGGCGTCTCGCCCCAAGGCCGGGCGATCTTCGCGGTCATCGCCACCAAGGACGGCGACACCCTTGATCCCAAGAAACCGCTGCTGTTCGTCCAGTGCGGCATCCACCCCGGCGAGATCGACGGCAAGGACGCCGGCATGATGCTGCTGCGGGACATGGCGTTCCACGGCAAGGACGGGCTGCTGGACAAGGTCAACCTGCTGCTGCTGCCGATCCTGTCGGTCGACGGCCATGAGCGTGCGTCCGCCTATTCGCGCCCCAACCAGCGCGGGCCGCGCATCCAGGGCTGGCGCAACACCGCCACCAACCAGAACCTCAACCGCGACTTCATGAAGCTGGACCAGCCGGAGATGCAGGCGCTGAAGCGCCTGCAGGCCAAGTACAAGGCCGATCTCTATGTCGACGTCCACGTCACCGACGGCCTCGATTACCAGTACGACGTCACCTACGGCTTCAATGGCGAGAACGGCGTCTGGTGTCGCTCGCCGGCCATCGCGAAATGGCTGGACGACGTGCTGAAGCCGACCCTGAACGCCAGCCTTGAGGCCGAAGGTCATATCCCGGGCGAGCTGGTGTTCGGCATCGACGATCAGAACCCCAAGGCCGGTTTCAACGACGGCGGCCTGGGCGAGCGCTTCTCGAACGGCTGGGGGGCCGCGGCCCACGTCCCGACCATCCTGATCGAGAACCATAGCCTCAAGCCCCACGCCCAACGCGTGCTGGGAACCTACGTTTTCATCGAGACGGCGCTGAAGCTGCTGGCGGAGAAGGGCGGCGACCTGCGCACGGCCATCGCCGCCGACAGCGCCCTGCGCCCGGCCGAGGTGCTGGCGAACTTCGTGTCCGACCCGAAGCCCGCCTACACCCGCCACTTCAAGGGCATCAAGTACGAGACCTACGACAGCCCCGCCTCGGGTCGGCGGGAGATCCGCTGGCTGGGCGAAGCCGATCCGGAACTGTGGTCAGCGCCATTCTACGGCTCGCATTCGAGCCTGAGCCTCAAGCGCCCGGTCGCCTATTACGTCCCGAGCTACCGCGCTGACCTGATCGAGCGGCTGAAGCTGCACGGCGTGACGCTCGAGACCCTGGCGGCCGACACGGTCGTGAATGTCGAGATGATCCGCCTGGTCGATCCCAAGCTGGCCGACCGCGCCAACGAAGGCCACGTCCAGATCAGCGTCGAGACGGTGACGACGGAGACCCGCGACTGGACCTTCCCCAAGGGCTCGGTCCGCGTCCCCACCGACCAGCCGCTGGGCGACCTCGTGGTGCTGCTGCTGGAGCCGCAGTCCAGCGAGAGCGTCTTCGCCTGGGGCATGGTCCCCGAGGTGCTGAGCCGGGTCGAATATATCGAATCCTACGCCATCGCCCCGCTGGCCGAGGCGATGATGGCCGCCGATCCGGCGCTGAAGACCGAGTTCGAGGCCAAGCTGGCCGCCGAGCCCAAGTTCGCCGCCGATCCGGACGCCCGCCTGGCCTGGTTCTACGAGCGCACGCCCTTCTACGACGACCACTATCTGCTTTACCCGATCGCCCGCGAAATCGCGTGATAGGCGGGTCGGCTTGCCGACCCTGTGCGGAACGTTTCATATGAGCGTTCGCCGGGGGGCGGGATTAGTCACTAGGGCTTGGGTTACCGATGGATACGATTGCTTCCGGCCACGCCGCCGCGCTGTGGGCCGGTCTTCACCTGTTCCTGCTGCTGATCCTGTCGCTGCTGGTCGTGCGCCTGCGCCAGAAGCACAAGGTCGCGCTGGGCGACGAGGGCATCCCGGAACTGGCCCGCGCCATCCGCGCCTTCGGCAACGCCACCGAATACGTGCCGACCGGCGTCGCGGCCCTGGCCGTGCTGGCCGTGGCCGGCGCCTCGCCGCTGGCCATCCACGTGGTGGGCTTCATCCTGTTCGCCGGCCGCGCGATCCACGCCTTCGGCCTGTCGACCAACGGCGGCGCCTCGATCGGCCGCTCGGTCGGCATGGTGGCGACCTGGCTGGCCTACATCTTCGCGGGCGTGGCCCTGCTGCTGTCGGCCATCGGGTAGCGCTTGCCCCGTTAGGGGAGCCTCGTCCATAAGACCGCATGGACGATAATCTGCTGCATGATGTGGTCGCCGCCGCGCGCAAGGCCGGGGCGGACGCCGCCGAAGCCGTCTTCGCCGAGCGTCAGTCGCTCTCCGTCTCGGTCCGCCTGGGCGCGCTGGAAGAGGTCGAGCGCGAGGAGGCCCGGGACCTGGGCCTGCGCGTGTTCATCGGCAACCGCAGCGCCACCGTCTCCGGCTCCGACATCTCGGCCGACGCTCGCGCCAAGCTGGTCGAGCGCGCCGTGGCCATGGCCCGCCTGGCCCCGGAAGACCCCTATGCCAGCCTCGCGCCCAGCGAGCGCCTGGCCAAGGGTCCGTTCCCCGAACTCGACCTGATCGACGCCTACGAGCCCACGGCCGAAACCCTGGAGACCCAGGCGCGGATCGCCGAGGCCCACGCCCGCGAGGTCAAGGGCGTGACCAATTCCGACGGCGGCTCGGGCAGCTGGTCCTCGTCCAAGTGGGCGCTGGTCACCAGCGAGGGCTTCCACGGCGTCCACGCCGCGACCGGCCACTCGGTCTCGGCCTCGGCCATCGCCGGCGAGGGCGCGGGCATGGAACGCGGCGGCGAAGGCCGCTCGACCCGCCACTTCGGCGACCTGCCGGCCGCCGGCGACATCGGCATGGAGGCCGGCCGCCAGGCGGTGGCGCGCCTCAACCCGCGCAAGATCGCCACGACCACCGCCCCGGTGATCTTCGAGAACCGCCTGGCCATGAGCCTGATCGGCCCGCTGCTGGGCGCGATCTCGGGTCCCTCGATCACCCGCGGCTCCTCGTTCCTGAAGGACAAGCTGGGCCAGCAGATCTTCGCCAAGGGGATCAACCTGACCGAGGACCCCCACCGCGTGCGCGGCCTGGGCTCGGCCCCGTTCGACGACGAGGGCGTGGCCACGCAGGTCCGCAGCCTGATCGACGACGGCGTGCTGACCACCTGGCTGCTGAACAGCTCCTCGGCCAAGCAGTTGGGCCTGACCACCACCGGTCACGCCTCGCGCGGCCTCGCCGGTCCCTCCAGCGTCTCGACCCACAACCTGACGCTCCAGCCGGGCGCCCAGGACCTGGAAGGCTTGATGAAGGACGCCGGGACGGGCCTCCTGGTCACCTCGATGTTCGGCCCCTCGCTGAACGGCAACACCGGCGACTGGTCGGTGGGCTGCTCGGGCGTCTGGTTCGAGAACGGCGAGAGCACCGGCCCGGTCACCGAGATCACCGTGGCCGGCAACCTGATCGACATCTACGCCCGCCTGGTCCCCGGCTCGGACCTGCAGTTCCGGGGCGCCAGCAACAGCCCGTCGATCCTGGTCGACGCCCTGGCGATCGCGGGCAAATGAACGACCTCGACCTGATCCTCCAAGCCGCCAAGGAGGCCGGCGAGCTGGCGCTCTCGGCCCGCGAGGGCGGCTTGAAGGTCTGGTCCAAGGAGGGCGGCTCGCCGGTCACCGACGCCGACCTGGCCGTCGACACCCTGCTGAAGACCGAACTCGGCGCCGAGCGCCCCGACTACGGTTGGCTGTCGGAAGAGACCGCCGACGATCCGGCCCGCCTCACCACGCGTCGCCAGTTCGTGGTCGACCCGATCGACGGCACGGTGGCCTTCATGAAGGGCAAGCCGTGGTTCGCGGTCTCGATCGCCGTGGTCGAGAACGGCCAGCCGATCGCCGGCGTCGTCCACGCCCCGGCCTTGAACGAGACCTACGCCGCCACGGCCGACGGCCCGGCCACCCTGAACGGCGTGATCATCCAGCCCAGCGCCACCGAAGCGCTCGAAGGCTCGGCCATGCTCGGCGACGCCAAGATGTTCGCCCACCCGGCCTGGCGCGAGCCGTGGCCCACGATGCGCATCGAGAGCCGCAACTCGATCGCCTACCGCATGTGCCTGGTGGCCTCGGGCGCGTTCGACGCCGCCATCGCCCTGTCGCCCAAGAGCGAGTGGGACGTCGCCGCCGCCGACCTGATCTGCCGCCGCGCCGGCGCCTGGCTCAGCGACCACAAAGGCCGACATTTCGCCTATAATCGCCCCGTTCCGCTGGTTCCGAGCCTGGTTTGCGCCAATCGGGCGCTCGCCCCATTGATCCTGTCACGCGTCGGGCATATCGAGCTGCCATAAACATAATTCCTCGCAGGAACATGCTCCAAATGGTCGATAAGCAGCTTCTTCACATCGTGGTTGGCGGCGAACTGAAGGATGTCGCCGGTATCGAATTCCGCGACCTCAGCAAGGTCGAGTTCGTCGGCGCCTATCCCAGCTACGAAGACGCCCACAAGGCCTGGAAGGCCAAGGCCCAGGCGACGGTGGACAACGCCCACGCGCGCTACTTCATCATCCACGCCCACAAGCTGCTGGATCCGAGCGAGGGCTAAAAGCCCGAGCGTCTCCTCCCCCTCTGGGGGAGGTGGCCCGCAGGGCCGGAGGGGGCAGCGCGGCCTAGGCGGAGAAGCCCCCTCAGTCGGCTCCGCCGACAGCTCCCCCAGCGGGGGAGCAGCTTTATTCCCGCCGCAGGATCTTATCCGTCAGCACCTTCCCCAGCATGTTCGCCCGGAAGGTCTTCTTCATCTCGACGGGATTGTAGTCGTCGCTCTCGACCCACTCGCTGAAGGTCAGGCCCTTCGGCTCCCCGACCTCCAGATACTGCTCGAACACGTAGTCCAGCACGCCGGTGTTGCCGTGCTTGATGTGCAGGTAGCGCGGCGACAGCTGCTCGACCGCCTCGCGGATCGGCAGGCCCAGGCGGTAGTGGGCGTAGAACACGCTCATGATCCCGGCCCGGTCCGCGCCCGACTTGCAGTGCATCAGCGCCGGGTACTCGATCTTTTCGAACAGCTCCTTCGCCCCCCGCACCCGCTCGCGGATCGGCACCTCGCGCGAGGTGATCGTGAAGTCGACGAAGTTCAGGCCCAGGCGCTCGCAGGCGTCCTTCTCCAGCGCGTAGAAGCTGCCGTCGAAGCCGCCGCGCAGGTTCACGATGGTCTTGATGCCACGCTTCTTCCACCAGGCCAGCTGGAACGGCCACGGCTGGTTGGCGCGGACCATCTCCGGGCTGATCCAGTGGGCGTTCGAGAAGCCCAGGCGCAGATAGGCGTGGTCGTTCCACAGATAGTGGAGATAGGTCTTGAACCGGCCCCAGGGCGTGGCGAGGTCGAACTTGGCCAAGGCGGCGCTTTCCTTCGGGATTTCGCCGCCTAGGTAAGGGTATCGGCCCCGAAAGGCAAAAGCCGCCCTCATGGTGTCGCTTTTACGGGCGAGTGCGTCCGCCACGTCCTTGACAGCCCTCGCGCGAAATCCGACCCCTCCGACATGACGAACACGGACGCTCAGCCCTCGAACCGCGCCCTGATGGGCCGGATGTGGCGCGAGTTCCTCAAGCCCCGCTGGAAGGGCCTGGCGGTCTCGATCGTCAGCGCGGCCATCGTCGCGGCTCTGTCGGTCAAGCTGGCCAAGATCATCGAGCCGGCCATCGACCAGCTGATCACCCATCCGCGCGCCGGGGCGATCTGGGCCATCCCGCTGACCATCGCGGGGCTGGCCATCGCGCGCGGCGTGTTCCAGGTGATCCAGGCCCAGGTCATCAACCGCATCGGCAACGGCGTCGTGGGCGACATGCAGGTGCGGCTGTTCGGCCGCCTGGTCCGCTCGGACCTGCAGCGCCTGCGCGGCGCCCACTCGGGCTCGTACGTCGCCTCGGTGCTCTACGACGCCGGCCTGATCCGGGAAGCGGCGACCACGGGCGTGGTCAACTATGTCCGCGAGTTCCTGACCGTGGTCGGGGCCCTGGCGGCGATGTTCACCCTGGACCCGCTGCTGGCGGCCGGCGTGCTGGTCATCGCGCCGCTGGCCAGCCTGATCATCAGGAGCTTCTCGAAAAAGACCACCAAGGCCGCCAAGGGGGCCATGGGCGAGACCTCCAACCTGTCGACCGCGATCATGGAGAGCCTGGACGGGGTCAAGATCGTCAAGATGGAGAACCGCGAGGCCTATGAGGAGGCCCGTGTCGCCGCCGTGGTCGAACGCCGCCAGCGCCACCTGATCAAGGGCAGCAACGCCCGCGCCATGGCCGCCCCGGCCACAGAGACCTTCACCACCGCCATCGTCGCCGTGGTCTTCGCCTATGCCGGCTGGCGAGCGACCAGCGGCGTGCTGAGCCTTGGCCCCTTCACCCTGTCGCCGCTGACGGCCGGGGTGTTCTTCGCCTTCATGACCAGCCTGCTGATGGCCGCCCAGTCGCTGCGCCAGGTGGCCAACCTGCAGACCGTGTTCAGCGAGGGCCTGACCGCCGCCCGCCGCCTCTTCGCCGCGCTGGATGTCACGCCCGCTATCGTCGATCCCGCCGACGCCAAGGCCCTGACGGCCGGCGACAGCGCCATCGCCTTCGACCATGTCAGCTTCGCCTATGGCGAGGACGCCCCGGCCCTGTCCGACGTTTCGCTGACCGCCAACAAGGGCGAGACCGTCGCCCTGGTCGGCCCCTCGGGCGGCGGCAAGAGCTCGATCCTGAATCTGATCCCGCGCTTCTACGACGTGACGGCCGGTGCGGTGACCATCGATGGCCACGACGTCCGCTCGGTGACCCTGGCGAGCCTTCGCGACCGCATCGCCCTGGTCACCCAGGAGCCGTTCCTGTTCGACGACAGCATCCGCGCCAACATCGCCTATGCCCGCCCCGGCGCCAGCCAGCTGGAGATCGAGGCCGCCGCGCGCCAGGCCGCCGCCCACGACTTCATCCAGGACCTGCCCGAGGGCTACGACACCGTCGTCGGCGAGGCCGGGGCGCGCCTGTCGGGCGGCCAGCGCCAGCGCATCGCCATCGCCCGCGCCTTCCTCAAGGACGCCCCCATCCTGCTGCTGGACGAGGCCACCAGCGCCCTGGACACCGAGAGCGAGGCCCAGGTTCAGGCGGCGCTGGAGCGGCTGATGGCCGGCCGCGCCACGATCCTGATCGCCCACCGCCTGTCGACCGTGAAGAACGCCGACCGTATCTACGTCATCGACAAGGGCCGGGTCGTCGAGACCGGGGCCCACGCCGAGCTGGTCCGCGCCGGCGGCCTCTATGCCCGCCTGGCCAAGGCCCAGGACCTCGACCACGTTCCGGAGGCTTCCGCTTGAGGCCCCTGCGTTCGCCGTTCGTGATCTGGCTGCTGTCCTCGATCTTCGCCGGCTATTCCAAGCTGGTGTTCCGCACCCTGCGCATGACCGAGGAAGGCCGCGAGCAGGCCGAAGCCGTCTGGGCCCAGGGCCGCGAGACCGGCGCGGGCGCGATCCTGTGCTTCTGGCACTCGCGCATCCCGATGTCGCCGCTCAGCTGGCCGCAGGACCTGACGACGCGCCAGGACATGCGCGCCCTGATCTCGCGCTCCAACGACGGCGAGTTCATCGCCCGCACGGTCGAGAAGCTGGGCTTCCCGTCGATCCGCGGCTCGTCGGCCAAGAAGACGGACCTGGCCAAGAACAAGCACGGCGAAGAGGCCTTCCGCGACATGGTCCGGTGGGTCAAGGACGGCGGCGGCGTCGCCATCACCCCCGACGGCCCGCGCGGCCCGGCCGAGCACATGGAGAAGGGCACGCCCTCTCTCGCTCGCGTCACCGGCGCGCCGGTGATCTTCGTGGGCCTGGCCGCCAAGCCCTGTCTCCGCCTGGGCTCGTGGGACCAGACGATGATCCCCGTACCCTTCGCCAAGGCCGCCATGGTCTGGGACGGTCCGACCGGCGCGGGCCGAGGCGACGACCCCGACCAGCTGGTCGAAAGCTGGGCCCAGCGCCTTTCCGCCGTCACCCGCCGGGCCGAAGCCCTGGTGCAAGATTGATCAGACCCGTCCTTGGTGGGATGTAGAGCCCATGCCCCACGATCACGGCCATTCGCACGACCATCACGACCATGATCACCACGATCATGACCATGGGCACGGGCATGGCCATCACCACGGCCACGGACATCACGGCCACAGCCACGCGCCCAAGGACTTCGGCCGCGCGTTCGCGATCGGCACGGCGCTGAACCTGGGCTTCGTGGTGGTCGAGGCCGGCGCGGGCCTGATGACCCACTCGCTGGCCCTGCTGGCCGACGCCGGCCACAATCTGTCGGACGTTCTGGGCCTGCTGCTGGCCTGGGGCGCGGCCGTGCTGGCCAAGCGCGCGCCCAGCGCCCGCCGCACCTATGGCCTGCGCAAGGGCACCATCCTGGCCTCGCTGGGCAACGCCGCCCTGCTGCTGATCGCCATCGGCGCGATCAGCTGGGAAGCCATCCGCCGCTTCGCCTCGCCCGAGCCGATCCAGACCGGCGAGGTGATGATCGTCGCGGCCATCGGCATCGTCATCAACACCGCCACGGCCCTGCTGTTCATGAAAGGCTCCAAGGAGGACCTGAACATCCGGGGCGCCTATCTGCACATGGCGTCCGACGCCGCTGTCTCGGCCGGCGTGGTCGTGGCCGCCTTCGCCATGAGCCTGACCGGCTGGCTGTGGCTGGACCCGGTGGTCAGCCTGGTCATTTCGGTGGTCATCGTGCTGGGCACCTGGGGCCTGCTGCGCGACAGCCTGGACATGGCCCTGGACGCCACGCCGCGCGGCATCGACACCGACAAGGTCCGCGCCTGGCTGGCCGCCCGCCCAGGCGTTTCCGAGGTCCACGACCTGCACATCTGGGCGATGAGCACGACCGAAACGGCCATGACCGCCCACGTCGTCCGCCCGCTGGACGAAGGTCACGACCAGTTCCTGCACGACGCCTGCTCGGAACTGGCGGCCAAGTTCAAGATCGGCCACGTGACCATCCAGGTCGAGACCAGCCACGGCGCCCACGCCTGCGCCCTGGCCGCCGAAGGCGCGGTGTGACCCTGTCCCTGGGCCTCTACCGGGCCGCCACGGGGCTTCTGGAGCCCCTCGTCCCCAGCCTGCTGGCCGGCCGCGCCCGCAAGGGCAAGGAGGACCCGGCGCGGATCGCCGAGCGCCTCGGCCGCGCGAAGGTCTTGCGCCCCGATGGCCCGCTGGTCTGGCTGCACGGCGCCAGCGTCGGCGAGAGCCTGTCGATCCTGCCGCTGGTCGAGCGCCTGCGCGCTGAACGCCCCGACGTCACCGTGCTGGTCACCTCGGGCACCACCACCTCGGCCGCTCTGCTGGCCAAGCGCCTGCCGGCCAGGGCGATCCACCAGTACGTCCCGGTCGACGCCCCCGGCGCGGCGCGGCGATTCATCGCCCGCTGGAAGCCCAGCCTGGCCGTCTTTGTCGAGAGCGAGCTGTGGCCCAACTTGCTGCTGGAGGCCAAGGCCGCCGGCACGCGCTTGGCGCTGGTCTCGGCGAAGCTGTCGGACCGCAGCTTCGCCAGCTGGAAGAAACGCCCGGACGCCGCACGGAAGCTGCTCTCCGGCTTCGACCTGATCCTGGCCCAGGACGCCCGCGCCCACGAGCGCTTCGAGGCCCTGGGCGGCAAGGTCGCCGGCGAGGCCGACCTGAAGTTCGGCGCCGCGCCGCTGCCGCCCGTGGTTCCGGACATCAGCTTCGGCCGCCTCCCCTTGCTGATCGCCAGCACTCATTCGGGCGAAGACGAGATCGCGCTCGACGCCATCGTCGCCCTGCCGGACCGTCCGCCGGTCATCCTGGCTCCGCGTCACATCGAGCGCGGCCCGGCCATTGTCGAACTCGCCAAGGCCCGAGGCCTCTCGGCCAGCCTGCGCAGCCAGTCGCGTGAGCCCGCCGACATCCTGGTCGCCGACACCCTGGGCGAGATGGGCCTGTGGTTCCGCCTGGCCGGGACCTCGGTCATCGCCGGCAGCCTTGTCCCCGCCATCGGCGGCCACAACCCGCTGGAGGCCGCGCGGCTGGACTGTCCGGCGATCAGCGGCCCGTTCGTCGAGAACTGGGCCTCGGCCTTCGAGGGCCTGGAAGCGGCCGGCGGCGTGGTCATGACGACGCCGGACAAGCTCCGCGACGCGATCGCCGCCGATCTCGCCGATCCCGCCGCCGCCAAGGCCCGCGCCGCCCGCGCCCGCGCCTATGTCGACACCCGCGACGCCGAGGCCCGCGCCGGCCTCTCCCGCATCCTTGAGCTCGTCCCCGAGATAGTCCCATGAAACTCGGCACGCCTCGCTGGTGGTACGTGAAGAGCGGCGGCCCCGCCCCGCTGACCCGCGCCCTGCTGACCCCGCTGTCGTGGATCTGGGCCGACGCCACCCGCCGCCGCATCGCCCGCACCCGGTCCGCCATCGTCGGCGCGCCGGTGATCTGCGTCGGCAACGTCACCATGGGCGGGGCGGGCAAGACCCCGATCGTCCGCGAACTGCTGCTGACCCTGAGCCAGCGCGGCGTCGACGCCCACGGCCTCTCGCGCGGCTATGGCGGCAAGCTGAAGGGACCGGTCCAGGTCGATCCGTCCCACCACACGGCCAAGGACGTCGGCGACGAGCCGCTGATGCTGGCCCAGGACTTCCCGATGTGGGTGGCGGTGGACCGTGTCGCCGGGGCCAAGGCCGCCGCCGGGGCGGGGGCTCAGGCCATCGTCATGGACGACGGCCACCAGAACCCGACCGTCCGCAAGGCGCTGTCGCTGGTCGTGGTCGATGGCGAGACGCGCGGCGGCGAGTGGCCGTTCGGCGACGGCCGCGTCTTCCCCGCCGGCCCGATGCGCGAGCCGCTGAAGGTGGGCCTCTCACGCGCCGACGCGGTGATCGTGCTGCTGCCGGTCGACATGCCCCAGCCCGACTTCGACCTGCTGGTCCAGTTTGGCGACATGCCGGTGCTGGTCGCCCGCCTGGAGGCCGCCGCCCCCGTGCCCAAGGGCCCGCAGGTCGGCTTCGCCGGCATCGGCAAGCCTTGGAAGGTCGAGAAGGCCCTCACCGCCGCCGGCTGCCAGCTCGTGGACTTCGCCCCGTTCCCGGATCATGGGGACTATGACGAAGCCACGCTGAAGATGCTGGAGAGCCGCGCCCAGGCCTATGGCGCGGGGCTGGTCACCACCGAGAAGGACTGGGTCCGCCTGCCGGCCAAATGGCGCGAGAAGGTCACGCCCTGGCCCGTGCGGGCGCGCTTCGACGACATGGCGGCGGTCGAGGAATTGCTGGCGAAGGCGGGGCTTTAAGATCCTCCCCCTTTGGGGGAGGTGGCCCAGAGGGCCGGAGGGGGCCAGCTCGGCCTAAGCCGCATTAGCCCCCTCAGTCGCTCCGCGACAGCTCCCCCAACGGGGGAGCATCTACTTATAAACCACCCCGCCCTTGATCACCGACGTCACGTGCTGCAGCACCGTCACATCGCTCAAGGGGTCGCCCTTCACCGCGATCAGGTCCGCCGACTTGCCAGGGGCCAGGCTGCCGATCTCGCTCGACAGCGAGAAGTGGTCGGCCGCATTGACGGTCGCCGTCTGGATGGCCTCCAGCGGCGTCAGGCCCGCCTTGACCAGCAGCGCGAACTCGCCGGCGTTGTCACCGTGGGCCGAGACTCCGGTGTCGGTGCCGAACGCGATCTTGACCCCGCCCTGGTGAGCGCGGCGGGCCATGTCGATCATCTTCGGACCGGCTTCCAGGGCCTTGGCCGTCTGGGCCGGGGTCAGGAAGTTGTTCGGCCCCGAGGCCACGCGATAGACGAAGTCGCCGGCCATCAGGGTCGGGACCAGATAGGCGCCGCTCTTCTTGAAGAGGGCGATGCTGTCGTTGTCGAGATAGGTGCCGTGCTCGATCGAGTCGCCCCCGGCCCGCAGGAAGCTGTTGATGCCGTCGGTCCCGTGGGCGTGGGCGGTGACTTTGCGGCCCATGCGGTGGGCGGCATCGACGATGGCCTTCAGCTCATCGTCCGAGAACTGCTGGCCCAGGCCCGCGGCGGTGTTCGACAGCACCCCGCCCGTGGCGGTGATCTTGATGATGTCGGCGCCCAGCCAGACCTGTTCGCGGGTGGCGCGGCGGCAATCGTCGGCGCCCGAGCAGACCGAGGTCGGCCGCAGCACGTGCATGACCTCTTCGGCATAGCCGTTGACGTCGGCGTGGCCGCCGTGGATCGACACGGCCGAGCCGGCGGCGATGATCCGGGGGCCGGGCACGTCGCCGCGCTTGATGCCGTCGCGCAGGGCGAAGATCGCCTTGTTGTCGGCCCCGAGGTCCGCGACCGTCGTGAAGCCGGCCATCAGCGTCTTGCGCGCGAAGCCGGCCCCGACCAGCGCCTCGTCGGCCGGGCCGCGGGTGACGGCGTTGAGCCGCGAATTGGGGCTCTGCTCGTGGGTCAGGTGGACGTGGCTGTCGATCAGGCCCGGCAGGACGAAGCTGTCCTTCAGGTCGACGACCTTGCCGCCCGGCTCGGCGACATAGCCGTCGACGATCCTGGTGACCTTGCCGTTTTCCAGCACCAGGGTCTTGGCCGTCTCGACCTTGCCGGTGGCCGGGTCGGCCAGCAGCTTACCGGCCTGCACGAACACCGTCTCTTTTGCCGTGTTTTGGGCGCACGCGACGCCGGACAGCGCCCCGGCGATGGCCAGGGCGCAGACGCCCGTCAGCAGCTTCTTCATTCGGACTAGGCCCCCGCCTTCTGCGCGAACGACCAGGCCCCCTTGGCCAGGATCGGCACGCGCGCTTCCATCGTCTGCGCATGGGCGCTGGCGGCGGTGCCGTCACGGACGCGGCCGACGATGCCCTGGCAGATGCCGGCCAGTCTGAAGAGGTTGTAGGCGAAATACCAGTCCAGCTCCGGTAGTCCGTCGCGGCCGGTGGCCTTGCAGTAGCGCTCGACCGCCTCGGGGATGGTCGGCACGCCGTAGCTTTCCAGGTCCGCGATGCCCGACAGGCCGCCGCGCTGGTCGGACGGCATCACCCAGTTCATCAGGAAATAGCTGAAGTCGGCCAGCGGATTGCCCAGGGTCGACAGCTCCCAGTCCAGCACGGCGATCACGCGCGGCTCGGTGGGGTGCAGGATCATGTTGTCCAGGCGGTAGTCGCCGTGGACGATCGAGGTCTTGTCGTCGACCGGACAGCTTTTGGGCAGCCAGTCGATCAGCTGGTCCATCTCGGCGATGATCGTGGTCTCGGACGCCTTGTACTGCTTGGTCCAGCGGTCGATCTGGCGGGCGAAATAGTTGCCCGGCTTGCCGTAGTCGCCCAGGCCCACGGCCTCGTAGTCGACGTTATGCAGCGCCGCCAAGGTGTCGATCTGGGCCTCGTAGATCGCCCGGCGCTCGGCCGGCTGATAGTCCGGCAGGGTGCCGTCCCACAGGATGCGGCCCTCGACGTTCTCCATGACGTAGAAGATCGTGCCGATGACGTCCTCGTCCATGCACAGCGCGTAGGCCTGGGCGACGGGGAAGTCGGCCTTGTTCAGGCCGGAGATCACCTTGTACTCGCGGTCGACGGCGTGGGCGCTGGGCAGCAGCTTGCCCGGCGGCTTGCGGCGCAGGACGTAGCGCTTGCCCGGCGTGACCAGCTGGTAGGTCGGGTTCGACTGGCCGCCCTTGAACTGGCGCACCTCCAGCGGCCCGGCATAGCCCTCGACATTGGCCTCCAGCCAGGCGGCCAGCTTGGCTTCGTCGATCGCGTGGCGCGGGTCGACGGGCTTAGTGCCGGAGTTCAGGTCCTGGGCGGACTGTTCGGCGGCTTCGGCCATGGCGCTTCTCCCCAACGCTTGTTTGAACTGGGAGTTTAGAGAGCCGAGCGCAGGTGGCAAGTCACACGGTGAAATGCCGATCACTCAACCATGCTTTGAAATGCAATCTTAAGACGCATTCGCTTCGTTCGCCTTCCAGACAAGGAAAACGACATGGCGACTAACGACACCCGTGCTGACGATCTCCGCGCGCTCATCAATCAAAGCGACAACGCCGCAAAACGCATCTTCGACACGCTCGCGCGGATGACGGCTGTCTGCGTGCTCGTTCAACTCGCCAACGCCACGCGCAATCCCTGGCTCTACGCGACAGCCTCCGCCGCGGGAGTGACGTTCTTCGCCTGGCTGACGATCTGGTTCTATCTGGGGCGTCTTGAGGTCATGGCGCGAAAGGGCTTTCCCGACCGCTCGCATAACTTCCCGGCCGCCTTCTCTTTCACGGTCCAGGTCTTGCTGATCGGGTTGGCGCTCTGGGGCTTGTGGACCGTGACACCCGAAGTCATGCGGGCGCTTGTCGCCACAGCCCTGGCCAAATAGCGCGACGGCCGACTAGCGCGGCTGCAGCGCCCGCCAACCGATGTCGGTGCGGTAGAAGCCACCCTCCAGCGAGATCGCGCCCAGCGCCGCATAGGCCATGTCGCGAGCCTCGTGCAGGGTCGCGCCCAGGGCGCAGACGTTCAGCACCCGGCCGCCCGATGCCACCAGGCGGCCCTCGAACTCGCGAGCCGTGCCGGCGTGGAACACCACGGCCTCGTCGCCGAAGTCGGCGTCGGCGCCCTGGATCCGGCCGCCGGTCTTGGGGGCGTCGGGATAACCCTCGGCGGCCAGGACCACGCAGATCGCCGCCTCCTCGCGCCACTTGGGCGGCTCGGCCGAGGCCAGTTCGCCCTTGGCGGCGGCCAGCAGGATCGGGACGATGTCGCTCTCAAGGCGCAGCATCAGGGTCTGGCACTCGGGGTCGCCGAAGCGGGCGTTGTATTCCACCAGCTTCGGCCCCGTCGGCGTCAGCATCAGGCCGGCATAGAGCACGCCGACATACGGATTGCCCTCGGCGGCCATGCCCTCGACGGTCGGGACGATCAGCTCGCGCCAGGCCTGGTCGATCAGGGCGTCCGTCAGGACGGGCGGCGGGGAGTAGGTGCCCATGCCGCCGGTGTTGGGGCCCTCGTCGCCGTCATAGGCGCGCTTGTGGTCCTGGGCCGCGCCGAACAGCACCGCCGTCTTGCCGTCGCAGAGGGCGAACAGCGAGGCCTCCTCGCCGTGCATGAACTCCTCGATCACGACGCGCGCGCCGGCCGAGCCGAAGCGGCCGCCCAGCATGTCGAGCACGGCGGCGTCCGCTTCGGCGCGGTTCGCGGCGATCACCACGCCCTTGCCGGCCGCCAGGCCGTCGGCCTTGATCACGAACGGCGCTTCCAGGGTGTCGAGGAAGACGCCGGCCGAAGCCGCGTCCTCGAACACGCCATAGGCCGCCGTCGGCAGGCCGTGGCGCTGGCAGAAGTCCTTGGTGAAGGCCTTGGACGTCTCAAGCTGCGCGGCGCGCTGGCTGCCGCCGAAGCAGGGGATGCCGGCCTCGGCCAGCTTGTCGGCCAGGCCGACCTCCAGCGCCGACTCCGGACCGACCACGACGAGGTCCGCGCCGATCTCCTGGGCCAGGGCCACGAGGCCGTCGGCGTCGGTCACCTTGACCGCCCGCAGCTCGGCGACGGCTTCGATGCCGGGATTGCCCGGGGCGGCGACGAGGCGCCCGCACAGCGGCGACTGGGCGATCTTCCAGGCCAGGGCGTGCTCGCGCCCGCCGGACCCGACGAGGAGGATGGTCAGCTTTTCCATGAGCGCGGGGTGTGGCGCGCGCGGGGCAGCCGGTCAAGGCGCCAGCGCCTATCGGGGCCTTAGAAGTATCCTCTCCAGGCCATCCCAATCGCTGGAAGGCCGTTCGAAGGTTCTGGGGTCCAGCAGCCCAACCTCCTCGAGCGTATAGCCGACGCGCCCATAGTTGCAGCCGGCGCACGTAATCACGAGATTCTCGATCGCATTGTCCCCGCCTCGGCTGTGCGGGACGATGTGGTCGTACTGCAGCCAGAGGCACTGGAAGGCCGCGTGGCAGGTCGCATTGGTGTTTCCCCAGTAGGCCGCCTGCGGATAGGCCTTCGCGAAGGCCTTGCGCACTTCCGCGCGGATCACCGGGATGCCGCAGAAGCCACAGTGGTGACCGTAGCGGTTCACGACCGCCGCCTTCTCTGAAGCGGATGGCATTCGAACCAGCATGCGCTCGGCCTTTGGAACGAGCGGCGGCGCATTCGCGACTTCACGGACGCGAAGATAGGTCCTCTGCTCCGGATGCTTCTTGGCGCTGCCCCACAGCGAGTCAGTCCACATCCGTACGGCCAGAATGTCAGCCGCTTCGAGACATGCGACCGCCTGCTTGGCCTTGCCGGCCAGATGCGCGTCGGCAGCGGCGCTGAGTAGACGCGCCGCCCGGAAGATTTCCGGAACCGGCTCCCTGAAACATCGGCGCGGCGCCAGGAATGCTTGTGGATCCATCGTGCCCCCTCGCCCCAAAGAAGAGCGAGGCTTGGCGTGTGTAAAGGCGACATTCGCCCCTCCGCGCCGTCGTTCGCCCCTAGCCGGTGGCGCGGCGACCGTCGGCCAACCTTGATGGCGGCCATGGACACGCTCTTCTCCCCCGCCCTCGCCCTGCACGTCGCCTGCGGCTTCGCCCTCGTCGCCGTCGGCGTCGTCCCGGTCCTCAGCCGCAAGGGCTCGCGCCTGCACCGGTGGTCGGGGCGGACATTCGTCGGGCTGATGAGCCTGTTGCTGGCCGCGGCCTGGGTGATGACCGCGCTGCATTTCAACGCCTATTTCGCGGCGCTGTCGGCGACGGCGACGATCACGCTCTTTTCCGGAGTCCGGGTGCTGGGGCGCAAGCGGCCGGACCTCGATCCGCGCCAACGGGCCAAGCCCCTGGACTGGGCGGTCACGCTGGCCCTGGTCGGCATCGGCGCCTGGGTGCTGCTCCTGGTGCTCACCGGCCAGACGGGGAACAAGGCGGCGGTCAGCGCGGCCCTGGTCTATGCGGCCTTCACCTATGGCGGCTGGGATCTGTGGCGCTTCACCCGGCCGACGGCCTGGCCTTTTTCCGCCAACCTCTGGACCTATGAGCACCTGGTGAAGATGTTGAGCGCCTATGGTGCGGTGATCAGCGCCTTCTCGGGTAACTTCCTGACTTTCCTGCCCACGCCATGGAGCCAGCTCTGGCCGACCTTGTTGTTTCAGCCGATGGCCGCGATCTGGATCACGGTCCTGGTCCTGCGGCGCCGCCGCCAGCAGCGCGCGCTCGCCGCCGCCTGAGCGCGATCCCGACGGCCGCCTGGATGTGGGCGTTCACCGCCTATGCCTGGGCGATGACCACGGTCTGCGCCGCCTGGTTCGCCCGGCGGCTGGCGGCCGACCGGGGCCATGTCGTCGGACTGGTCGAGTCGCTGGCCTGGCAGGGCGGGATCTATGCCGCCTGGCTGCCGGCGGCGGGGATCGTCTGGCTGCTGCTGCGCCGCTATGGCACGGGCGCCATCGGCCTGCTGGCGCTCTATCAGGCCGGCGTGCTGGTCGTGCCGCTGGAGGCCCTGATCTCCAGCCTCGTCGACATGGCCTTCGCGCCCGGCGGCGACCTGGCGGTGCGGACCCTGTCCAAGCTGCCGATCGCTCTCCTGCTCTACACCGCCATCATCGCTATCGGCCTGGCCGCCGCCAACCATCAGAAGGTCCGCGAGGAGAAGGCCCGCGCCAAGGCCCTCGAGACCGCCCTCGCCGAGGCTCGCCAGGCCCTGGAGCAGACCGCCCAGGCCGCGCCCGAGCGTCCGGGCCGACGGCTGATGGTCATGGCCGGCTCGCGCCGCGTGCCGGTGGCCCTGGACGAGATCGAACGGTTCGGCGCGGCCGACAACTATGTCGTCGTCCACTGGGCCGGCCGCGAGGGCCTGCTGCGCGCCACCCTGCAGAGCCTGGAAGGTTGGCTGGACCCGCGCGTCTTCGCCCGCTGCCACCGCTCGACCCTGGTCAACCTGGCGCGCGTGCGCGAGACCCAGCCGCTGTCGGACGGCTCCTGGCGCCTGACCCTGGAGAGCGGGGCCGAGGTGGTGACCAGCCGCACCTACCGCGACGACCTGCTGGCGCGACTGCGGCGCTGACCTCAACCGGTCCGTCAGCAACCGTTTGCAACCATGCGGCCTAATGTCCCGCTTGGCCGCATCGGCCAAGGCGACGCTTGTCAGCTCTATCGGCCGCTCGTTTAACGAGCAGATGGCCGCAGATCACGACCACCCGCTCGAAACGCCGATCCCCGATACCTCGCACCCGACCAAGGCCCTGCACTCGCGCGCCTTCCTCGACGCCGTGGTCGAGAGCGTGCCGGCCATGCTGGTGGTCAAGAACGGCAAGGACGGCCGCTTCGTGTTGGTCAACCGCGCCGGCGAAGAACTGCTGGGCGTGCCGCGCGAGACCCTGCTGGGCCGCAACGACGCCGACTTCTTCCCCGCCGACCAGGCCGCCTTCTTCGCCGAGATGGACCGCAAGGTGCTGGAGAGCGACCACGTCTGGGTGATCGACGAGGAGCCGCTGAAGACGCCGCACAACGGCGACCGCTGGCTGCAGACCAAGAAGATCGCCATCCCCGGCGAGGGCGACGAGAAGCTGCTGCTGATCATCAGCGAGGACATCACCGAGCGGAAGCAGTCGGCCGCCGCCCTGGAGGCCGCCCTGCAGAGCGCCCAGGCCGCCAGCATCGCCAAGTCGGAATTCCTGGCCAATATGAGCCATGAGATCCGCACACCCCTGAACGGCGTGCTGGGCATGGCCCAGGTCCTGGCGCAGACTGAGCTGACCGCCCGCCAGCGCGAGATGATGGACGTGATCCTGGGCTCGGGCCAGGCGCTGAACGCCCTGCTCAGCGGCATCCTGGATCTCGCCAAGATCGAGGCCGGCGAGGTCGAGCTGGAGCCCGCGCCGTTCGACCTGCGCGAGGACCTGACGGCCGCCGCCGCCACCTTCGAGGGCCTGGCCCACCAGAAGGGTTTGAGCTTCTCGCTCGATTTCGCCGACGGCTTCCACGACCGCGCGGTCGGCGACGCCCTGAAGATCAGCCAGATCGTCAACAACCTGGTCAGCAACGCGGTGAAGTTCACTTGCGAGGGCAAGGTCTCGGTGAGGGCCGCAACGCACGAGGCTGACGACGGCGCCATCGTGCTGGAGGTCGAGGTCCAGGACTCCGGCGAGGGCTTCGCCCCCGAGGTCCGCGACAGCCTGTTCGAGCGCTTCGTCCAGGGCGACGGCTCGATCACGCGTCGCTTCGGCGGCTCGGGCCTGGGCCTGAACATCGCCTTGCGCTTCGCCAAGCTGATGGACGGCGACATCACCTGCGACTCGACGCCGGGCCAGGGCGCGACCTTCCGCTTCACCGCCCGCCTGGCGAAGGCGGAGGCGGAGGTCCCCGCGCCCGTCCGCCGTCCCACACCGGCTCCGTCGGCCCACCGCCTGCGCGTGCTGCTGGCCGAGGATCACCCGACCAACCAGCGCGTGGTCGAGCTGATGCTGGGCGAGATCGCCGACCTGGTGGTGGCCGAGAACGGCGCGATCGCCCTGGAGGCGTTCGACAGCCAGCCCTTCGACATCGTGCTGATGGACACCCAGATGCCGGTCATGGACGGGCTGAGCGCGATCCGCGCCATCCGGGCCCGCGAGCAGGCCGCCGGGACGGGACGCATCCCGATCATCTCGCTGACCGCCAACGCCATGCCGCATCAGGTCGAGGCGTGCCTGGAGGCCGGCGCCGACCTGCACCTGGCCAAGCCGATCACGGTGGCGGCGCTGTTCGAGAGCATCGCGGCGGCGGGCGACTTAGCTGCACAAGTCGACGACGAAGGGGACCGCACGGCGGAGACCTAAAGGGAACCCATGGGTCAGCCTTGGACGACCGGATCGAGAATTCCGAGGCCAAGCCATTGCCGCCGAAAGCATTGCCATTGACGGAGAGCAATCAAGACGCCCTCATACCTAGCAATGTATGGGGATTCTCGCCCTAAGGACGTCGGCTTTGTCGCCTACATCGACGAAGCTGGCGACCCAGGCATCCGCGGGGTGCAGCCTGTTGACCCAAATGGGGCCAGCGAGTGGTTCGTTGTGTCGGCCGTAGTGGTCCGAGCAGAAAACGACGCGAAATCAGTCGACTGGGTGCGGCAGGTGCGCACTGACCTACGCCTAACTCAGGGACCTCAGCTACACTACAAGACACTTAATCCGACCCGCAGACTTTCGGTGTGCAAGCGCCTAAGCGAACTCGATTGCCGCGTATTCGTTGTAGCGTCCCACAAACCTAACATGCACGGATACAAAAATGACCGCGCGGCGAAAGTCGGCAGTCAAATGCCGTTCTACAATTGGTGCACACGCGTTCTATTGGAACGAGTCACGGCCTATTGCCGACAGAAATCCCTATCTGAATGGGGAAAAGCTCGTCTTATTAAATTAGAACTCTCAAAAGCCGGCGGCCTGAACTACGATCAACTTATAGCTTATCATGAGTATCTGCGCCGTCAGACGCGCCCCTATCTATCGAAAGGGCAAATTGCCTGGGACATGCTGCATCCAGATTTATACCGAGCAGTTAGATCTCATGAGTGTGCCGGTGTTCAAATTGCGGACATCGCAGCAAGCGCATTTTATCAGGCGCTTCACTCAGAGCATTCCGGCTGGGACGTGACTTATGCCAAAGCGCTCGGACCACGGCTGGCCAGGGAAGGCCGCATCATCGCAAATCACGGCCTGACGCTTATGCCTTTTCAATCGGGGCTTCGCCGGCTCAATGAACGCCAGCGCGAAGTGTTCGAATACTTTGGCTTTGAATTTGAAGAAGGGTGGCGGGCCCCGGCCTCTGTTGCACCTCAAAGCTGATAGGACGCCCAACGACGGGCAACCGTCTCTGAAGTTGTCCGCCATGACCTGCCAGCGGACTAAAGGTTTTTCCGGCATATCCCGCCAGCAGCGAATCTGAAGCGCGTCGGAGTCGCTGTCAATTTACAGTCGACCCGAGCGCCCAAACTTCAACCTTAGCTAAGCCGCGTCCAGGTCCAGCGAGTAGCCCGCCGAACGCACCGTGCGGATGGGGTCGCCGTCCGAGGTGCCGTTCAGGGCCTTGCGCAGGCGGCCGATGTGGACGTCGACCGTGCGGGCCTCGACATACACGTCCGAGCCCCAGACGGCGTCCAGCAGCTGTTCGCGGCTGAACACCCGGCCCGGATGCTGCATCAGATAGTCCAGCAGGCGGAACTCGGTCGGGCCGAGGTGGATCTCCTTGCCGTTCCGCTTCACGCGGTGGGCGACCCGGTCGATGATGATGTCGCCGACCGTGATGCGGTCGTCGGCCAGGCCCGGGCGGATGCGGCGCAGCACCGCGCGGACGCGGGCGGTCAGCTCGACCATCGAGAACGGCTTGACCACATAGTCGTCGGCGCCGGTGTCGAGGCCGCGGATGCGGTCGCTCTCTTCACCGCGCGCTGTCAGCATGATGATCGGCACGTTGCGGGTTTCCGACCGGCCGCGCAGGCGGCGGCAGACCTCGATGCCCGAGACCTTCGGCAGCATCCAGTCGAGGATGACCAGGTCCGGGGCCCGCTCGTTGGCCATGATCAGGGCTTCCTCGCCATCTCCGGCCACGCCAACGCGATAGCCTTCCTTGTCGAGGTTGTAGTGAAGCAGGGTGGCCAGGGCGTCTTCGTCTTCGACCACCAGAACGTACGGAGTCACTTCAGGCTGCCTCTAGGATGATTACTGCGAGAGCACGTCCAGCTTCGGGCGCTGCGAGATCAGCTCGTCGCCCGTCAGCTCGAAGTGGATGATTTCGGCGATGTTGGTGGCGTGGTCACCAATGCGCTCGAGGTTCTTGGCCACGAACAGCAGATGAGCGCAGGCGTTGATCGTGCGCGGGTCGCCCATCATGTAGGTGAGCAGTTCGCGGAAGATCGAGTTGTAGTGCTCGTCGACTTCCTCGTCGCGGCTCCACACGCCGATGGCGCGCTGCAGGTCCGAGGTCGTGTAGGCGTCCAGAACGTCCTTCAGGCGGCTCTGCACCAAGCGGCCCATGCGCTCGATCGAGCGGGTCAGGGCCGTCATCGGATCGGCTTCGGTCAGGATCAGCGCGCGCTTGGCGATGTTCTTGGCCATGTCGCCGCAGCGCTCGAGGCTCATCGAGATCTTCAGCGCGGCCACCGAGTGGCGAAGGTCCACGGCCATCGGCTGGCGCAGGGCGATCAGCTTGAAGGCCTTGCGCTCGATCTCGGCCTGCAGGATGTCCAGGCGCTCGTCGCCGGCGACCACGGCCTGGGCCAGCGGCCCGTCGCGGCGGGCGATGGCCACGATGCAGTCGGCCACTTGGCTCTCGACCAGGCCGCCCATGCGGGTGACCTCGGCGGTCAGGTGGGCCAGCTCTTCGCCGTATGACTTGACGGTATGTTCGGTCATCTAGGGATCCCTCCGCTTAGCCGAAGCGGCCGGTGATGTAGTCCTGCGTGCGGCTGTCGCGAGGATTGGTGAACATCTCCTCGGTCGGGCCGCTCTCGACCAGCTTGCCCAGGTGGAAGAAGGCCGTGCGCTGCGAGACGCGGGCCGCCTGGGCCATCGAGTGGGTGACGATGACGATGCAGAACTGGCTGCGCAGCTCGTCGATCAGCTCCTCGATTTTGGCGGTGGCGATCGGGTCCAGGGCCGAGCAGGGCTCGTCCATCAGGATCACTTCCGGCGACACGGCGATCGCGCGGGCGATGACCAGGCGCTGCTGCTGGCCGCCCGACAGACCGGTGCCCGGCTGGTGCAGACGGTCGGCGACTTCGTTCCAGAGACCGGCCTTCTTCAGGCTGCTCTCGACGATGGCTTCCAGCTCGTCCTTGCGCGTGGCCAGGCCGTGGATGCGCGGACCGTAGGCGACGTTCTCGAAGATGGTCTTCGGGAAGGGGTTCGGCTTCTGGAACACCATGCCGACGCGCGAGCGCAGGACCACCGGATCGACGCTCTTGAGGTTGACGTCATTGCCGTCGATCTCGATCGAGCCCTCGACGCGGGCCGAGGGGATGGTGTCGTTCATGCGGTTGATGCAACGCAGGAACGTCGACTTGCCGCAGCCCGACGGGCCGATGAAGGCGGTGACCGACTTGGCCGGGATGTCGATGTTGACGTCGAACAGCGCCTGCTTCTCGCCGTAGAAGACCTTGACGTCGCGCGCCTTGATCTTGGCCTCGCCGACCGAGGCGGCGGCGTGGGCGTGCGGGACGGAGGTGTGGATCACCGGCGTGTGGGCGGTGTCGTCGGGGCTTTGGGTGGTCATGGCGTGTCCCTGGACGAGGGGCGAAGCGTTGGGGTTCAGGATCCGGGTCATGTGAAACCTACCAGCGGCGTTCGAAGCGGCGGCGCAGGATGACGGCCGCGGCGTTCATGACGATCATGAAGACGAGCAGGACGATGATGGCGGCGGCCGTGCGTTCATGGAAGGCCCGCTCGGAAGCGTTCTCCCAGATGAACACCTGGACCGGCAGCACGGTGGCCGCGCCGGTGAAGCCTTCCGGCACGCCGGGCACGAACGAGACCATGCCGATCATCAGCAGCGGCGCCGTCTCGCCCAGGGCGTGGGCCAGCGACAGGATGGCGCCGGTCATCACGCCGGGCATGGCCAGCGGCAGCACGTGGTGGAAGACCGTCTGGGTCTTCGACGCGCCGACGCCCAGGGCGGCTTCGCGGATCGAGGGCGGCACGGCCTTCAGGGCCGAGCGGGTGGCGATGATCACGGTCGGCAGGGCCATCAGGGCCAGCACCAGACCGCCGACCAGCGGCGAGGAGCGCGGCACGTGCAGCCAGTTGATGAACAGGGCCAGGCCCAGCAGGCCGTAGACGATCGACGGCACGGCGGCGAGGTTGTTGATGTTGACCTCGATGATGTCCGTCCAGCGGTTCTTCGGGGCGAACTCTTCGAGGTAGGTGGCGGCCATCACGCCGACCGGCACCGCGATCAGGGCGGTGATGATCAGCATCATCGCCGAACCGACCACCGCGCCCAGCACGCCGGCCTGTTCAGGCTCGGTCGAGTCGGAGTTGGTGAAGAAGGCGAGGTTGAAGCCCGACTTCACCGAGCCGTCCTTCTCGAGCTTGTCCAGCCAGTCCAGCTGCTGGTTGTCCAGCTTGCGGTCGCCCTCGGCGGTCGCGCGCTTGATCTCGCCCTTAAAGTAGAGGTCGGCGTCGGCCTTCAGCGGGCCGGTCACGGTGATCGTCTTGCCGATCAGCGACGGGTCGGCCTTCAGCTTGTTCAGCAGCTGGAAGCCGAAGTCGCGCGACAGCAGGTCCTGGACCTTGCCCGAGGTGGTGCCCAGGTCGTCGTCCTGGACGCCCAGCTTCTTCATCATCGCTTCGGCGACGATGTAGTCGTAGTTGACGCCCGAGAGGTCCGAGCGGTCGATGCGCTCCGGGTTGAGATAGACCGGCACGCTGAGCGTGTGGGTTTCGAAGGTCGTGTAGCCCTGGGCCACGATACGACCGACCAGCACCACCAGGAAGATCAGCGCGACGACGATCGCGGCCAGACCCTGGGCCTTGAAGGTGCGTTCTGCGGCATGGCGCTTCTTCAGCCGGGCTTCCATGGCTGTCGAGGCGGCGGAGCGCGGGGCGGCCGCGCCGAGGGTCGCGTCAGTCATATTGTTCCCGGTACTTCTGGACGATGCGCAGGGCGATGATGTTCAGGCACAGGGTCACCACGAACAGGGTGAGGCCCAGGCCGAAGGCCGACAGCGTTTTCGGGCTGTCGAATTCCTGGTCGCCGGTGAGCAGCGTGACGATCTGGACGGTGACGGTCGTCACCGTGTCGAGCGGGTTGACGGTCATCTTGGCCTGGAGGCCCGCCGCCATGGTCACGATCATGGTCTCGCCGACGGCGCGGGACACGGCCAGCAGCATGGCGGCCATGATGCCCGGCAGGGCGGCCGGCAGGACGACCTTCTTGACCGTTTCCGACTTGGTGGCGCCCATCGCGTAGCTGCCGTCGCGCAGGCTCTGCGGCACCGAGTTGATGATGTCGTCCGACAGCGAGGAGACGAACGGGATCAGCATGATCCCCATCACCACCCCGGCCACCAGGGCCATCTGGTTCTGGACTTCCATCAGGTAGGTAGCGATCGGGCCGGGCGGCAGGGCCGCGCCGATGGCGTTGAAGCCGGCGCGGAACAGCGGGCCCACCGTCAGGGCGGCGAAGAAGCCGTAGACCACGGTCGGGACGCCGGCCAGGATCTCCAGCAGCGGCTTGACCACGCCGCGCGTCGTGCGGTTGGCGTATTCCGACAGGTAGATGGCCGAGTAGAGGCCGACCGGGGCCGCCACCAGCATGGCCAGGAACATGATCAGGAAGGTGCCGGCGAACAGCGGCACGGCCCCGAACGCGCCCGCCGAGGCGACCTGGTCGGCGCGCATGGCGATCTGCGGGCTCCACTCGGTGCCGAACAGGAACGAGAACGGGTTGACGCTCTGGAAGAAGCGCCAGCTTTCCCAGACCAGCGAGAGCACGATGCCCAGGGTGGTCAGGACCGCCGCGATCGAGCAGCCCAGCAGCAGGATGCTGGTCCAGCCCTCGACCCGGTTGCGGGCGCGGAAATCGGCGTTGATGCGCGGGAAGGCCAGCAGGAAGCCGGCCAGGGCCAGCACGCCGGCGCCAGCCAGCATGCCGACGTTCAAGACCGTTTCGATGCGGCGGGCTTCGGCGACCTTGGCGTCCAGGGCGACCTTCAGGTCGCCTTCGTAGGTGACTTCCGACGGGGCCTGCTTGGCCGCGATCGCGTGGGCGTCGCTGAAGAAGACGTTCTGCCGGTCCTTGTCCAGGCTCGCGATGGCGGCCGGGCGCGTGGACTGCAGCATCGCATCCTCGATGCGGCCGCCGAACGCGGTGCCCAGCAGCAGCAGCAGCGCGGCGGGGATGCCGGCCCACAGGGCCGCGTAGGTCCCGTAGTAGTCCGGCAGGGAGTGGAGGACGCGGGCGCGGCCTCCAGCGGCGGTCACGGCGCGGCGGCGTCCGGCGGCGAAAGCCAAGCCGGAAAACAGCGCCAGGACGATAAGCGAGAGCCAGGTCAGCATGCGTGAGGCTAATCTTGCGGCAAGTGTGTCGAAGGCCCCGCAGGATCGCGCGCCTTCCCCCGCAGAAATCTATGACCGCCGGGCGCTGTGCTTATGCGACGAATATATGACAGTTTGACGACAGGGTCCGGCCCAGCCTCGCCGGTGCGTCCGACCAAGGATCACCCAGCCTCGCCGGACGATATGTCGCACAGGTTTCAAGCTTGGCGAGAAACCGTGATTTCCCATTACTGTTCAGATACTTGATGCGAACCGACTGACACTCCGCCGGACTCTCGCCCCACGGTGGGGATTCCACATACCGGCGGTTCAGGAGTTGTTGACGGGCGCAACCCTCAGTGTGCTCGCACCTCGCAACCGCACTCATAAGGAGTCGTGACGGCGTCATGTTCAAGCGTTCGCATGTCCATGCCCAGGAGACCCTGGCCGCCCTCGACAAGTCCCTAGCGACGATCGAATTCGACCCGAGCGGCAAGATCCTCTCGGCCAACGCCAACTTCTGCGCGGCCATGGGCTACAAGCTCGACGAGATCGTCGGCCGCCATCACAGCCTGTTCGTCGAGCCGGCCTACGCCGCCAGCGAAGACTATGCCGCCTTCTGGCGCAAGCTGGGTCGCGGCGAGTTCGACGCCAAGGAATACCTGCGCCTGGGGCGCGGCGGGGTCGAGGTCTGGATCCAGGCCTCCTACAACCCGATCCGCAACGGACGCGGGCAGGTCACGCGCATCGTCAAGGTCGCCTCGGTGATCACCGAGCAGAAGCGCCTGGCCGCCGAAGAGTATGGCAAGATGGAAGCCATCAGCCGCGCCCAGGCCGTCATCGAATTCACGCCCGACGGCGAGATCCTGACCGCCAACGAGAACTTCCTGGCCGCCGTCGGCTATTCGCTGGGCGAGATCCAGGGCCGCCATCACCGCATGTTCGTCGATCCGGCCTACGCCGCCTCGCCGGACTACGTGATGTTCTGGAAGCGCCTGAACGGCGGGGAATTCCTGGCCGACGAGTTCAAGCGCGTCGGCAAGGGCGGCCGCGAGGTTTGGATCCAGGCCTCGTACAATCCGATCTTCGACCACAAGCGCCGCATCGCCAAGGTCGTGAAGTTCGCCACCGTGGTCACCGGCCGCGTCAACGCCGTCAACGAGATCGCCGCCGGCCTGGAGCACCTGGCCAACAACGACCTCACCTACCGCATCGACAACACGGTCGCTCCGCAGTTCGACAAGGTGCGCAGCGACTTCAACACCGCCATGGCGTCGCTGGACGAGGCCATGGGCGTGGTGGCCAGCGCCACCGACGGCGTCAGCGTCGGGGCCCAGGAGATTTCGCAGGCCTCCGAGGACCTGGCCCAGCGCACCGAACAGCAGGCCGCCAACCTGGAGAAGACCGCCGCCGCGCTTGACGAGATCACCGCCACGGTCAACCGCAGCGCCACCGGCGCCAGGCAAGCGTCCGAGGCCGCCACCGCCGCCCGCGCCGACGCCGCCCGCTCGGGCGAGATCGTCAGCGACGCCGTGGCCGCCATGGGCGAGATCGAGGCCAGCTCGACCAAGATCACCAGCATCATCGGGGTGATCGACGAGATTGCCTTCCAGACCAACCTCCTGGCCCTGAACGCCGGGGTCGAGGCCGCCCGCGCCGGCGAGGCCGGTCGCGGCTTCGCCGTGGTCGCCTCGGAAGTCCGGGCCCTGGCCCAGCGCTCGGCGGAAGCGGCCAAGGAGATCAAGGCCCTGATCGCCAGCAGCACGGCCCAGGTCGCGCGCGGCGTCCGCCTGGTCGGCGACACCGGCGAGGCCCTGTCGACCATCGCCGTGAAGGTCGGCCAGATCGACGGCCTGATCTCGGAGATCGCCGAATCCTCGCGCGAGCAGGCCATCGGGCTCTCGGAGGTGAACACCGCGGTCAACCGGATGGACGAGACCACCCAGCGCAACGCCGCCATGGTCGAGGAATCCAACGCCGCCTCGGCCAGCCTTCGGCAGGAAGCCAGCGAACTGACCGACCTGGTCGGCCGCTTCTCGACCACCGCCGCCGCCAAGGCCTCGGTCCCGCACCGGCCCGTGTCGCGCCCAGCGGCTCGAGCCCCGGCCAGAGCCCCGGTCCGCGCCCCAGCCCAACGACCGGGCGGCGCGGCCCTGGCGGTCAAGCCCGACGAGTGGACGGAGTTCTAGGCGGCCTTACGCTTCGGTGACCACCGGCGGGGCCGGGGCGGCCTCGACCCCGGCCTTGGCCATGGGCAGGTAGACCCCGAAGGTCGCGCCTTCGCCCTGGACGCTCTCGACCGTCAGCCCGCCCCGGTGGCGGTTCATGATGTGCTTGACGATGGCCAGGCCAAGGCCCGTGCCCGAGCGGTCGCCGCTCTTCTGGCCCTCGACTCTATAGAAGCGCTCGGTCAGGCGCGGCAGGTGCTCGCGGGCCAGGCCCGGGCCCCTGTCGGTGACCCGCAGCACCGCGTAGCGCTCGGCCGTGTCGTGGTCCGGAGTCAGCAGCGACATGCGCGAGGCCGCCGGATCGCGGGCGGCGGCGGCGGCTTCGGCGGTCAGGCCGGGGAAGATCTCGATCCGCACCGTGCCGCCCTTGGGCGTGTACTTCATGGCGTTGTCGATCAGGTTCTGGACCACCTGGATGATCTGGTCCCGGTCGCCATCGACCACCGCGCCGCCGCGCGGCGGCAGGACCGGGTCGAAGCTCACCTGCTTCTCGCGGGCCTGCGGGGCCAGGGCGTCGATGACATCGACGGCGGCCATGGCCAGGTCCACCCGGCCCAGCGGCGCGATGTGCTCGTTCAGCTCGATCCGCGACAGGCTCATCAGGTCGTCGATCAGGCGCGACATCCGCTCGGCCTGGGCCAGCATGATGGCCAGGAACTTGTCGCGCGCGCCCGGATCGTCCTTGGCGTGGCCGCGCAGGGTCTCGATGAAGCCCGACAGCGAGGCCAGCGGCGTGCGCAGCTCGTGACTGGCGTTGGCCAGGAAGTCGGCGCGGGTGCGCTCGCTGCGGCGGGCGTCGGTCTCGTCGCGCAGGGCCAGCAGGGCCAGGCGCGAGCGGCCGCCGGTCTCGCGCAGCGGCCGGGCATAGGCCAGCCAGGCCCGGCCTTGCGTGCCGCCGGTCTCGAACTCGGCCACGCCCTCGACGCCGCCGAACAGGGCCTCGTCCACGGCCTCCAGCACGCGCGGATTGCGCACGGCGGTGACCAGCAGGCCGCCCTGGGCCTGGATCTTGAACAGCTCGCGCGCGGCGGCGTTGGCGAACAGGAAGCGGCGGCCCGTCAGATCGTCGGCCTCCTCGGCGGCGATCACCATCAGGGGATCGGGCAGGCGGTCCAGGATCGCGGCGAACGGCGGCGCGTCCTCGTCGGCGGCCAGGGCCTGCGCCGCGCCCGAGATCGGCGAGACCAGGGCCCGATCCAGCCGGCGCAGGCTCATGAACCCCGCCAGGGCCGCGACCGAACCGGCCAGCAAGGCCGGGCCCAGCTCGGCCGCGCCGGTGGCGGCCAGGCCCAATATGGCCGCCGGCCCCACGATAACGGGCCAGAAGACGCGCAATGAGACGCTGTCGTGTCTGTCCGGGGGCGTCTGAGCCAGCGGCATGGGAAGGACTCTTCGATTCAAGCGAGAGGCGATTCGTCGATCCAGATATGGCGCCCCGCCATGCCATGCGATAGACGGTTGGCGCCTTAGTACGTGTCGCGAGCGGGACTCACCGCAATTTCGCCGCATCGTGACTCGAATTAATGCGCCGGTTTCTATGGGGTGTCGTTCGTAATGCAGCGCAAGGTCCTGGTCGCGACGGTCGCGGCCGCTCCTCTTCTGGCCATGGGTTTCGCCGCGTTGGCGGAAACCTCGGTCACCACCGCGCGGACGACGCCGATCGCCACCAGCACGGCCACGGGCACGGCCGCGGACGATATCCGGATCACCGCCGACGGCTCGATCAAGCCGGGCGCCGCGGGCGCGATCGTCACGCTGGACAGCAACAACAAGGTGGTCAACGCCGGCACCCTGCAGGTCACCGGCCAGAACAACAGCGTCGGCGTGCTGGTCATCGGCGGCAAGACCGGCTCGGTCACCAACTCGCTCGCGATCACGCTGGACGAGGACTACACCCCCACCGACACCGATTCGGACGGCGACCTGGACGGCGCGTTCGCTCAAGGGTCGAACCGCTACGGCATCCGGCTGACCAACGCCGGGACCTTCACCGGCGACATCATCAACGACGCCGCCGGCACGATCACGATCGAGGGCAACAACTCGGCCGGCATCCTGCTGGAAGGCCCGGTGATCGGCAACGTCACCCACCTGGGCGCGATCAACGTCACCGGCGACAACGGCTACGGCGTGCGCATCGCCGCCCCGGTCACCGGCAAGGTGACGCTGGGCGGCTCGACCACGGTGCAGGGCGCGGGCTCGGTCGCCCAGGCCATCGACGCCAACGTCAACGGCGCCCTGGTCCTGCAAGGCAGCGCCACCGCCACCGGCTACCGCTACACCTCGCGCCCGACCACGGTCGACGCCCTGAGCAAGCTGGACGCCGACGACCTGCTGCAGGGCGGCCCGGCCGTCCGCATCGCCGGCGACGTCACCGGCGGCGTGCTGATGCAGGGCACGAACTATTCGACGAAGGTCGGCACGGACGGCAACACCGTCGCGACCACGATCACCTCCACCAGCACCGGCTCGTCCAGCATCAGCGTCTTCGGCTCGGCCCCGGCGCTGCAGATCGGCTCGACCACGCAGAACGTCACCCTGGGCGCCGTCGGCGCCGGCGACCTGGCCTACGGCCTGATCACCAAGGGCGCGATCGCGGCGGCCGGCGTCTATGACAAGGTCACCGCCACGGGCGTCTCGATCGGCGCGGGCGGCGGCCAGACCACCACCATCGTCGGCGGTCTCCGCAACGACGGCACGGTGGCGGCCACCACCTACGAAGCCGACTCCACGGGCCTGATCCTGAACTCGGGCGCCAATGTCGGCGAGATTCTGAACCGCGGCTCGATCTCGGCCAGCGCCGCCTCGTTCGCCAGCTCGGGCGTCACCGCCAATGCGCGGGCCCTGGTGCTGAGCGCCGGCTCGACCACCACCGCCATCAACAACAGCGGCGCTCTGGTCGCCACCCGCACCGGCGAGACCGGCGACGCGGTGGCCATCCTCGACCAGGCCGGCACGCTGAAGACCATCACCAACACCGGATCGATCCGCGCCGCGCTGACCGCGCCGGGCTTCAAGGCCGACGGCACCACGGCGACGACCACCGCCACCGGCCAGGCGATCGCCCTGGACCTGCGGGCCAACAATTCGGGCGTGACCTTCACCCAGAAGGGCCCGACCGACTACACCTCGACCACGACCTTCCCCAGCACCGACACGGTCACCAGCACCGACACCACCTCGACCACCGTCGCGCCGGTGATGGTCGGCGACGTGCTGTTCGGCGGCGGCAACGACACCCTGAACCTGTGGAGCGGCACCCTGGTGGGCGCCATGTCGTTCGGCGCGGGCCAGGACCGCCTGTCGATCGACGGCGGCGGCGTGGCCTTGGGCAAGCTGACCGACAGCGACGGCAAGCTGGACATCGCCGTCGCCAACGGCAGCCTGGGCATCGTCAACACCGACACCATCAACGTCACCAGCCTGAACGTCGGCGCCAAGGGCAAGATCCTGTTCTCGGCCGACCCAGCCGCCGGCGTGAACACCAAGCTGGTCGTCTCGGGCGCCACCAACATCGCCACTGGCGCCGAGCTGGGCATCCGCCTGGCCAACCTGGTCAAGCAGCCCACCACCTTCACGGTGATCCAGGGCAACAACATCAATGTCGGCACGATCGGCTCGGGCCTGCTGGCCCAGGCGCCGTTCATGTACGCGGCCACCAGCCGCGCCGACGCCAACAACGTCTATATCGACGTCCGCCAGAAGACCGCCGCCGAGATCGGCCTGAACCGCGCCGAGACCTCGGCCTATGACGCGGTCTACCAGGCTCTGGGCAAGGACTCGGCCCTGGCCGGCACGTTCCTGAACCAGACCACGCGCGACGCCTATCGCGACCTCTACGACCAGATGCTGCCCGACCAGGGCGAGGGCCTGTTCGCGTCTCTGCAGTCGGTCACCCAGCAGATCTCGGCCGCCACCATGTACCGCCCCGATCCGGGCGATCGCTATGGCCCCGACAGCATCTGGGTGCAGGAGATCACCTCGCTGACCCGTCGCGACACCGGCCAGACCCTGGGTTCGGACACCCAGGCCTTCGGCTTCGTCGCCGGCTATGAGGCCATGGGCGACGCGGGCGGCGCGCTGGGCCTGACCCTGGCCTATACCAGCGTTGAGGAACACGACACCGTCGCCAAGGTCGGCGAGCAGACCACCGCCTCGTTCATCCAGACCGGCGCCTACTGGCGTCGTTCGATCGGCGGCCTGCGCATGAACGCCGGCGGCGGCCTGGGCTACGGCTTCTTCAAGGGCGATCGCCGTTTCATCTCGCCGGACGACAATGCCGACGGCGTCGCCGACCTGATCCTGAAGAACAACGCCGACTGGAAGGGCCTGACGGCCAACGCCTTCGCGGGCGTCGCCTACGAGCAGAAGTTCGGCCGCTTCTTCGCCCGCCCCGAAGGCCGGGTGGACTATGTCTGGCTGCGCGAAGGCAAGCGCGCCGAAACCGGCGGCGGCGACGGCTTCGACCTGACCGTCAACAAGCGCACCTCCAGCAACCTGTCGGGTGAAGTGGGCGTGGTGCTGGGCGCCGACTTCGGCAAGAACGTCTGGTGGCGTCCGGAAGTCCGGGTCGGCTATCGCCAGACCCTGGCTGGCTCGGTCGGCGACACGGTCGCGGCCTTCAAGGGCGGCAACCCCTTCACCCTGGCCGCGCTGAACGACAAGGACGGCGCGGTGACCGCCGGCTTCGCCCTGCGCGCCGGCACCCCGATGTCCTATCTCGGCATCGAAGGCGGCGTCGAAGCCACCAAGAAGCAGAAGCGCTACAACCTGCGCCTCGCTGGCCGGGCGATGTTCTAAGGGCTCACAACCCCCTCAAAATCGTCCGAAACCGTTCAAAAGCCGTCCTGGGAAACCAGGGCGGCTTTTTCCGTGAACGGAACCTTTACCGTTCAAGCTTCTGATATCGCTGAAGATTCGCAGCGTATTTCGCGACACTTTGCCGCGCCTCCAGAAAAACTCACGGCCGGCTTTCCGAAATCTCGATTCCGGAGCTAGGGATAATCGTCTTCCCTGGCTCTGCAGGCAGGTCGGCCCGTTATGCGGCGCCGAGAGGGGACTACACATGATGAGCAAGACCCGTTCCGCGTTTCGCGTCGCGTTGATCGCTGGCGCATCCCTGCTGGCGACCGCCGGCGCCGCTTCCGCCCAGGACGCAGCGCCCCGTTCGCCGCAAGAGGCCGAAGCCCGCATCGCCGCCCTGGAAGCCCAGCTGGCCACCCTGGCTCAGCAGGTCGCCGACCTGAAGGCCGCCACCGCCGCCAGCCTCAAGGACGTCCGCGCCACTCAGAGCGCCAACACCGTCAGCATCGTGGCCGGCCGGCCGACCATCGCGTCGGGGGATGGCGCCTTCAGCGCCACGCTGCACGCGGTGATGCAGCTGGATGCGGCCCAGTACAATCAGGACAAGGGCCTGCCGGCCGTGCTGGGCAACGCCCGCGACCTGAACAGCGGCACCAACTTCCGCCGCGCCCGCATCGGCATCGACGGCAAGTTCTACCGGAACTTCGAATACAACGCCCTGCTCGACTTCGGCGGGGCGGGCACCGACGGCCAGGGCACGCTGCAGGAGCTGTGGGTCCAGTACAACTACGCCCCGTTCAAGGTCCGCGTCGGCGCCTTCGCCCCCAACGTCGGCCTGGAAGACGCGGCCTCGACCAACGGTTCGCTGTTCCCCGAACGCCCGTCGGGCTCGGAACTGGCCCGGGGCCTGGCCGGCGCCGACAAGCGCATCGCCTTGCAGGGCCAGGCCCTGGGCGAGCGCTGGCTGATCTCGGGCGCGATCACCGGCGCCAAGGCCGGTGACGGCCAGACCTTCGACGAGCAGCTGGGCTACCTCGGCCGCGTCGCCTATGTGCCCTTCAAGGGCCTGGACTGGCTGGTCCATGTCGGCGCCAACGCCAGCAAGGTGGTGACCCCGGCCCAGACCGCCGTCGGCGGCGCCTACGGCGTCACGGTCACCGATCGCCCGGAACTGCGCGTCGACGGCACCCAGCTGATCACCAGCGGCGCGATCGACGCCGAGGGCGCCCGCCACTACGGCTTCGAGGCCGCCGCCCAGAAGAAGAACCTGCTGATCCAGGGCGAGTACACCAACATCGCCATCGATCGCCGCAACCCGGCCGCCGGCGTCACCAACCCGAAGTTCAAGGCCTGGTACGTGGAGGGCTCGTGGGTGCTGACCGGCGAGGCCCGCCGCTACAACGTCAACAACTTCGCGTTCGACGCCCCGGCCATCGAGCACCCGTTCGATCCGAAGAAGGGTCAGTGGGGCGCCTGGGAAATCGCGGCCCGCTATTCGGTCGCCGACCTGAACTATCATGAGCTGGCGACCCTGGCCGCCGACCGCGTCCGCGGCGGCGAGCAGAAGATCACCACCATCGGCATCAACTGGTTCCCCAACCCGGTGACCAAGTTCTCGCTGGGCTATTACGACGTCTCGATCGATCGCCTGGACCCGGCCGGCGGCGCCGTCCCGCTGAGCCAGGACTACCAGGTCATCAACCTGCGCAGCCAATACGCGTTCTAACTCCGAACCCCGCCGGCGCGGCGATCAGAACCGTCGCGCCGGTTCCTTAAGATCAGGGCCAAAGACCTTCCAGAAAGGACCGTCTCCATGAGCGACTTCTCCCAAGCTCCGACCCGCCGAGGCCTGCTGGCCGGCGCCGGCGCGGGGGCCGCGGCCCTGATGGCGGGCGGCAACGCCCTGGCTCAGGCCAAGCCCGTCACCCTGCTCAACGTCAGCTACGACCCGACGCGTGAGCTCTACAAGGACATCAACGCCGCCTACGCCAAGTACTGGAAGGGCAAGGTCGGCCAGGACTTGGTGATCAACCAGAGCCACGGCGGCTCGGGCAAGCAGGCCCGCTCGGTGATCGACGGCCTGCAGGCCGACGTCGTCACCCTAGCGCTGGCCTACGACATCGACGAAATCTCGGCCAAGGCCAAGCTGCTGCCGGCCAACTGGCAGTCGCGCCTGCCGCAGAACTCGACGCCCTACACCTCGACCATCGTGTTCCTGGTCCGCAAGGGTAACCCCTGGAAGATCAAGGACTGGGGCGACCTGGTGAAGCCGGGCATCGACGTGATCACCCCCAACCCGAAGACCTCGGGCGGCGCGCGCTGGAACTACCTCGCCGCCTGGGCCTGGGCCCTGAAGCAGCCGGGCGGCAACCCCGCCAAGGCCGAGGCCTTCATCAAAACCCTGTTCGAGCACGTGCCCGTGCTGGACACCGGCGCCCGCGGCGCCACCACCAGCTTCACCCAGCGCGGCCTGGGCGATGTGCTGTTGGCCTGGGAGAACGAGGCCTACCTCGCCCAGGACGAACTGCCCGGCAAGTTCGACATCGTCTATCCGTCGATCTCGATCCTGGCCGAGCCGCCGGTCGCCGTGGTCGACAAGAACGTCGACCGTCACAAGACCCGCATCATCGCCGAGGGTTATCTGAACTTCCTGTACAGCCCGCTGGCCCAGGAGCTGATCGCCAAGAACTACTACCGCCCGCGCAACGCCGACGTGGCGGCCAAGTACGCGGCCCGCTTCAAGAAGATCCCGCTGGTGACGATCGACGACACCTTCGGCGGCTGGAAGAAGGCCCAGGCCACGCACTTCAACGACGGCGGCGTGTTCGACCGCATCTACCAGCCGAAGTAGCCAGCTCCAGAAGGCCCGCCCGTACCGGGAAGCACGGACGGGCCTTTTCGGATCGCGCGGCGACTGCCCTTGTTCGCCGCGCTCGACGGGGGGGGGAGATCCGGCCATCGGATCTCCGCCGTTTTGGGTTTTCAGCGCAGCTTGTGTTGGGAACTCGACACGATCAGGTACGTTGAGCGTCCACGGGGTGGTGGGAGCTTGGCCATAGGCATGGACGACATTTCGGAAACGGCGCACGACGTGGGCCAGGCTACGGCCCGCAGCCCCGAGGACCTCGAGGCGATCATCGAGGAACGCACCCGCGCGCTGACCGAGGCCCTGGAGCAGAAGACCGCCCTGCTCCACGAGGTGGACCACCGGGTCAAGAACAACCTCCAGCTCATCTCCAGCCTGCTGCTGCTGCAGAACCGCCGGGTCACCGATCCGGCGCTGAAGGCCTCGCTGCGCGGCATGCTGGGCCGGGTCAACGCCATCGCCACCGTCCATCGCCGCCTGTTCCAGAGCGAGGATGTCGAGCGCTTCGACGTCTCGGCCTTCATCCGCGACATGGTCGCCGACCTGATGGGCTCGGCCCAGCGCGACGACGTCCGTATCGAACTGGACCTGGAGCGGGTCGAGATCCCCGCCGCCAAGGCCGCGCCGTTCGCCCTGGTGGTCAACGAGCTGCTGACCAACGCGCTACGGCACGGTTTCCCGGAAGGGCGCGGCGGTCGGATCTTCGTCGGCGTCCGTCGCCAGGAGGGCGAATTCCGGATCGAAATCACCGACGACGGCGTTGGACTCGACAAGGACGTCAGGCCATCCGGCTTCGGTCTCACCATTGTTCAGCTGCTTTGTCAGCAACTTAAGGCCAAGAGCGAGACCACCGATGCGGAACCCGGCGTCCGCGTGATCATTCTGCTCCCCGTGAACGGGGCGCACTAAAAGGACAGTTTCAGTATGACCGGGCGTGCGCTCGATGTGTTGATCGTTGAGGACGAGATGCTCCTCGCGATCGAACTCGAACATCTTGTCGAGGAGGTGGGTTGCCACTCGCTCGGCTGCGCGATGAGTTCGGATGAAGCCGTCGACCTGGCCGAGAAGCTGCACCCTGACCTGGCCCTGGTGGACGTCCACCTCAGCGATGGCCCGACCGGCGTCGAGGTGGCCCGCAAGATCTCCAGCGACTGCGGCGGCGTCGCCCTGTTCATGACCGCCAACGTCAAGCGCCTGCCCGACGATTTCGCCGGCGCGTGCGGCGTGATCGGCAAGCCCTATTCCGAGCATGGCGTGAAGACGGCCCTGTCGTACCTGGCCTACTGCATGACCGAGGGCCACGTGCCCGGTCCCGTGCCGGTGGGCCTGACCCTGGCGCCGGCCTATGCCGAGCTCTGGGGCCTGATCGACATGACGCCGAAAAGCGCCTGATGGCGGTCCCGCCGGTCGCCGCCATCGTCGGCACGGCCGCCGCCCTGCTGTCGATCACCAGCTTCGCGCCACAGATCCTCAAGATCTGGAAGGAGAAGGACGCCTCGTCCGTCTCGCTGCGCACCTACATCGTCACGGTGACGGGCTTTGCCTGCTGGATCGCCTATGGCTGCCTGATCAAGGCCTGGCCGGTGATCGCCTCCAACACCGCGTGCCTGCTGATGTCCGGTGCGGTGCTGGCCATGAAATGGCGCTTTGACGAAAAGGCCTAAGGTCCGTTTCGGATGACAGGGGAGACGGGGTCCGCTATCGAGGCGCCGTTATTCCCCCTTCCCAATTCTTCTGCTTAGGGACCGCAGCCTTGAACGACGCCGCCGAGGAAGCCGGCTGGGCCACCGCCAAGACCCTGGCCGAAGCCCTGCCCTACATCCAGATCTACGACCGCGAAACGGTCGTGATCAAATACGGCGGCCACGCCATGGGCCAGGAAGACGTGGCCAAGGTGTTCGCCGCCGACGCGGTGCTGCTCAAGCTGCTGGGCGTCCATCCGGTCGTCGTGCACGGCGGCGGTCCGCAGATCAGCCGCATGCTGGACAAGGCCGGCGTCAAGTCGACCTTCGTGGACGGCCTGCGCGTCACCGACGGAGCCGCCATGGAATTGGCCGAGATGGTCCTGTCGGGCGCGATCAACAAGGAGATCGCCAGCTGGATCACCCAGGCCGGCGCCGAAGCCGACGTGCGCGGCGTGGGCCTGTCGGGCAAGGACGCCCGCATGATCACCGCCGAGAAGGTGACCCGCACCCGCAAGGATCCGGACAGCAATATCGAGCAGGTCGTCGACCTGGGCTTCGTGGGCGAGCCGACCAAGGTCGATCCGCACATCATCCAGACGCTGCTGGCCTCCGAAACCGACTACATCCCGGTGATCGCGCCGATCGGCGTCTCGGCCGCCGGCGAGACCTTCAACATCAACGCCGACACCGTGGCCGGCGCCCTGGCGGGCGCGCTGAAGGCCAAGCGGATGCTGATGCTGACCGACATCAAGGGCGTGCTCGACGGCAATGGCGAACTGATCCGCCAGATGAGCGTCGACGACGCGCGCGGCCTGATCGACAGCGGTGTGGCCAGCGGCGGCATGATCCCCAAGCTGGAGAACGCCATCCACGCCATCGAGTCCGGTGTCGAGGCCGTGGTCATCCTGGACGGCCGCCGTCCCCACGCCATGCTGGTCGAGCTGTTCAGCGAACATGGCGCGGGCACGCTGATCTCGCGCTGATGTCCGCAGACCTTTCCCACGTCGATACCTGGCTGTTCGATCTCGACAACACCCTGTACCCGCTGGAAAGCGAGTTCATGGGCCTGATCGAGGTCAAGATGACCGACTTCGTCGAACGCCTGACGGGCCTCCCGCGTGAGGAGGCCCGCTTGCTGCAGAAGCAGTACTTCACCGAGCACGGCACCACCCTGTCGGGGCTGATGCAGCACCACGGCATGGAGCCCAAGGCGTTCCTGGACGAGGTGCACGACGTCTCGATGGACAAGCTGATCCCCAGCCCCGAGCTGCGCGCGGCCATCGCCCGCCTGCCCGGCCGACGGATCATCTTCACCAACGGCTCGCTGGGCCACGCCGAGCGGGTGCTGAAACACCTGAACCTGCGCGACCTGTTCTCCGAGGTCTTCGCCATCGAGACGGCGGACTACATCCCCAAGCCGTCGCTGAGCACCTTCGACAAGATCAGCAAGCTGCACGCCATCGATCCGCCGAGGACCGCCTTCTTCGAGGACAGCGAGAAGAACCTGGTCCCCGCCGCCCGCATGGGCATGACGACCACCCTGGTCGGGGCCCACGCCAAGGACTCGACCTCCGAACACGTCCATTTCCGCACCAACGACTTGGCCGAGTTCCTGAACTCGGCCCGCCTGCAAGGAAGCCCGCAATGACCGCGACCGTCAGCCTCGCCGACCTCCAGACCGAGATCGAAGCCGCCTGGGAAGCCCGCGCCGACGTCTCGGCCGCCACCACCGGCCCCGTCCGCACCGCCGTCGACGAAGCCCTGCTGCTGCTCGACAGCGGCAAGGCCCGCGTCTCGGAAAAGGTCGATGGCGAGTGGGTCACCCACCAGTGGCTGAAGAAGGCCGTGCTGCTGTCGTTCCGCCTGAACCCCAACACCGTGATGCGCGCCGGCACCCTGGGCGGCGGCGTCGGTCCGTGGTGGGACAAGGTGGCCAACAAGTTCGATGGCTGGGACGCCCCGCAGTTCGAGGCCGGCGGCTTCCGCGCCGTCCCGGGCGCCATCGTCCGTCGCGGCGCCCACATCGGCAAGAACGTCATCCTGATGCCGTCGTTCGTGAACATCGGCGGCTATGTCGATGAAGGCACGATGGTCGATACCTGGGTGACCGTCGGCTCGTGCGCCCAGATCGGCAAGAACGTCCACCTGTCGGGCGGCGTCGGCATCGGCGGCGTGCTGGAGCCCCTGCAGGCCAACCCGACCATCATCGAGGACAACTGCTTCATCGGCGCCCGCTCGGAAGTCGTCGAAGGCGTGGTCGTGGGTGAAGGCTCGGTCCTGTCGATGGGCGTGTTCATCAGCGCCTCGACCCAGATCATCGACCGCGCGACCGGCCAGGTCCACATCGGCAAGGTTCCGCCGTACAGCGTCGTGGTCCCGGGCAGCCGCCCCGACGCCAAGAGCGGCCTGGGCCTCGCCTGCGCCGTGATCGTCAAGACGGTGGACGCCCAGACGCGGTCGAAGACCAGCATCAACGACCTGCTGCGGGACTAAGCGCCGCGGAACCGCCCTCGCCCTTCGACAAGCTCAGGGCGAGGGCTATTTCCGGCGCATCAGTAGAAACCTCACCCTGAGCCCGTCGAAGGGCGAGGTTTCGGTTCCTAGTGCGTCGCTTCGTTCAGCTGCTTCTTGCTCTCGGCCGCGCCCTTCTTGGCGTCCTGCTTCAGGTCGCTGCCAGCTTCCTTGGCCTTGTCGCCGGCCTTCGCGCCCAGCTCCTGAGCCTTGTCGGTGGCCTCGCCGGCGGCTTCCTTGAGGTCGGCGGCGGTTTCCTTGGTGCTTTCCTTGATCGCCGTGCCGGCCTCCTTCACGTCGGGGTCGTTGGCGATGTTGTGGGCGGCGTCCTTGATGTCGGAGGCGGCGGCTTTCGCGCCCTCCTTCACCTCGGTGGCGTGTTCCTGCGAGCAGGCGGCGAGGGTCAGGGCCGCCCCGGCGGCGGCGATCAGCATCAGCTTGGAACGCATGGTCGTGCTCCTTCCAGAGCGCGCGGGCGAAAGTGTGAGCGGTTTCGCCCACAAGCGCGCTCTTAGTTTCAAGGGTCAGAGCCTGCTCAGGCAGGCTCTGCGTCGGCTGGATAACGGAAGCCCACGGCCTAGGTTCCGACTCACCTTTGCGTCCGGACGCTGGGCCGTCTAAACCCCCGCCATGCGCATCGCCTTCCTCGGCACTCCGGACTTCGCCGTGACCTGCCTCGCCGAACTCGTCGCCTCCGGCCACGAGATCGTCGCCGTCTATTCCCAGCCGCCGGCCCCGCGCGGGCGCGGCCAGGAACTGAAGCCCTCGCCCGTCCACGCCTTCGCCGAAGGGCTGGGCCTGCCGGTCCGCACGCCGGTCTCGATGAAGACGCCTGAGGAGATCGAGGCCTTCCAGGCGCTGGAGCTGGACGCCGCCGTCGTGGTCGCCTTCGGCCAGATCCTGGTCAAGGCCGTGCTCGACGCGCCGACCCACGGCTGCTTCAACCTGCACGCCTCGCTGCTGCCCCGCTGGCGTGGCGCGGCCCCGATCCAGCGGGCGATCATGGCCGGCGACCCGGTCACCGGCGTCCAGGTCATGCGGATGAGCGAGGGCCTGGACGAGGGCCCGATCCTGATGTCCGAGCAAGTGGTCATCACCGCCGACGACACCGTCGCCACCCTGCACGACAAGCTGGCCGAGGTCGGCGCGCGCCTGCTGCCCGTGGCCCTGGCCGCCATCGAGCGCGGCGGGGCCCGCGAGACGCCGCAGAGCGAAGACGGCGTCACCTACGCCAAGAAGATCAAGTCGGCCGAAGCCCGCATCGACTGGACCCGCCCCGCCGCCGAGGTCGACGCCCACATCCGCGGCCTCTCGCCCTTCCCCGGCGCCTGGTTCGAAGCGCCGTCGGAGAAGGGCCCGGTGCGTGTGAAGGCCCTGCTGTCGCGCGTCGAAACCATCTCGGGCGCATCTGGCACGGCGCTGGACGACGGCCTGCTGATCGCCTGTGGCGAAGGCTCCGTCCGCCTCCTCAAGGCCCAGCGCGAAGGCAAGGGCGTCCAGGACGCCGAGACCTTCACGCGCGGCTTCCCGGTCGCGGCCGGAACCGTCCTGGCCTGATGCCCCGCTACCGCCTCCTCGTCGAGTATGATGGCCGGCCCTATTCGGGCTTCCAGGCCCAGGCCGTGCTGCCGTCGGTGCAGGGCGCGATCGAGACGGCGGTGACGGCGTTCAGCGGCGAGACCGTGCGCATCGCCGCCGCCGGCCGCACCGACACCGGCGTCCACGCCACCGGCCAGGTGGTGCATGTCGATCTCGAGAAGGACTGGCCCGCCCAGACGGTGCTGAACGCCCTCAACGCCCACCTGATGCGCGAGGCGGTGTCGATCTTGTCCGCCGAGATCGCCGAGGGCGACTGGCACGCGCGGTTCTCGGCCAATGAACGCCGTTACCTCTACCGCATCCTCAACCGTCGCGCCCCGCCGGCCCTGGACAAGGGCAAGGTCTGGCACGTGAAGAAGGACCTGGACGCCGACGCCATGCACGCCGCCGCCCAGCATCTGATCGGCCTGCACGACTTCACGACCTTCCGCGACATGCACTGCCAGGCCAAGAGCCCGGTGAAGACCCTCGACGTCGCCCGCGTGCGCCGGGTCGGCGAGGAGATCCATCTCGACTTCGAGGCGCGGAGCTTCCTGCACCGCCAGGTCCGCTCGATGACCGGCACCCTGGCCGAGGTCGGCGCGGGACGCTGGACGCCGGACGACGTCAAGGCCGCGCTGGAAGCCAAGGACCGTCGCGAGTGCGGGCCCGTGGCCCCGGCAGATGGGCTATATCTGGTGGGCGTGGGCTACGGCGCCTAAAGCACCGAGCAGTTGGTGATCTGGCTGAAGGCCTCCAGCGCCGCCGTGCCGACCACGCTGGTGCCGAACCGATCCAGCTCCGGTGACCACACCGCGATCGTCGCCTTGCCTGGGATCACCGAGACGATGCCGCCGCCGACGCCGCTCTTGCTGGGCAGGCCCACGCGGTAGGCGAAGTTGCCGACGCTGTCATAGATGCCACAGGTCAGCAGCAGGGCGTTCAGCCGCCGGGTCAGGCGCTCGGGGAACACCGTCTCCTGCGCCACCGGCGAAAAGCCGCCCGCCGCCAGGGGCAGGAAGGCGCGGGCCAGCTGGCGGCAGCTCATGGTCAGGGCGCACTGTCGGCAGTAGGCGGCCACCACGCTCTCGGGATCGTGGGTCAGGGTGCCCTTGCCGCGCATCAGGCTGGCGATGGCGCGGTTCTGCCAGGCGTTGGCCAGTTCGGACGCCGCCACGGTCGGATCGATCTCCAGCCGCTCGTCACAAAGGAAGCCGGCGAAGTCACGGACCAGGGCGGCCGGGTCGCGGGTGACGTCCATCAGGATGTCGGTGACGGCCAGGGCGCCGGCGTTGATGAACGGATTGCGCGGCACGCCCTGCTCGGCTTCCAGCAAGGAGAGGTGGTTGAACGGCGTGCCCGACGGCTCCTTGCCGACCCGCGTCCAGGTCTCGTCGCCCAGACGGTTCAGCGCCAGGCCCAGGGCGAAGACCTTGGTGATGCTCTGGACCGAGAAGCCCTCGTCGGCGTCGCCGATCACGTGCTCGTCGCCGGCGACCGTGCGCACGGCCATGCCGAACTTGCCGCCCGGCACGCCCGACAGTTCCGGGATGTAGTCGGCGGTGCGACCCTTGCCGAAGTGCGGCTTCACCAGCACCGCCACCTCGGCCAGCACGTCGGGAATCGAGAGCGCCTTCATGCCCGACGCTCCGGCCTTTAAGCGAACGCCGCGAAGTAGCGGTTGATCAGGGCCTCGTAGGCGTTGGCCAGGTGGCGCACCTCCTCGACCGGCACGCGCTCGTCGACCTGGTGCATGGTCGAGCCGACCAGGCCGAACTCGACCACAGGGCACAGGGCGCGGATGAAGCGGGCGTCGCTGGTGCCGCCGGTGGTCGACAGCTCCGGCACGCGGCCCGTGGCGTCGCCGACGGCGGCCACGATCACGTCGGTGAAGGCGCCCGGCTCGGTCAGGAAGGCCTCGCCGCTGATCTTGCACAGCACCTCGACGCGGCCCGAGAAGCCCTCGGCGGCCTCGCGACACTCCTGCTCGATCCAGCTGGCCAGCTCGTGGCCCTTGTGGGCCGGGTTGAAGCGGATGTTCACGCGGGCTTTCGCGGAAGCCGGAATGACGTTGGTGGCGGTGTTGCCGACATCGACCGTCGTCACCTCCAGGTTCGACGGCTGGAAGCCGGTATAGCCGTCGTCCAGCACGCGGGCCTGCAGACGCGAGAGGATGTCGACCAGCACCGGGATCGGGTTGGCCGCCCGGTGCGGATAGGCCACGTGGCCTTGCTTGCCATCGACCGCGATCCAGGCGTTGATGCTGCCGCGCCGGCCGATCTTGACCATGTCCCCCAGCAAGTTCGCCGACGTCGGCTCGCCGACGATGCAGTGGTCGATGATCTCGCCCTCGGCGGCCAGGGCCTCGACGACCTTGACCGTTCCGTCCTCGGCCACGCCCTCCTCGTCGCCGGTGATCAGGAAGCTGATCGAGCCGGCGTGCTCGGGAACCTTGGCGACGGCGGCGACGAAGGCGGCGATGGCCGACTTCATGTCGACCGCGCCCCGGCCGTAGAGCACCCCGTCCTTGATCTCGGCCTCGAACGGCCCGGCGGTCCAGGCGGCGTCATCGCCCACCGGCACCACGTCGGTATGGCCCGCGAAGCACAGGTTCGGCCGCGCCGTCCCGCGACGGGCGTAGAGGTTCTCGATCTCGCCGAACTTCATCCGGCGGCAATTGAAGCCCAGAGCCTCCAGCTGGCGCTGCAAGGTGTCCATCGCGCCTGCATCGGCCGGGGTCACCGACGGACGCCGGATCAGGGCCTGGGCGAGTTCGACAGGGTCGATGCTGACGGAAGCGGGCGCGGGGCTGGTCATGATCCTGGCTTTAGGCTTCCCTCCCGCGAGACGCAAACCCGCTCGAAACACCATTTGGGGCCGACATGCCCAAGATCGATCTCTCCACCGCCCCGACCCGCGTCGGCACGGCCTATCCGGCGCCGTTCAACGACCCCTGCCTGAAGCGCCACCGCACCAAGCTGGGCGACGCCGTCGGGCTCGATCAGTTCGGGGTCAACCTGCTGCGCCTGGAACCCGGCGTGTGGTCCAGCCAGCGCCACTGGCACACGGCCGAGGACGAGTTCACCTGGGTGGTCGAGGGCGAGGTGGTGCTGGTCGAAAATGATGGCGAGACGGTGCTGAAGGCCGGCGACTGCGCGGGCTTCAAGGCCGGCGTCGCCAACGGCCACCACTTCCAGAACCGCTCGGACAAGGACGTCCTGCTGCTGGAGATCGGCTCGCGCCGGCCGGACCAGGACGGCTGCGACTATCCTGACATCGACCTCGTCCTGCGCGACGGCGAAGGCGTCTACCGCCATCGCGACGGGACGCCGTACGACAACGATCAGGAGCGCTCGCGATGAGCCTGACCCGCATCACGCCGATCCTGTTCGTCCGCGATGTCGCGGCGGCGGCGGGATACTACGCCCAGCGCCTGGGCTTCACCGTCGATTTCCTGCACGGCGAGCCGGTGTTCTACGGCGCGGTCAGCCGCGACGGCGTCGTCCTGCACCTGCGCCACGTCGACCAGCCCAACTTCGCGCAACTGGCGGCGCGCGAGGAGTCGCTGATCCTGGCGACCATCGAGGTCACCGATGTCCGGGCCCTGTTCGCGGAGGTCGAGGCGGCCGGCGCCGATCTCGTCCAGCCGCTGGTCGAGCAGACCTGGGGCGGCCTGGATTTCCAGGTGCGCGATCCCGACGGCAACCGGCTCTCATTCGTTCAGTTCTAGCGCCTTCAGCGGGACGCGGGTGACCTGAACGTCCTCCTTGTTGGCCGCGTAGCCGACATAGAGGTAGCCGTTCCAGACCACGCTCTTGGGATAGTGGTAGCCGGGGCGCTTGTACTGGCCTTCGAAGCGCAGCGACTGCAGGTCGGCCTGGCCGCGCAGCAGCCAGCTGCGATCGAAGGTCTTGCCGTCCTTGCTGACGGTCACCGCCAGCGGGATGCGTGGCTTGTCGCTGTTGGGCGCATTCACCAGATAGGCCGAGCCGTCGGGCAAATTGCCGGCGCTCTGCTTGGCGCGGGCGTCGGGCATGTCGGTCAGGGCCGGGGTGGTCCAGGTCACGCCGCGATCGCAGCTCTGCGACGCCAGCTGGCGGAAGCTCAGCTCCTCGTCGCGGAACACCATGACCACGCAGCCATCGGCGCGGCGGAACAGGCTGGGCTCGATCTCGCGGCTGAGCTTCTTTTCGTGGGCGGCGGTGGCGGCGGAGGCGTCGCGGGGGAGGTTCTCCATCTTCCCTTGCGTCCAGCCGGTCAGGCCCAGCGGATCGTCGGTGAAGAACGGCTTGGCGATCATGCCGGGGCGCAGGTGGAAGGCCCCGATCGTCCGGCCGTCGATGTGGTGCGGGTCCTGCTCGATCACGCCCTCGACCGGCTGGCCGTCCGCGCCCATGACCCGACGCGGGGCGCTCCAGGTCCGGCCGTCTGTGCTGGTGCGGTACTCGGCATAGCCGCCGGCCCCGGACTGGAAGCCTTCGGGCCAGACATTGGCGTAGGCGACCAGGGTCTTGCCGTCGGTGATCCAGCCGCCGCTGGAGCGCATCAGGCCGTTGTCGCCAGCGCGGGCCAGGGCCTTGGGCGGGCTCCACGCCTTGCCGTCGGTGCTGACGCTCCAGGCGACCCAGGTGTCGGCGGCGTCCTCGTCGCGGGCCGAGCTCTGCCACTGAGCGTACAGACGGCCCTTGAACGGGATCAGCACCACGCCGTTGCTGAAGCGGTCGGTCCGCTCGGTCGGGGCGAAGACGGTGAAGGTCTGGGTTCCGGGTAAGGTCGCAAGGCCGAGGTCAGGCTGGCCGGGCTGGAACAGGCCAGGGGCGACGGCGTACGGCGAGGCCAGGAGAAGAAGCGTCAGCAGGCCGTTGATCATCCCAGCACTCCACGCCGCCGTTCCTTGAAGCCATACCACTCTTCTTGTCATCCCGGCCGCAGCGCAGCGGAGAGCCGGGACCCAGGGGCAACCGCTATGCGCCGGCCCCTGGGTCCCGGACAGCCTCTACGAGGCTTCCGGGATGACAAGGTTTTGGCGTGGATAGCCCGCTTGGGTCCGCGCTTTCGCGGGGATGAGCGGAGTGGGGCTTACGCCGCGCGACGGGCCTTCTTGACCTTGGTGATGGCGCGGTCGCGGCGCAGGCGCGACAGGTGGTCGATGAAGAGCACGCCTTCCAGGTGGTCCATCTCGTGCTGGATGCAGACGGCGTACAGGCCCTCGGCTTCCTCGACGACGGTCTCGCCCTGGTAGTTCACGTAGCGGATGGTGACCTTGGCCGGGCGCTCGACCTCGTCGAAATATTCCGGCACCGACAAGCAGCCTTCCTCGTAGCCGAGGACGTCTTCCGAGCTCGACAGGATCTCGGGATTGACGAAGTAGCGCGGGGCCGGCTCCTCACCCTCGCGGGCCAGGTCCATGGTGATGACCCGGATCGGCTCGCCGATCTGCACGGCGGCCAGGCCGATGCCCGGGGCGTCGTACATGGTCTCCAGCATGTCATCCATCAGGGCGCGCAACTCGTCGGTGACGGTCTCCACCGGGGTGGAGATTTTCTTCAGCGTCGCCAGATCGGCGGCGTTATCGACGGTGAGGATGCGACGGATAGCCATGATCCCACTCAGGTAGTGGGGTCATTTCCGAGCGTCAAGGTGGGAGATTGCCCCACGGCCTGCCCAGCGCTCAACTTCGTGAGAGGACGAACGCCCTGCTCGATACCCGCCGGCTCAGGGATTTCCTTGCCCTCGTGATCGACCGAGAGGTCCTCGAAGCGGCGAGCCTGGGTCAGGACCTGGCTCTCCAGCGAGCCGACGAACTGGTTGTACTTGCCCACCGCGCTCTCCAGCGCCTTGCCCATGGCCCCGGCGTGGGCGCCCATGACCGAGACGCGCTTGTAGAGCTCGCGGCCAACCTCGACGATGCGGGCGGCGTTCTTGGCCTGGTCCTCGGCCCGCCAGCCATAGGCGACAGCCTTGCAGAGCGCGAACAGGGTGGTCGGGGTGACCAGCACCACGCGGCGATCCATGGCCTCGGCCATCAGCTCGGGCAGACGATCCAGGGCGGCGGCCAGGAAGCCGTCGCCGGGCACGAACATGGCCACGAAGTCGGGCGAGCCCTCGCCGGCGAACTGGTCCCAATAGGCCTTGGACGACAGGCTCTGCATGTGGGCGCGGACGCTGGCGGCGTGGCGGACCATGGCCGCCTCGCGCAGGACCTCGTCGGTGGCCTCCTGCGACTCCAGGAAGGCGTTCAGCGAGCACTTGGCGTCGATCACGAACACCCCGCCGCCCGGCAGGGTGACCTTGACGTCGGGTCGGCGACGGCCCTCCTCGGTGTCGACGCTGAACTGCTCCTGGAAGTCGAAGCGGCTGTTGAGGCCAGCGGCCTCCAGCACGTTCCTGAGAGTCTGCTCCCCCCAACGGCCTTGCACGCCGGCCCCGCGACGCAGGGCGGCCGACAGCTTGCGGGCCTCGGTCTGGGTGGCGGTCGAGGCTTCCAGCAGGGCGGCGATTTGGGCCTTGAGGCCGCCGGTCTCCTCGGCGCGGGTCTTCTCGACGGCGGTGACCTGGGCCTCGAACTTGGCCAGGGTCTCGGCCACCGGCTTCAGCTGAGCCTCCAGGCGAGCCTCGGCCAGGCGCTCGCGGCTCTTGGCGTTCTCGTCGGCGCGCTTGATCAGCTGTTCGGCGATGGCGTTGGCGCTCTGGGCCGCCTGGGCGCGGATCAGCTCGATCTGAGTGGCGTTCTGGTCTTCCAGGAGACGATGGCGCTCGTCGGCCTGGGCCACTCGCTCGTTCAGCATCCAGGCCTGGGCCTCGGCCTTGGCGGCCCGGCGCTGGGCGGCGACGGCCCACAGGGCGCAGGCCAGCGCGGCGAGAGCGAAGACGATCGCGAGGATCAGGAACGGATCAGAGAAGTTCATGCTCCGTTCTTAGCGGGAGTCGGCGGCGGCTTAAAGGCCGCCGCCTTGTCCTGATCAATGGACCAGATCAGTCGTCGCCGTCGGCGAGGTCGGCGATCATGCCGTTGATCGGCTCGCCGGCGAAGCCGGTGACGTTGTGGCCCTTGTCGACGACGCCGACCTTGGCGACGTGCGGGGCTTCGGTTTCGGCTTCGGGAGCCTTGTCTTCGGGCGTGCTCATGAAATCAGTCCCTCCACTGGCGCGCCGGCCCTGGCCGAACGCGACTATGCGAAGCTTCGCACGACCAAGCGGCGCTGTCAGCGGGGGCGCCCTCGATATCCGGGCGCGGACGGTCTAGATGCTCGACGGCGTCGCAAGGGAGCACGGCATGGCCCGGCTTTGGATCATCGGACCAGGCGCGGTCGGCAGGACCCTGGGGCGGCTGTTCCGCGATCATGGGGCCTTCGAGGTCGCCGGGGTCGTCGGGCGTGACGCCGAACGGACGGCGGCCGCGCAGGCGTTTATTGGCGCTGGCGAGGTTCTGGGCTTCGACGACACGATCCCCGTCCAGGCGGGCGACGTCGTCATGCTCTCGGTCAGCGACGGCGCGATCGAGGCGGCGGCGGAGCGGCTGACGAGCCCAGCCGGGCTGACGGTGTTCCATTGCAGCGGCGCGCGCGATCTGGCCGCGCTGGAGCCCTTGCGCCAAGGCGGCGCGGCAGTGGCCAGCCTGCATCCGGTCAAGGCGTTCGCCGATCCGGCGCGGGAGATCCTGACCTTCGACGGCGTGGCCTGCACGCTGCAGGGCGATGAGGCGGCAGTAACCCTGCTGGCCCCAGCGGTGACGGCGATTGGCGGCGATCCCGTGATCCTGGCCGAGTCCGTCGACCGGCGGCTCTATCATGCGGGGGCGGTGTTCGCGTCGAACTACCTGACGACGCTTGTACAGGCGGCGCTGGACAGCCACGCGGCGGCGGGGATCGATCAAGCCGCATCCTTGCGCATCCTCTCGCCGATCCTGCGCGACGCCCTGGGCGCGATCCTGGAACGTGGTCCGGTGCAGGCGCTCACGGGTCCCATCGCGCGCGGCGACGCCGTGACGGTCGCGGCGCAGGCCCAAGCCATCGCCGCCCACGATCCGGCCTTGGCCGATCTGTATCTGGAGTTGGGCCGTCGCACCCTGGACCTGTCGCGGCGCAAATCGCCCGATCTGGACCTGACGGCTCTCGCCAAACTGCTAGGCCGGACGCCGGGCCCGTAGCGCCTGGGCGATGGTGCCGTCGTCCAGCCAGTCGAGGTCACCGCCGACCGGCACGCCGCGCGCCAGCATGGTCACCGGCACATTGGTGCGGGCCAGGCGGTCGGCGATGTAGTGGGCGGTTGTCTGGCCATCGACCGTGGCCGGCAGGGCCAGGATCACCTCGGCCACCTCGCCGTCGGCCACGCGGGCCGCCAGCTCGCCGATACGCAGGGCCTCGGGGCCGACGCCGTCCAGCGCCGACAGCAGGCCGCCCAGCACGTGGTAGTGGCCCTTGAACGAGCCGCCGCGCTCCATGGCCCAGACCGAGCCGACCTCCTCGACCACGCACAGCAGGCGCACGTCGCGCGTCCGGTCGGCGCAGATCGAGCAGGGATCGGTGACGTCCAGCGAGCCGCAGGTCGAGCAGGTGCGGACCTTGGCCTGCGCTTCCGCCATGGCCAGGGCCAGCGGCGCCAGCAGCGTGTCGCGCTTCTTCAGCAGGGCAAGCGCCGCCCGCCGGCCCGAACGCGGACCCAGACCCGGCAGCTTGGACAGCAGGGCGATGAGGCGCTCGATCTCGGGTCCGGCGGAAGCGGCCAAGTTTTTAGAACTTCATCCCGGGCATGCCGCCCATCAGGCCCGCCATCGGGCCGGCGGCGTCCTGCATCATCTGGGCCTGCTTGGCGTCCAGCTTCTTCTTGGCGTCGGCGTGGGCGGCGACGACCAGGTCGGCGATGACCTCGCCCTCGCCCGGCTCGATCAGGCTCTCGTCCAGCACCACCTTGGCCAGCTCGCCGGTGCCCTTCAGGGTGACGGTGACCATGCCGCCGCCCGAGGTCCCCTCAACGGTGCTCTCGGCCAGGCGCGCCTGGGCGTCGGCCAGTTTCTGCTGCATGGCCTGGGCCTGCTTCATCAGGCCGCCGAGGTCTTTCATGGTCTCATCTCCAACTTTCCAATTCCCCTCCCCTCGATGGGGAGGGGTAGGGGTGGGGTGATGCGGCGGCGGAAACGAGCTCCGTCCTGAAACGCTGTCACCCCCCTCCCCAACCC